>NZ_LMIS01000001.1:3316218-3617692 GCF_001428805.1 Aeromicrobium sp. Root236 | reverse complement strand
ACCTTGGCCCGGCCGTCCTTGAAGTAGAGCGAGAGCGGGACGATCGTCAGGCCCTTCTCGGACGTACGCCGCTCGATCCGGTCGATCTCCTGCCGGTTGAGCAGCATCTTGCGGCGACGACGCGTCTCGTGGTTGGTCCACGTGCCCTGCGTGTACTCCGGGATGTGCACGTGCAGCAGCCACGCCTCGCCGCGCTCGATCTCGCCGAACCCGTCGACGAGGGATGCGCGACCCGCACGCAACGACTTCACCTCGGTGCCGGTGAGGACCAGTCCGGCCTCAAACGTGTCTTCGATGTGGAAGTCGTGGCGCGCCTTCTTGTTCTGCGCAACGAGCTTGCGCCCGGTTTCCTTGGCCACACACCCATGTTCTCATGTCGGGCAGACAGTCAGCGGCGTACGGCCGCCAGCACCACGGGATCGGTGCAGCCCCGGGCGAAGCCGGCGATCCGGCGATCGATGTCGCGGCGCAGCACCCGGGCGCCGATCCACTCGACGACCGGCGCGAGCCAGCGGGGCCGGCAGCGGAAGTTGTAGCGCCAGGTCGCCCGGGTGCCACCGCCGCCGGAGACCGGGGCGAAACGCCAGCCGCCGGCGAACGACTCGAAGAACCACGGTCCCTCGAGCATCTTCATCCCGACATTGGTCGGCGGGTTGAACGACACGTACTCGCTGGTCATCCGCAGGATCCTGAGGCGGTGCCGGGTCGCGGTGCGTACGCCCTTGGCGGGCGCCGTGGCCCCGTCCAGCAGGTGCTGCTCGTGGATGAACGGGTCCCACCGCAGGCGCGTCTCGCCGGTCGTCTGCGACACAGCGAAGGCGGTGGCGGGATCGACTCCGAGGATCACGCTCGACTCGACGACCGGCACGGGTCTCCTACAGCCAGCCCATGGGGTTCACGGTGGACCCGTTGACGAGGACCATGAAGTGCAGGTGGCAGCCGGTCGAGTAGCCGGTCGTGCCGGAGTAGCCGATCGTCTCGCCGCGCTTGACGTGCTGCCCCGGGCTCACGGTCCAGCGGGTCAGGTGGTTGTACGTCGTGACGATCCCCTTGCCGCGCATGCGGCCGTTGTTGAGGATGATCCGGTTGCCGTAGCCGCCGTTGTAGTACGTCTGCAGGACCGTGCCACCAGCAGCGGCGTGGACGGGCGTGCCGCACGGGGCGCCGAAGTCGGTGCCGTCGTGCAGCTTCCAGACGTGCAGCACGGGATGGAAGCGCATGCCGTACGGCGAGGTGATCGGGAAGCCGCTGACCGGGTAGGACAGGGTGCCCCCACCGTCGCCGCCGGCGTCCTTGACCTGCTTGGGCGTCAGTGCCCGGATCTTGGCCTCGGTCTGGGCCCGCTCGTTCTCCAGCGAGGCGAGCTGCTTCTTGTCCTCCGCACGGAGCTTGGCTGCGGTCCAGCGGGCGCCCCTGCGAGCGGTGACCAGCTTGACGACCTCGGCCGCCTGGTCCGCCGCCGCGGCTTCGAGCTGTTGCTTGCGTACGAGGTTGGCGGCGGCGGCCTCACGCTGCACCTTGACCTGGTTGCGGAGCCTCGTCACCTTGTCGCGCTTGACCTCGAGGAGCACCCGCGTCGCGGCGAGATCCTGCATCGTGGCGGTCTGGTCGTCGCTGACCGCGTCGTTGAGACTCATCTGCTCGGTGAACGCGGTGGGATCCTCGCCCTGCAGCAGCCCGCTGAACGCACGCATGCCCGGGTCACCCTGCTCGATGTTCTGGACCGCGAACTGCTCCACCTTGGCCTCGGACTCGCGCAGCTCGGCCTTGCTCTGGGTGAGTCGCGCCTTGGCGGCATCGAGCTCGGCCTGGGTCGAGATGAGCTTGGCCTGCATCTGTGCGTCACGTGCCTTCGCAGTCGCGAGGGCGCCGCGGGTGTTGCTGAGCTTGGCCTGGGCGGCGTTGAGTCTCGCCTGGGCGCGGTTGAGGGCAGCCACCGCGTTGGCGTACTGCTTCGTCGACTGCTCGAGGTCCTTCTTGGCGTCGCCGATCTTGCCGCTGACGTCCTTCTTGTGCTTCTCGAGGTCATCCCTCTTGTCGGCGAACGACGGAGTCGTCAGCGCAGCGATGAGTGCTGCGACCAGCAGCACCGCCAGCGATGCTCTGCGGGTGGTGGAAAGCATGACCTCGACCTCGGGGGAAGATCCTCCCCGGAGGGAGGACGTGTCGGTTGTCTCTCCCGCACCTTACGTCACATCAGTCACACCGGGAAGCATTTGACCGCCGGGAGTGGCTAGACGTCGAGGTACTTGCGGGTCATCACCAGCGTCGGGACGAGCGCGAGCGCCAGGGCGAGCAACGTCGTCCCGCCCATGACGACCAGCGCCTCGTGCCAGCCCACCCACGTCGTGAGTTGACCCAGGGTGTGCCGGAGGTAGCGGTAGACCACGAAGTACATGAACGCGGCCAGGCCCCCAGCGGCCAGTGCCGCCGAGAGCAGCGCCGCGATCAGCGACTCCAGCACGAACGGCAGCTGGATGTGCCAGCTCGAGGCGCCGACGAGACGCATGATGCCGATCTCGCGCCGGCGCGCGTATGCCGTCATGCGGATCGTGTTGGACACCTGCAGGATCGCCGCGACGATCAGGAGCAGCGCGACCGCCCAAGCACCGACCTTCATGTTGGTGAGGAAGTCGAACAGCGGGCTCAGCAGCTTCTTGAGCGAGTTGACGTTGCCGACCCCGTCCATCCCGGCAACCTGGCTGACGACGCCGTCGTACTTGTCGGCGTCCTTGAGGGTCACGAAGTAGGACTCGGGGAACGAGTCCGGGCTGAGGGTCTCGAGCTGCTTGCGCCCGCTGTCGGACTGGCCGAGAAGCGCCCGTGCCCGCTCGTAGTTGTCGTTGGGCGTACGGACGTCGAACGACTTGACCTCAGGGTTCTCGCGCAGCGCCTGCTGCACGGCCTTCTTCTGGTCGTCCGTCGCGACGCCGCCGAGGCAGTTGGAGCTCGGCGAGTTCTTGGTGCACAGGTTGACCTGCAGCTGGAGCTTGGAGCCGAAGTACTTCTCGGTCCGGTCGGCCTGGCTCTGGATCAGCAGACCCAGTGCCACGAGCAGCAGGGACACCGTCATCGTGACGACCAATGAGATCGTCATGGACTTGTTGCGGGACAGGCTTTGACGCAGCTCGCTCAAGGTGCTTCGCATCGACGTCTCCTAGTTCTGGTAGCCGTAGATGCCGCGGGCCTCGTCACGGACGACGAGTCCGTTGTCGAGCTCGATGACCCGCTTGCGCATCTGGTCGACGATCGACGAGTCGTGCGTCGCCATGACCACGGTGGTGTCAGTGCGGTTGATCCGGTCGAGCAGCTTCATGATGCCGACGCTCGTCGCGGGATCGAGGTTTCCGGTGGGCTCGTCGGCGATGAGGATCATCGGCCGGTTGACGAACGCGCGCGCAACGGCGACGCGCTGCTGCTCGCCACCCGAGAGCTCGTCGGGCATGCGGTGACCCTTGCCCTCGAGCCCCACCATCTCCAGCGTCTCGGGGACGACCCGGTTGATCTCGCTGCGCGACTTGCCGATGACCTGCAGCGCGAAGGCGACGTTCTCGGTCACGGTCTTGTTGGGCAGCAGCCGGAAGTCCTGGAACACCGTGCCGACCTGGCGGCGCAGCTTGGGCACCTTCCAGCTCGAGAGCTTGTTGATCTCCTTGCCCGCAACATAGACGCGACCGGTGGTCGGCCGGGCCTCGCGGAGGATCAGGCGCAGGAACGTCGACTTGCCCGAGCCGGAGGAGCCGACGAGGAAGACGAACTCGCCCTTCTCGATCTCCAGGTCGACGGCATCGAGCGCAGCGCGCTTCTGGCCGGGATAGGTCTTGGTGACCTTGTCGAATCGAATCACCCGTCGAGTGTAGGTGGGCGACCCCACCTGTCGTCGGACCCGGCTGACTAGGCCGTTTGCGCTGCAGCCTGTCTCGCCACGTACTCGTCGACAGCACGCGGCGCCAGCACGGCGTCGACCACCATGGCGCTCGCGCCGAGGATTCCCCCGCGGCTCGCGGCCGACGTGCTGACGATCCGCAGGTCATGCGTCGCCAGCGGCAACGAACGCTGGTAGACGACCTCGCGTACGCCCGCCAGGAGGTACTCCCCGGCCTCTGAGAGCTTGCCGCCGATCACGATGACGGACGGGTTGAGCATGTTGACGCAGGTCGCCAGCACCGAGCCGAGGTCGCGACCCGCCTCGCGTACGGCCTGGAGCGCGGCGATCTCGCCGGCGACGACCGCATCGACGATGTCCTGCGAGCCCTCGACGTCGAGCCCGCGCTCCCGCAGCTTGGCCGCGATCGCCGGGCCGGCCGCGACGGCCTCGAGGCAGCCGGTGTTGCCACAGCGGCACACCACGTCGTCCCGGGCTCCGGCGACCTGCACGTGCCCGAGGTCGCCGGCCGAGCCGAGAGCCCCACGCATGAGCCGGCCGTCCGAGACGATGCCGGCGCCGATGCCGGTGGCGACCTTGACGAGGAGGAGGTGCGGGGCCGACTGCCACGACGTGGCGTACTCCCCCAGCGCCATGAGGTTGACGTCGTTGTCGACGAGGACGGGACCGACGAACGTCTTGCCGAGGTGCGCCGGGATGTCGAAGTCGTGCCAGCCCGGCATGATCGGCGGGTTCGCGGGCCGGCCGGTGGCGTGTTCGACCGGTCCGGGCACGCCGATGCCGACGCCGGCGACGTCGCTGAGCGGGCGGTCGATCGCGGTCAGCAGCTTGCGACCGATCGCCGTGACACGGTCGAGGACCTTCTCGGGGCCGTCCGCGATGTCGCTGTCCACGGTCTTCTCGTCGAGCACCTGACCGGACAGGTCGGTCACGGCGACGCTCGCGTGCGACGCGCCCAGGTCGATCGCCAGCACGACCCGGTTGTCGCGGTTGAGGGCGAAGCGGGTGGGCGGGCGGCCGCCGGTCGACGCGGCTTCGCCCACGGGTGCGAGCAGGCCGGAGGCGAGCAGCGCATCGACCCGCGCGGTCACGGTCGACCGCGCGAGGGACGAGAGCTGGGCGAGCTCGGCTCGCGTACGAGGGGTGCCGTCGCGCAGCAGCTGGAACAGCTCACCCGTGCCGGCGAGGGTCGGCGGCAGCGCGGGAGGCACGGTCATGGCCATGAGTAAACCATGCCCCCTTTCATGACGATTGTGAACCAAGTATGCCGACCAGCATCATACTTTTGCTTGACGAACGACAAAACGTGTGACTAGCATCACCGCCATGCCACAGCCCCTGCTCGAGATGCGCGGCATCGTCAAGGAGTTCCCCGGCGTCCGCGCCCTCGACGGTGTCGACCTCGTCGTGCGCGCCGGCGAAGTGCACTGCCTGCTCGGGCAGAACGGCGCCGGCAAGTCGACGCTGATCAAGGTCCTGTCGGGCGCCCACGACGTCGACGAGGGCACGATCCTCTGGGAGGGCGAGCCGGTCAGCTTCTCGGACCCGCAGGCGGCGCTGGCGACGGGCATCGCGACGATCTACCAGGAGCTCGACCTCATCGACGGGCTCAGCGTCGCCGACAACATCTTCCTCGGTCACGAGAAGGCACGCGGCGGCGTCACCCGCGACCGCGACATGAACCGCGCGGCGCGTGAGCTGCTGCGCCGGCTCGGCCACCCCGAGATCCGGCCGACCCGCGAGGTGGGCAGCCTCTCCGCCGCCGGCAAGCAGATCGTGTCGATGGCTCGCGCCCTGTCCCGCAACGCGCGCGTCATCGTGATGGACGAGCCCTCAGCCGTCCTCGACCCGGACGAGGTCGACGGCCTGTTCCGCGTGGTCGAGGACCTGCGGTCGTCCGGCGCGGCGATCATCTACATCTCGCACCGGCTCGAGGAGATCCGCCGCATCGGCGACCGGCTCACGGTGCTCAAGGACGGCCGCACCGTCGCGACCGACCTGCCGGCCCGCGAGACGCCGACCTCCGAGCTCATCACGCTCATGACCGGGCGCACCGTGTCGTCGGTGTTCCCCCGGCGTACGGCCGAGCTGCCCGACGTCGCTCCCCTGCTGAGCGTCGACTCGATCAGCCGCGACCGCGAGTTCACCGACGTGTCGTTCGACGTACGTCCTGGCGAGATCGTCGGCATCGCCGGACTGGTCGGCGCCGGGCGCAGCGAGATCATCGAGACGATCTACGGCGCTCGACGAGCCGGCTCCGGCTCGGTCACCGTCGACGGGCGCACCTTGCGCAACGGGTCGGTCTCGGCTGCCGTCTCCGCCGGCCTGGGGCTGTGCCCCGAGGAGCGCAAGTCGCAGGGCCTCGTGCTCGACGACGCGGTCTACCGCAACATCTCGCTGGCGAGCCTCGACCGGTTCGCGCAGTACGGCATCTCGCGTGAGGGCGCGGAGCGTCGCGCGGCTCATGAGGCCGCCCGCTCCGTCGACGTACGCCCCGACGATCCCGACCGCATCATCCGCACGCTCTCGGGCGGCAACCAGCAGAAGGTCGTCCTGGCCCGTTGGCTGCTGCGGTCGTGCAAGGTGCTGCTGCTCGACGAGCCGACCCGCGGCGTCGACGTCGGCGCCCGAGCCGAGATCTACACGCTGATCCGGGAGCTCGCCGACTCCGGCGTGGCCCTCGTGATCGTCTCCAGCGACATCGAGGAGGTGCTCGGGCTGTCCGACCGGGTCCTCGTCGTCGCAGACGGCCGGGTCGTCCACGACGGCCCGACCGACGCCATCGACGCCTCCGGCGTGCTCGACCGCATCCTCGCCGAGCACGAATCGCCCCCGATCCAGGAAGAAGACATCGCGTGAGCGCCTCCCTCCAGAACGACCCCTCGCTGACGGTGCCCGCCCCCACGAAGGGGGACGGCGGCGGCACGCTCAGCATCGCCCGCAACCTGGGACTGGTCATCGCGCTGGTGATCCTGTGCGTCGTCGGCGTCATCACGGCGGGCGACCGGTTCGCCAGCACCGAGAACCTGCTGACGATCCTGCGCCTCGCCGCCGTGGTCGGCGTCGTGTCGATCGGCATGACGTTCGTCATCACGGGCGGTGGCATCGACCTCTCGGTCGGCGCGATCCTGGCACTCGCATCGGTGTGGGCGACCACGACCGGCACGCAGGACATGGCCGACAGCATCGGCTGGATCGCGATGGTCTTCAGCGCCCTGCTGGTCGGCACCTGTGCAGGCCTCATCAACGGCATCCTCATCGCGTACGGCAAGGTCGTCCCGTTCATCGCCACGCTGGCGATGCTCGCCTCGGCCCGCGGTCTCGCCGAGGTCATCGCCGACCGCAAGACCCAGATCATCCGCAACCAGGGCTTCACCGACTTCTTCGGCGGCGAGCCGCTGGGCATCCCCGTCATCGTCATCATCTTCGCGTTGGTCACCGTCGCCGGCTGGTTCCTGCTCAACCGCACGACGTTCGGCCGGCGCACCTTCGCGGTCGGCGGCAACCCCGAGGCCGCCCGGCTGGCCGGCATCAAGGTGCAGCGTCACACGGTCTATCTGTACGCCCTGCTGGGCCTGACCTGCGGCATCGCCGCCGTGATGCTGATGTCCCGCACCACGACAGGGTCCTCGACCCATGGCACGGGCCTCGAGCTCCAGGCCATCGCAGCCGTCGTGATCGGCGGCACGCTGCTCAGCGGTGGCCGCGGCACCGTCACCGGCACGTTGCTCGGTGTCCTGATCTTCACGACCCTCACCAACGTCTTCACGCTCAACAACCTCTCGACGTCCACCCAGGCCGTCGCGAACGGCGTGATCATCGTGATCGCCGTGCTGCTCCAGCAGCAGGTCGCGAACCGCAAGACCTGACTTCTCCACGCCCGTCCGCCCCCACCACAACAGGAGTCCACACCATGTCCGTTTTCCATCATCGTCGGCGTCGCGGTCTCGCGATCGTCGGTGCCTTTGCAGCAGCCACGCTCGTGCTCGGTGCCTGCGGCAACAGCTCCGACGGCGGAGGCGACTCCAACGTCAGCAAGAGCAACACCGACAACGACAAGGACGGCAAGAAGGTCGTCATCGGCTTCTCCGCCCCGGCAGCCGACCACGGCTGGATGGGTGCGATCACCAAGGCCGCCGTCGCCCAGGCCAAGCAGTACGGCGACGTCCAGCTCAAGGTCGCCGAGGGCACCAACGACGTCAACCTGCAGATCTCGCAGGTGGAGACGTTCATCAACGACAAGGTCGACGCGATCGTCCTGCTGCCGTTCGACGGCGCCGCGATGACGTCCGTGGCTCGCAAGGCCATGGACGCCGGCATCGTCGTGATCAACGTCGACCGTGAGTTCGACTCGCCGTTCGCCGCCCGCACCACGGTGCTGGGCGACAACTACGGCATGGGCGTCTCGGCCGGCACGTACGTCTGCGACCACGCCAAGGGCGACAAGAACAAGATCGTCGCCGAGATCGCCGGCATCGACTCGCTGCCCCTGACGCAGGACCGGTCCAAGGGCTTCGCCGACGCGCTCAAGAAGTGTGGCCTCAAGGTCAACAACCGCGTCGCTGCCGAGTTCACGGTCGAGTCCGGTGAGAAGGCGGCGTCCAACCTGCTGCAGGCCGCGCCCAAGATCGACTACCTGTGGAACCACGACGACGACCAGGGTGTCGGCGTCCTCGCGGCGATCAAGAACGCCAACCGCGACGAGTTCACCATGATCGGTGGCGCCGGCTCGGCCAACGTCATGCGCGACATCAAGGCCGACAACACGGTGCTCAAGGCGACGGTCATCTACCCGTCGACCCAGGCCGCCGACGGCATCAAGCTCGCCCGCCTGCTGGTCCAGGGCAAGTCGATGTCGGACCTCTCGGAGGTCGAGGTGCCGCGTCAGATCAAGCTGGCCGCACCCGTGGTCACCAAGGACAACGTCGACACCTACATCAAGTCGGCTTTCGAGTCCTGACCGGTCGGGGGCCCGCGGTCACCGCCGCGGGTCCCCACCCACCACGCCACACTGAGACCACTCACACGAGAGCAGGGACATGACCGACACACGTACCGAGCTCGGGATCGGCATGGTCGGCTACGCCTTCATGGGCGCCGCCCACTCCCAGGCCTGGCGCACCGCCCCCTCCTTCTTCGACCTGCCGCTCCGTCCGCGGCTGACCGCGATCTGCGGCCGCAACGAGGACGCCGCCGGTGACGTCGCCCGGCGCTTCGGCTGGGAGTCCGTCGAGACCGACTGGCGAGCGCTGCTGACTCGCGACGACATCGACGTCATCGACATCTGCACCCCCGGCAACACCCACGCGGAGATCGCGATCGCCGCCCTCGAGGCCGGCAAGCACGTGCTCTGCGAGAAGCCGCTCGCCAACACCGTCGAGGAGGCCGAGGCGATGGCCGCCGCAGCCGCCGAGGCCGCGAAGCACGGTGTACGCGCGATGGTCGGCTTCACCTATCGACGTACGCCGGCCGTCGCGTTCGCCCGGCAGCTCGTCGCGGAGGGCCGCATCGGGACGATTCGCCACGTACGCGGGCAGTACCTCCAGGACTGGCTCGCGGACGAGAACGCTCCCCTGAGCTGGCGGCTCGACAAGTCGCTCGCGGGATCCGGCGCACTCGGGGACATCGGAGCCCACATCATCGACATGGCGCAGTTCGTCACCGGCTCGTCGATCACGTCGGTGAACGGCCTGATGGAGACGTTCGTCAAGACCCGTCCCATCGCGGGCGAGAGCGCGACGCTCGGCGGCACCTCCAGCGCCGACGCGGAGCGCGGACCGGTGACCGTCGACGATGCGGCCGCCTTCACCGCCCGCTTCGCCGACGGCGCCATCGGCGTGTTCGAGGCGACCCGGTTCGCCACGGGCCGCAAGAACGCCCTGCGGCTCGAGGTCAACGGCACGCGCGGCTCGATCGCGTTCGACTTCGAGGACATGAACGTGCTCGAGCTGTTCGACGCGACCGAGGATCCCGCCATCGCGGGGTTCCGCCGCATCATGGTCACCGAGGCCACCCACCCGTACATCGCGGCCTGGTGGCCGCCGGGGCACGGCCTCGGCTACGAGCACGGCTTCACCCACCAGGTCGTCGACCTCGTCACCGACATCGCCAAGGGTGCCGACCCGGTCCCCTCGTTCGCCGACGGCCTCGCGGTGCAGCGGGTGCTGGCCGCGGTCGAGGCGAGCGCCGCCGACGGCACGACGCAATCGACAGGAGCAACCTCATGACTCGTCCGATCACGTTGTTCACCGGCCAGTGGGCCGACCTGCCGTTCGAGGAGGTCGCGCGCCTGGCCTCCGGCTGGGGCTACGACGGTCTCGAGATCGCCTGCTGGGGCGATCACCTCGACCCGTGGGCCGCTGTCGAGGACCCCGGCTACATCCAGACCCGGCTCGACATCCTCGAGCGTTACAACCTCAAGGTCTACGCGATCTCCAACCACCTCAAGGGTCAGGCGGTCTGCGACGACCCGATCGACCAACGGCACCAGGACATCCTCTCGGCGCGCGTGTGGGGCGACGGTGACCCTGAGGGCGTACGCCAGCGCGCCGCCGAGGAGATGAAGCACACCGCTCGCGCGGCCAGGATGCTCGGCGTCGACACCGTCATCGGGTTCACCGGCTCGTCGATCTGGAAGTACGTCGCGATGTTCCCGCCCGCGTCGGAGGCGATGATCGCCGCCGGCTACCAGGACTTCGCCGACCGCTGGAACCCGATCCTCGACGTGTTCGACGAGGAGGGTGTGCGCTTCGCGCACGAGGTGCACCCCAGCGAGATCGCGTACGACTACTGGACGACGCATGCCGCCCTCGACGCGATCGGTCACCGCGAGGCGTTCGGGCTCAACTGGGACCCGTCACACTTCGTCTGGCAGGACCTCGATCCCCTGGGCTTCCTGTGGGACTTCAAGGACCGGATCTACCACGTCGACTGCAAGGACGCCAAGAAGCAGACCGGCAACGGACGCAACGGCCGGCTCGGCTCCCACCTGCCCTGGGCCGACCCGAGGCGCGGCTGGGACTTCGTGTCGACGGGGCGTGGGGACGTGCCGTGGGAGGCGTGCTTCCGGATGCTCAACACGATCGGCTACGACGGACCCATCTCGGTGGAGTGGGAGGACGCCGGCATGGACCGCCTGCTCGGAGCGCCCGAGGCCCTGGCGTTCGTCAAGGCCAACCTGTTCGACGCCCCCACCGCAGCCTTCGACGCCGCCTTCAGCTCCGGGGACTAGGGACCTCGGAACGCTGCGTCGACGGCCCACCAGGTCTCGTCACCTGACGCCTTCGGCGTGATCGCTCGACCCGCCTCAACGCAGTCTGCTGACTCGGCCGCGGGCGGCCTCCTCTACGCAGACTGGTTTCGGCGCCAGCGGATGCCGGCCTCGATGAAGTCGTCGATCTCGCCGTCGAGCACGGCCTGCGTGTTGCCGGTCTCGTGCTCGGTCCGCAGGTCCTTGACCATCTGGTACGGGTTGAGGACGTAGTTGCGCATCTGGTCGCCCCACGACGCCTGCACGTCGCCGCGCAGCTCGTCGAGCTGCGCGCGCTCCTCGGCCTTCTTGAGCGCCAGCAGCTTGGCCTTGAGGATCACCATCGCGCTGGCCTTGTTCTGCAGCTGGCTCTTCTCGTTCTGGCAGCTGACGACCGTGCCGGTCGGGATGTGCGTCAGGCGTACGGCCGAGTCGGTCGTGTTGACGCTCTGGCCGCCGGGGCCCGACGAGCGGAACACGTCCACCCGGATCTCCTCTTCGGGGATGTCGATCTCGTCGGTCTCCTCGAGCACCGGCACGACCTCGACGGCGGCGAACGACGTCTGGCGGCGGCCTTGGTTGTCGAACGGCGAGATGCGGACGAGGCGGTGGGTGCCGGCCTCGACCGACAGCGTTCCGTACGCATAGGGCGCCTTGACCGCGAACGTCGTCGACTTGATGCCGGCTTCTTCGGCGTACGACGTGTCGTAGACCTCGACGCTGTAGCCGTGGCGCTCGGCCCAGCGGATGTACATGCGCTGGAGCATCAGGGCGAAGTCGGCGGCGTCGACGCCACCGGCGCCGGAGCGGATCGACACGAGGGCGTCGCGCTCGTCGTACTCACCGGACAACAGGGTGCGGATCTCGAGCGAGTCGATCGCCTTCTGGATGCGCACCAGCTCGGCGGCGACCTCGGCCGTGGCCGAGGCGTCGTCCTCCTCGATGGCCATCTCGTGCATGATCTCGAGGTCGTCGAGGCGCCCGCGCAGGCTCGTGACACGTTCGACCTCGGCCTGCAGCGCCGAGAGCCGGCTCGTCACACGCTGGGCGTTGGCCTGGTCGTCCCACAGCCCGGGATCGCCGACCTCCTCCTGGAGCGTCGCGATCTCCGCGCGAATCGAGTCGAGATCGAGGACCTTCTCGATCGACGTCAGGGTCGCGTCGAGGGCCTTGGTCTGCTCTGCAAAATCCGGTGTCACCACCCGACGAGGTTACAGGGAGAGGTCAGATGCTCTTGCGCCGGAACTCGGGCGACTGCGTCGGACCGTTGGCTCCGTGCGACTTCTCGCTGCCGTCGTGCTCGGCGCCCTCGGCGGTCGCGTGGTGCTTGCCCTTCTTCTTCTCCAGCGCCTCGCGGAACTTGGCCTTCATGTCGGACTTGTTGTCGGTGCCTTCTGATTCAGCCATGCCTCCACCCTATGCCCATGTGTGATGGGATCGAGCCATGACCGAGCGCCAGCGAGGGAAACGAAAGGACTCATGCCGTCGCCTCCGTATGGTGGGCTTCTTGGTGGAGGTGACGGCATGACTTCCGACTGCCTGTTCTGCGGGATCATCGCCGGCACGACTCCGGCGACGATCGTCCTGGAGACCGATGACGTCGTCGGGTTCCTCGACGTACGGCCGGTGTTCAAGGGGCACACGCTGCTGGTGCCTCGCGAGCACGTCGTGACGCTGTCCGACCTGCCCGAGGCACTGATCGTGCCGCTCTTCGGCACGGCTCAACGCGTCGCCGACGCCGTCACATCGGGCCTCGGTGCGCAGGGCACGTTCGTCGCGATGAACAACGTCGTCTCGCAGAGCGTCGCGCACCTCCACGTGCACGTCGTGCCTCGTACGAAGGGCGACGGCCTGCGCGGGTTCTTCTGGCCTCGTACGAAGTACGCGGACGGTGAGGCCGAGGAGTACGCCGCCAAGCTGCGGGCAGCCCTCGAGGCCTGACGAAAAGTTGCCGCCCGAGGACAACCAAACCCGTCCCGCGCGCATCACCACCAGAAGACACTCGAATCCTCAGGGGGAATGCATGAAGCACCTGGTCCGTACGTCAGCCCTGCTGACGCTGCTCGTCGCACTACTGACACTGGGACTGGTCGTGCCCAGCACGGCCGCGACCTCGACCGGCTACGTGAAGGGCGTCGTCACCCTCGACGGCGCGCCGCTCAAGGGCGCGACGATCGAGCTCTACTACAAGGGCGACGACGGCTACGAGGGACCCAAGCTGGCCGTCGACACGACCGACAGCAAGGGCGCCTACTCGTTCACGATCAACGTCAACGGCCTCTACGGGCCGGCCGACTACCTTGGCCACACGATCCTCATCAAGGATTCGCAGCACCGGATCGTCGCCACGTCCCGCTCGTTCACGGGTCTTGCGGGCAAGACCGTCACGCGCAACGCCACGGTCACGAAGGCGGCGACCATCACGGGGTCGGTCAAGCGCGGCGACGGCGTGTCGACACAGAATCTGCGCGTGAACGTCTTCGGCCCGTCCAAGTCGATCGACCCCGACCGTGACCTGCCTTTGGCCTACGACGAGGTGGTCTCTGTGGCCTCGGACGGCTCGTTCGCCCTCTACGGACTGCCCGCAGGCGACTACAACCTCGGGTTCACCGATGCGGGCAAGACGTACTTCCCGCAGTGCTACGACAGCGCTCCCTTCTCGCAGTTCTGTGAGGACGCCACCGTGGTCCACGTCGACACCGGGCAGAAGCTGGGCACGAACCCCCAGGTGATGACCACCAAGGGCAGCCGCATCGCGGGCACGGTCACCGACACCTCCGGCCGACCCATCGCGGGCGCCTACGTCATTGTCGAAACCGACAAGGGCGACTTCGACAGCAAGTCCACGTCGACCGGAGCCTTCAAGATCGGTCCGCTGACCGACGGCACGTACGAGCTCGATGTCAATGCCCCGTCCCCGTGGGTGTCGGCCGGCGCTGTGGCCTCGGTGGACGTCGCCGGCAAGGACGTCCAGGGAGTGCAGATCAAGCTCAAGTCCAAAGCCTTCCTCACGGCGACGATCACGCCCGGCAAGGGCACCGCCACGACCGCCTTCAAGGTCATCCGCCGGGCAACTGGCATGCCGGCCGGCGGCTCCGTCACGGTGAGCTGGCAGTCGATCGCCAAGACGGTCAAGCTCGTCAACGGCAAGGGCACCGTGAAGCTGACGGGACTGCCGAAGGGCCGGCGGAAGATCACGTTCACCTTCTCCGGCTCGTCCTCCACCGCGCCAGTCACCAACGTCGTCGCCACGACGGTGAAGTAGCGCAGGACACGAAGGGGCCGCGGTCCGCGCCGTCGCGCGGTCCGCGGCCCTTCGTCATGCCTAGGCAGCGGCTCCCGGGCCGGCCTCCACGTCGATGTCGTCCGCGTGCATCGGCTCTCCGCAGCCGGAGCAGCGCAGGTCGACGCTGCTGATCTCGCCGCACGCGTGGTGGCGGTAGAGCACCGGCGGACCGGCCTCGCCGGCCAACCATGTGTCACCCCATCGCACCATGACCATCAGGACGTCGATCAGCTCGGTGCCCTTCTCCGTCAGGTGGTACTCGTGGCGCGGGCGGTTGTCGTACGGCCGGCGCTCCAGGACGCCGTGCTCGACGAGGTGGTTGAGCCGCTCCGTCAGCACCTTGCGGGAGATGCCGAGGTCGGCCTGGAGCTGCTCGAACCGGTTCATGCCGACCCATACGTCACGCAGGATCAACGGCGACCAGGGCTCGCCGATGACGTCGAGGGTGCGCGCGATGGAGCAAGCCATGGCGCCGAAGTCCGTACGTTGCATGATGCGATCCTAACGCATCGGGGTTCCCTCAAGAAACTTTAGATGCTACGTTCTTGGAGTCTCTTCAAGGAACTCGAAAGGAACGACACCATGAGCAAGGTCTTCACCGCCATGTCGGTCTCGGTCGATGGCTTCGTCACCGGGCGCGACGCGCGCCCCGGGCACGGACTCGGGGACGGCGCCGCACTCTTCGACTGGTTCTTCACCGGGGACGTCCCCAGCCGGATGTTCAGCGGCTTCAGGCTGAGCGAGGCCAGCGCGCCGATGTTCGAATCCATGGCCGAACGCGTGGGCGCCACGGTCGCCGGGCGCAAGACGTACGACGACTCCGAGCAGTTCGGCAACGACGGTGCACCGCACCCGACCGCTCCCCTGTTCGTCCTGAGCCATCGGCTCGCCCCTGACATGGGCGAGCGCCAGACGCTCGTCACCACGGGGATCGAGGACGCGATCGCTGCGGCCAAGGGTGTCGCCGGCGACAAGGATGTCGCCCTGATGGGCGGCGGCATCGTGACCGAAGCCCTCAAGGCCGGGCTGGTCGACGAGCTCGTGCTCAACCAGGTCCCGATCCTGCTCGGCGCCGGTCGGCTGTTCTTCCAGGAGCTGCCTGCGCACATCCAGCTGCGCCTGATCGAGGCCGTGCCCGCCCCCGGCGTGACGCACCTCCACTACGAGGTGCAGCGATGATCGACCCCGAAGTCCGCGAGGTCCTCGACGGCACCTCGACCGCCCACCTCGCCACGATCCTGCCCGACGGCGCTCCACACTCGGTGCCGGTCTGGGTCGGGACCGAGGGCGAGCGCGTCGCGATCCTCACCGGCCCGGAGACCCTCAAGGCCCGCAACCTGCGGCGAGACCCCCGCGTGGCACTGTCGTTGACTCCGGTCGACAACCCGTTCCACCCGATCCTCATCCGTGGCCGGGTCGTCGAGTGGCTCGAGGGCGACGCCGCGTGGGAGGTCGTCGACCGGATCGCGCAGAAGTACATCGGTCAGCCGTACGGGCGCGACGCCGAACGGGTCGTCGCCCTCATCGAGCCCGTACGCCAGATCGCCGGCCGCAACGGCTAGTCGCCGAGCCGGAGCTGCGAGGTCGCCTCGGAGACGATCGTCGTCCGCGACGTCCAGCCCGGCGGGGCTATGGCGAGGCTCACGGTGCGCTCCAGGCGTACATGGACCTGGTCACCATCGGTGCGGACGGCGACGACCCGGATGCCGTCACCCGAGACGTACTCGCCGATCAACCGCCGCGCCTCGGCGTCGTCGAGCGTGACCTCGCCGCGCCGGTAGAAGTCGGCCTGGCTCAGTCCGTCCGCAGCGGCCAACGCGGCACCGTCGGCGACGTTGTCGAGCTGCTGGCGCTGGAGGAAGGCGGCCGAGGAGTTCACCACCACGACCGCCATCAGGCCGAGGAAGACGAAGAACCCGATCGTCATGACCGTGATCTGGCCGTCCTCACGCTTCACCGCTCCCTCCGATAGGTGCCGTAGGGCTCCGTGTGCGTGCTGTCGACCGTGATGCCGCCGAGCTGCGAACCGAGCGCGCTCGGCGTGAGCGGCAGCTGCTGGGTCGTACGCACGACGACCCGGACCGACGACCCGGGCCGGAGGCAGTCCGCCGGAGAGGGCAGACAGGTGATCTGGACGCTCGCGGCGGCCAGGCCCTGGTCGTCGAGCGCCACCCGCGCGGCCAGCCTCGCGCGTTGTTCGCCGGACGCCGGGTCCGGCGCTTGCAGGAACGCTCGTGCCGCCGAACGACTCGCCGTCGACACCCCGTACGACGCGCGCTGGGCGTCGAACACCGCGACGAGGATGTAGACGAAGGGCACGAGGAGCAGGATCGAGAGCCAAACGAACTCGACCGTGGCGGTGCCTTCCTCCCGGTTCATGGTTCGACGTCGCTCACCGCGTGGCCACGCACGGTGATCGGGACCGAAGGCCCGAAGAGGCCGAGCGCTGGGACACGAGCACGTACGACGACCTCGGTGCCCGGCATCCCGCCGATCGACGTGCGAGTCGCGGTCACGTCATCGGCGTAACGGTCGGCGAGCGCCTCGCGAATCATGGCGCGGGTGCGCGCCGCGCCGTCAGCGGGCGTGGCTCCGAGCGGGGCGGCAGACCGGGCGCCCTCGGACGCTGCCGCCGCAGCCGTGTTGCGGACGTGCAGCACGAGCGCCACCTGTGCCACCCCGAGCACCAGCGGGACGAGCAGCACCATGATGAGCACGAAGTCGACGACTGCCGCCCCGCGCTCGCGAGTGGCCCGGCCCATGACTCAGCCGCCGACCGCCGACAGGGCCTGGGTCAGCATCTGGCGCAGCTGCGGGCCGGCGACCGCCGACAGCACGGCCACGATTCCGGCGCTCATCACGGTGATCATGACCCAGCCCGGCACGTCGCCACGCTCGTCATGACGAGGAGATCGGAATTGCCACATGTGAGTTCCTTCCTACATACCTGAGGTCAGGTGGAGTCCGATGTAGCCGGGATAGAACGCGAAGACGATGGTCACCGGAAGGATCAGGAACACGACCGGCACCATCATCGCGACCTCCTTGCGACCGCCCGCCTCCATCAGCTCGCGCCGACCGGCTTCGCGTACGTCCGCCGCCTGGGCGTGCAGCACGTCGACGAGCGGCGTGCCGCGTTCGACCGCGATGGCCAGGCCTTCGGCGAATCGCGCGATGCTCGTGACGCCAGTGCGCGCGGCAAGGCCGTCGAACGCCTGCGCCATGGCGGTCCCGGTACGGATGTCGGCGACGACTCGGGCCAGCTCGTCGGACAAGGCGCCGTGGCAGACCTTCATGATGCGTTCGAGCCCGGCGACGGGGCTCTCGCCTGCAGCCACTGCGAGGGCCAGAAGGTCGGCGACCACCGGGAACTCCGCCTGCAGCTCCTGCTCGTGAGCCTTCACCCGGCCGGACAGGTGGTTGTCGCACATCAGGACGCCGCTCACGAAGCCGATCACGCAGATGACGAGCAGCACCGGGACGCCCGTGTCCCGCTCGGACCACAGCAGCGCCGAGATGCCGACCGCGCCGGCGAGCCCGGTCGCGCCCCACAGCACCTGCTGGATGCGGAAGTCCTCGACCGTCATGGTCGACCCCAGCCGTACGAGGCGTCGCGACACGCTCGCGGAACCGCCGACGAGGTCACCCACGACCTGCCCGGCTCGGCGCACCGACGGTCCGAACACCGCGTCCACGACACCGTGGGACCGGCCGGGCACGACGGCGTACGGATGGACGTCGCGCAGGTAGGGACTCAACCGTTGGTCGAGCGACGGTCGTCTCGTGCGCGCCCAGCCGGAAGCGACCAGGAGAAGACCGCTGGAGAGCAGCAACCCGATCATCGCCCCGGTCACGCCAGGATCCGCTTCTCGGTGGGCAGCCGGCCGATCCAGAGCATGAGCCGATAGGCCACGACACAGAGAACCGCACCACTGACGAGCACGATCAGTCCCGTGGTTGTCGCGAAGCGTTCGACGACGTCCTGCTGCAGGCACATGAACAGCAGGACGCCCCAGGGAGCAGCCACCGCGAGGCGCGCACCGTTGACGGTCCAGGACTGGCGCGACTCGAGCTCTCCGCGCGTACGGAGGTCGTCGCGCAGGAAGCCCGAGAGCGACCGCAGCATGCGTCCGAGGTCACCGCCACCGACCTCGCGTGCAATGCGGAGCGCCTCGATGACCCGGTCCCCCACCGGATCGGCCAGCCGCGCCTTGAGCAGATCGAGGGAGTCGTGGAAGCGTCCGGTGGCCTGGTAGTCGCGGCCGAACTGGCCGAACGGCGCTCGGAGACCCTCGGGGCCGCGCTCCCCCAGCTGCATCAAGGCCTCTGGCAACGAGAGCCCGGCACGTACGGCGGACGAGAGGTTGTCGACGGCGTCGGGCCACAGGGCGGCGTGCTCGCCGGCTCGTCGCTCGGCTCGTCCACGCAGGATCGCGATGGGTACGGCACCTGCCATCAGGCCGAAGATGACCCCGATCGCAGGTACGCCCGAGGCTGCGGTCAGGACCACGGCCCCGAGCACGAAGGCCACGACGCACATGCCGACGACCTGTGCCGGGGAGACGCCTTCGACACCAGCGCGTGCCAGCAGGTCAGCGAGGCGACTGGTGCGCCGCGCACTGCGACGAGCCGGCCGCCAACCAGGCTCGGCAAGCGCCCAGCCGATCAGCAGCAGGCCGGTGCCGGCCATCAAGCCGATCAGGGCACCCATCGACCGACCCCCAACACATCGTCGAGGTCGATGCCGACCTGTTCGTAGGCGTCACGGCGGAACGGCACGCCGTGTCCACGCTCGAGCCGGCCCGCGCGGCGTACGAACACCGGCTCGGACTCAATGAGGTCGTTCTCGACCCGGCCGGTCACCGCGACGATCTCGCGGACGGCGCGGGACCCGTCGGCGTCGATGCCCGTGTGGACCACGAGGTCGACCGACGAGGCGACGGTCGGGACGACGAACCTCGAACCGATGTTGTCGCCGGCGAGCAGCGGGAGCGTGCACATCTTGACCAGTGCTTGCCGCGCAGAATTGGCGTGGATGCTGGCCATGCCGGGCAGCCCGGCGTTGAGCGCGAGCAACAGGTCGAGGCACTCGGCGGCCCTGACCTCGCCGACGATGATCCGGGACGGCCGCATGCGCAGCGCCTCCTTGACGAGGACGCGCAGCGAGATCTCGCCCGTACCCTCGAGCCCCGCCTGTCGTGTCTGCATCGCCACCCAGTCCGGGTGCCCGCACTGCAGCTCGAAGACCTCTTCGACCGAGACGAGCCGCTGGGATCCCGGGATGGACGCGGCCAAGCAGTTGAGCAGGGTCGTCTTGCCGGCCTGCGTACCCCCGGAGACGACGATGTTGAGGCCGGCGATGACGCTCGCATCGAGGAACGCGGCACTCTGCTCGTCGAGGGTGCCGAGCGCGACGAGATCTGTGAGCGAGTGGGCGCGTGCGACGAACTTGCGGATGTTGACGGCGGCGAAGCCTCGCGAGATGCCGTCGAGCACGACATGCAGGCGGTGGCCGCCGGGCAGCATCGCATCGACGAACGGCTGGCTGATGTCGAGGCGCCGGCCCGAGGAGCTCAGCATGCGCTCGACGAGCTCGCGGACCTGCTCGGCGGTGAGGATCAACGAGGTCAGCTCGTGCCGGCCGCCGCGTGCGATGAAGACGCGGGAGGGATCGTTGATCCAGATCTCCTCGACCGTGTCGTCGTCGAGGAACTGCTGCAGCGGCCCGAACCCGGACACGTCGGCGACGATCTGGCCGATCACGAGCTCCGGCTCGTCGAGCGAGCGTACGGCGCCGGTCAGGCTGCGGGACTCGTGCTCCGCGATGACGTCGAGGGCTGCCTGGCGTACGGACACCGCGTCGGTGCGCGGGTCGATGCGGCGTTGGCGCACGAGATCGCGCACGCGGTCGGACAGGGCCGACGTCGACGATTCCACTCCCAGAACCTCTTCCCCCGAAGAAGTGACTCCGATGATCTTGTCGAACCTCGTGCGGTTTGTGAAGGGCCGTCGCGAAGATCTGTGGAACAACGGCGCTGAGGTGTCAGCCGATCGTGAGGGTCAACGTCCTGGTGGCGACGTTCGCGGGCGTCGAGGCGTCGCGGACGCTCACGGTGAAGGTGTACGTACCTGCCGCCGTCGGCGTGCCAGAGATCGTGCCGCTGGTGGCCAGGCGCACGCCGGGCGGGAGTGCGCCGGCCGAGATCGTGGAGACCAGGGTGCCCTTGCCGCCGCTGAACGCGAGCTTGGTGGTGTAGTACCTCTTCGCCGTGCCCGCGGGAAGGCTGGTCGTGACGATCGACATCGGGGTGACGGTCAGCGACAACGTCGCGCTCGCCGTCCCGTGCGGCACCGCGGCGTCGGTCACGAGCACCGTGAACGTCGACGTGCCCACGGTCGTCGGCACCCCCGTGATCTGGCCGCCGCTGGCCAACTTCAGCCCGGCGGGCAAGGCACCAGAGGTGATGACCCATTTCAACGTCGGCTTGCCACCAGACGTCTTGAGCGTCGTCGAATAGGTCCGGCCAACCGGCGCTGCGGGAAGCGACGACGTCGCAACACTCATCGGCACGACATTGATGGTGAACGTCTTCGTGGCGACGTTGGCCGGTCTGGCAGCGTCGGTGACCTGAATCGTGACGGTGGTCGAACCCATCACGGTGGGCGTACCCGACAGGACTCCCGCGGTGCTGAGGTACAACCCCTTCGGCAAGGTGCTGCCTGCGGCGACCTTCCAGACGTACGTCTTCTTGCCGCCGAGCACGGTGAACGCCTGCTTGTAGGCGGCATAGACCGGCGCTTGTGGCAGCGAGCTGGTCGTGATCGTCATCGGTTTGATCGTGATGCTGATCGGGAGCGTTTGCGTCGTGTCGCCGTCGGTCGCCCGGACGGTGAAGGTCGAGGTGCCCACGCTCGTCGGCGTACCGGCGAAGTTGCCGGCGGAGGAGAACGTGACCCCGGTGGGGAGTGCGCCAGACGCGATGGACCACGTGATGGGGCCGTCTCCGCCAAAGGCGAGGGTGTGCGCGGTGTAGGCGGTGTATACGACGCCATCGGGCAGCGTCGGGCTCACGATCTGTATCGGATTCGGGGTGACCTTGAGGGTGAGTTCCTGCGTGTCAGAGTTGTGCAAGAGTGACTCAGTCACCCGTACGGTGAAGGTCCACGTCCCGAGGGTGTTCGTCCCACCGCCGAGACGGCCATCGGACGTGAGCGAGAATCCCGGTGGCAGCGTCCCCGAGACGAGGTCCCAAGTGTAGGAGCCCTGCCCGCCTTCGGCAGTGAGGCCCTGGCTGTAGGTGGCGAGCTTGTGCGCGTCCGGAAGCGATGTGGTCGTGATCGTCGGCGTGCATTGCAGCTCGAACGCCTGGACCGCAGAGGTGAAGGTCGGGTTGCCTCGGGTCGGGTTCGCCTTCAGGACGAGCGGGAACTGGGCGAGGGTGGTCGCGGGGCCAGAGCCTGAGCTCTCGCAGGAGACAGCCGCGCTGACAGTGATGTAGCAATCAGAGCCGTTTGAGTCGTTCGTGCAGGTCCCGCCGGTGATCGTGGTGCCGGGCGGCACGGTGCCGGCGCCGATGGACACGTCACCGCAGCTGGTTGGCCCGCATGACGTGAACGGGACCGGGGACACGACCCCCATCGCAAGCCTGAAGGTGGCGGTGTTCGTCGCGGTCGTCGGTGGCCCCCAGAGGCACCAGTCCGCGGTGACCACCGAGGTCGGCGACGTCTGGAACGTGATGGTTCGAGTGGTGTTGTTGCAGTACTGCTGCGGCGACACGTACGCGGCGGCCGTCGCACTGGTGTCGACCCTCGCGCTGACGTCAGCCGTCGCGCTGCCCGATTCGACGATAACGAAACTGCCCATGACCAACGCCGCAACCACTGCCAAGACAACTCGACGCATGACCGTCTCCCTGTTCGATTGCGTACGACGCTAAGGGAGTTCGACCCACCGAGTCGTCCGTGCCAGCACGGATCTCTGACGCGCGTGCCAGACCGTCAACCGACCAGGTTCACGTTGTCCGCGGCAATCGGGTCCGCAGTCTTCGCGGTCGTTCCCGCAAGGGTTCGGGCGACGCCCTGGAGGAACGCCACCTTGTGCTTCTCGCCAATGACGAAATGCATGGCGTGCACGAGGTCATCGACGGCCCAGTGCTGCTTCGCTTTCAGCGCCTTGTCGAGACTGCCGAGCACCTTCCTGGACTTGGTCACGCGAATTTCTGCCAGGAAGTCGACCAACGCATTGCGGGCGGCCAATATCTGCCGGCCGTTGTAGCGCCCCAGCTCTCGGTACGCGATGTACGTCGAGCTGTCGAAGAACTGGTCGTTCGTCGTGATCGTCGGGTAGTCCGGGTGGGTCTCTCGGTAGCCGAGCATCGAGGCCGGCATGTCCTTCGTCAAGCCCGGCTTCGAGTACCAGATCACGCCGGCGTTGTCCCATTCAGAGCCCCGCCTGAAAAAGCCGACAGTGGTGGTGCGCACTGAGTATCCGCGGCCATCCACTGACGCGGTTGAACGCAGCGGGTCGAGATTCGCCTGGATGTGCACGTCACACTCCAGGGGCGCGAGGTCCATGGCCTTGCCCAGAGAGCTGGTTGCCACCAAGGAGCCGCAGTCGGCATCGATACACACGACTTCTTGGATGTCCTTGCGACGGAGCATCTCCACCAGACCAGTGTTCTCCCAGTGCCCTCCGTCGGTCATGTAGACGTACGGGTCGCTCAAGTCGTGGATGCCGAGAAACTCCTTGAACAAGTAGCCGAGACCTGTCGGTGGATATCCGATCGGTTGCGCCACACGGTTCTCGTGCGAAAGCTCGGTCATCGGACCCGGATCGGCGCTCCCATCGACGTACGCGTTTGCGTACCGAGGGTTGGGCATCCAGACACCCAGCCGAATGTTGGCGAAGGCCAGAAGCATCCTTGTGGGGCCGATCTTGATCCTGCCCATCGCCGGAGAGACCGCGGCGCTCGCAATCGCGACGGCAAGCATGGTCGTCACGCGCTTGTGCCCGGCTGCTCCCATCGCGTTGATGACCTCGGTCGGTGCTTGGTGCACGCTCCAGCTGCCGTGGTCGCTGGTCGGCACGTGAACTGCGACGTGCTGTGGATCAAAGGTGACGCTCAACGCCGGGATGCCGTAATGCGTCTTGACTGACCGCGAAGACACTGTCGCCGTGGCGCAGACGGTCAGCGGCGTCGAGGGCCTGCCAGCCTGGCGGAACGAGTGCAGCCAGGGCTCACGCAGATGCTTGTCGCTCGTCGCGTTGTCGTTCTGATAGACCGAGAGCTTCACCTCGCCGGGAGCGCACGGTTTGTCGGTTCGGTACGTGGCATAGCCGATGCGGAGCTTGCCGCGGTAGAACGCCGCAAGCGACCATCGTTCCGGGCTGAAGAACAGCTGTACGGCCACGAGCAGGACCACAACGATCACCCACCACCACCCTGACTGCTGATGTTCGCCAGGCAGGAAGGACGACCACACCACTTTCATGCTCGCGCTCCGCCCCGTCCACAGGCCCGCGATCAACGTGGCGAACACGATGAAGGCAGCACCGCCGATGTAGGGCGCAAACTTGGCACCGGGCTTCTTGACGATTCGAGCTGCCGCGCCCAGCACTCCTCCCAGTCCCGCGGCGGTCCCCGAGAATGTCGGCACACCGGAGTCCAGCCATCCCGCAAGCTTCGGCAAGCCGTAGAGGCCCACCAGCAGCACGATTCCCAAGGCCAACGACCCGTACCCGGCATACATGCATGACCGGAACAAGCCCTGCTTCTTGGTGTTGCTGGCAACATCGCGGCTCAGGAACTGGCCCAGCAGCACCCACACCATGACGAGCAGCACTCCCGCGGCCACCAGCGCCAGACCCGGGAAGACCAGGTTGTGACAAGCGAGGAGTTTCTCGTGATCCTTGTCGTTCAAGGGCCCGTCATTCAATTGCGAAAGGAGCCAGCCGAACGGGGTCACGAGCACCCACAAGAACGCACTCAGCACGGCGGCATTCAAGAGGAATCCCGCGAGCACGGTCGCGATGGCGGAGGGTCGGTAGGTCTGCGATTTGGCGGCCGGGGTGTCATCCGCGGCGATCTCGGCATCCGTCGCAGGGGCCTCCGAGCTGTCCGCCGTAGCCCGTGGACTGGAAGCGAGCAGATAGCCCAGGTTGGCGAAGAGGTGCTCCTCCTCGAGCGTCATGCCGGACTGCATCGACCATGGTGTTCGAAGCGTCTCGGGCGGACGCTCTGCTCCAGGAACGTCAGTGGCGGGCGGGTCGAGACGATCCTGCGCGCCGTACACCTCCGTGTCGTAGTACGAGCGGGCGAGACTGAAGCCTGCGGCCATGTTGGAGCCACCGGACACCGCGGTGACCACGGAGGCGCTGTCCCACCCGAAATTGTGGCGCCGACCGTCCCCGCCCTCCAAGACCTGCAACGCCCCAAGGGAGATCGACGAGGCGCGGATGCCCCCACCCGACAGGGCAATCCCGAAAGGCTTGTCGCTTCTCCTGGTCGCCGTCGAGTCATCATCCGAGGCCGGAGCGGCCTCGGGCAGCGCCCATGAAGCTTTGCGGACCCAGGGGGGCGTGAAGAGCCAGGCCCACACGCCACCGCACACGTAGACGGCGGCCACGAACACGATGGCGAACTTGGCCCATGCGCACGTTGCTGCGATCTCCCACGTGAGGTCGCGCTTCTCCCACCACGAATGGTTGTCCCCGAGGGCCATGAGCCCGTTCTCGAGAAGGTCGAAAGCACCCGCCCCGAGGATGGCGAACGACAGGGCAACTCGCGCCCGGCGGAGTCGTTCCAATCGGTAGTAGCAACCAGCCCATCGCGTCAAGAACACGAGCAGCAGGACGTACGAAGCGATGAACGCGCAGTCGGCTCGAAGCGCCGCCTCCAGGACACCAGAGTCATACGAGATCTTTGCGGCCTCGCGCGCAGAACCGGCGAGCTCGAGCCGAACGATGCTCGGACCCGACTTCGGCGTTGCCCAGCCGCCGAGAATCACGACAGGAACGACGGCGACTGCGAGGGTGACCCATCTCAACCACCCATGCCTGAGCCACTTTTCAGGGTTGGCACGAGAGTCGGTGCTGAACGTTCGGGTCGCCAACAGCGTGATCGCGACGACGACAAGCACGCCCAGAATCGACCACCACGCGGCGGCGGTACGTGCCAGTGACCCGTCGTAGTCACGCGAATCCGCAACCGCAAGCCCGCCGGCCACGGCAGCAGCGCCAGCGACCACACCCACGATCAGACCGATGACACGTCGCCCGTACGACCAGGCAAGCGAGCCCTTCGCGTTCACCTTCCCCACCCGCTCACGGCGCGATGGAGTGGAACGACTGATTCGCGATCTGACTTGGTCACGAGGGACCTCCGGTTCAACCTCCGCTACGCGACAGCATGGCACCGATCCACAGGTCCTGACAGGTCACTTCGAACTAGTTCGACTTCGGACTTGAGCCGATCCTCGCGGGACTGACGCGACCAGTGCATGACACGATCGGGCGTATGACCTGGACCGTACCGACCCCGACTCCTGCGCCCGAGGGCCCGATGACCGGCCCCGACCGGCCGCTGCTCGAGGAGATGCTGGCGCATCATCGCGTCACGCTGCTCAACATCTGCGCGGGCCTGACCGCCGAACAGCTCGCGTCGCGGCCCATCCCGTCGACGAGCATCACGTTGCTGGGGCTCGTACGCCACATGGCCAAGGTCGAGCGCATCTGGTTCCGCAAGCGGTTGGCGCAGCAGGACATCCAGCACCTGCACAACTTCGAGGCCCGTGACGACACCGACTTCAAGGTCATCGACCCGGCGGATGCCGAGCGTGCCGTGGCCGAGCTGCTCAACGAGCAGCGTGAGGCCGACGAGGCAGCCAAGGCACTCGACTTCGACGTGACGTTCGACAGCCACGGCGACGACATGTCCCTGCGCATGCTCTACATCCACATGATCCAGGAGTACGCCCGGCACAACGGTCACGCCGACCTGATCCGCGAGGCGATCGACGGCGTGACCAGCCGTTAGTTGACCCTGACGTAGACGCTGGCCCTGCTCGAGGCGTAGCCGGTGTCGCCGTAGAAGACCGCGGTCAGCAGGTGTTTGCCCCGCACCGTCGGGTGGAACACCGTCGACACCTGACCATCCTTGACCTTCATCGTCCGGGTCACCCGGCCGCGATAGAACACCTTGATCGTCCCGGTCGGGACCACCTTGTAGCCCTTGACCGTGAACGTCGCCCGCAAAGCGTCCCCGCTGTCGAGGGTCTTGGTGTTCAGCACGATCCCGGTCGACGTCTTGGCGCTGCTGATCGCACCCGCCGAAGCAGTGGCGCTACCCGCCGGATCACCACCACGCTTGGCCGTGACCTTCACCGACACCACCCTTCGGGCGTCAGCAGTCGTCAGCCGGTACGTCTTGCTCGTCGCACCATCGATCGGCACGCCACCACGCATCCACGCATACGTCACATCCAGACCGCTCACGTCCCACGCACCAGTACCAGCCGACAGCAGACGACCCACCATTCGGGGCCCGGAGACCACGGCTGCTGGATCACACACGTCACCCACACCGTCGTGATCGGCATCAGCCTGGTTCGGGTTCGCCGTCAGCGGGCAGTTGTCCGCCCAGTCGAGGTCGGTGTCATTGTCCTCATCGTGGTCGCACGGCTCGCCGACGCGATCGGGCACAGTGCCGTGCCGAAGCGGCAGGAAGCCAGCCTGGCCGTCAAACCACACCGAACCGTCCGCGCCGCCCTGGATCCCCCACGCACCCATCTGGGATCGGATGTACGCGACAGTCTCCGGGGACTGGCCGTCAGCGATGGGATACGAGAAGTTCGGCGCCTCGGCCTTGTACAGCGTCACCGCGCCGTCAGTCGTGATCCGACCGATGCCGTCGAAGCTTCGCATGCCGAACCACAGGTCGCCGCCAGCGGACGTGATGCTGAAGGGGACGCTCTGGTCCGGTATCCCGGTAGCGAACCACGTGATCTCACCGGCCGGGGTCATCTTGCCGATCCGGCCACCTGCGTCAGTGATCCAGAGATTGCCGTCGGGTCCTGCGGCGATGTCGCCCAGCGTGGTCTGGCCAATGTTCGGGTCGACCGGAATGAGGTCCGGGGTGAACTCGGTCAGAACGCCTTGGGGAGTCAGGCGACCGATCCGCTCGCGGACCACCGCACCGCCGTCAAGAACCCTGCCTTCGAGAACCCACAAGTTGGCGCCAGAGCGGACAATCTTGAGCGGTGTGTCAGTTGTTGTTGCTGGCAGCTCGGTGACAGTCCCGTTGGGCGTGATCCGACCGATACGTTTCGTCCCCTGCTCACTGAACCACAAGTTCCCGTCAGGACCCATCGTGATGCCGCCCGGCTGACTGCCTGGCGTGATCCCCGCGCTGAAGCGGGTGACCGAGCCATCCTGATTTTGGCGCCCGATCCGGTCCCGGTCGATCTCGGTGAACCAGATGTCTCCGCCCGGAGTGAGGGCGATGCCTGACAGCCTCGCGAGCGAGACGGCGCCAGCCACGACCGGCGCCTCGGCAACCCCATCCGGCTTCACGTAGCCGAGCACTCCAGCGAACAAGCCGGTGTACCAATACGTGCCGTCGGGCGCGACGGCGGCATCAGCAGAGACGTCTCCGGCACCTCCGATGAAGGAGTTGGTGGACCAGTCAGCCGGATTCACCCTGGTCGGCACGAAGATTCCGGTCGAGAGACCGCCGGAGAGAACCCAGAGCTTGCCGTCCGTGGCGAAGATCGGCGACTTCACCGGGACCTGGATCGTTTGGGGCGGCATTTGGCCGTCGTACGGAATGGTGATGCTGAGCGTATGCAGGATGCTCACCTGACCGGCGGTTGTGACGCGGCCGATCCGACCGCTCCAGTAGTCGGTGAACCACAGACTTCCGTCGGGCGCCGGAGTGATGTGAGTGAGCGAGAGCGGGCGATCTGGATCGGGGTCCGCAGGCACCGGATAGTCGGTGATCTGACCTGCCGGTGTGATCCGGCCGACCCAGCCCGCGGCTTCGATGAACCACATGTTCCCGTCTGATCCCGTGACGAGGCTACCCGGCGGCGCAGTGCCGCTGATCCCGTCACTGAACCGGACGATCTGGTCACCGGCGGTGCTCATCCGGCCGATGAAGGGGTCGCCGTCACGACCACTGAACCACAGGTTGCCGTCAGGTCCGGCGGTGATGGACAGGAGCTGCACCGAGGAGGTGCCGATCTCGAAAGTTGTGACATCACCTGTGCTCGGGTTGAACCGGAGGACTTTGTTGGTGGCGGCACCGATCACCCACAAGTTGCCGTCGGGCCCGGCAGTGAGGTCGTTGAGCTTCCAGCCTGGGTCGATGCCATCGAAGAACTTGGTCACTGTGCCGCTCGGGGTGATCCGGACCAGTCCCGCAACCGGCTCTCGCAAGGTCACCCACATGTTGCCGTCGGGTCCGCGTGCGATGTTGGACGGGAAAGAGAGTGTTGGGTCGAGAGTGCTCTTGAACATCGGGAACATGGTGATGGCGCCCGACGGCTTGACCTGGCCGACGCCGTTGACCCAGTCTGCGAACCAGATGTTGCCGTCTGGGCCCATCGCCGATTCGGCCGGAAAACCTGCCGGAGTGAAGGACTTGAACTCGCACAGGCTCGAGAGGTCCGTGTCCGCAGCCGATGCCGCTGACGCCGGAGAACCCGGCGAGGCCGTCGTCCACGTCAAGCACGACACGGCCAGCACCAAAATGAGCAGCAGTGTCCTGCCCGTCGACACAGATGTACGTCGGAGCATGCTGATCCCCTCAGCTGATCGCGGGACGACAGACTCGCCCGCCTGGGAGTCAGACTAGGAATCCAGAGACCGCCTGTCGTCCGTGCCAGCACGTACGAGACTCAGCATTTCGCTGCGGCGCTGAGGGCTCGCGCGACATACTTGTCGGCGTGGCTGCGCTCCGGGTGATGCTGGTCGACGACGCCCCGCTCGTCCGCGAGGGCATCGCGCGCCTCCTGCGGGATGACGGCGTCGACGTGGTCGCCCAGCGGGCCGATGCGATCGGCATCCTGCCCGTCGTCGAGCAGGACCGTCCGGACGTCGTGATCCTGGACGTCCGGATGCCGCCGACCCACACGACCGAAGGGCTGCAGGCGGCCGTCGAGATCAAGGAACAGCACCCCGACGTCGGCGTGCTGGTGCTGTCCCAGTACGTCGAGACGCACCATGCCGTGGACCTGCTGATCCGGGCGCGCCGAGGCGTCGGCTATCTGCTCAAGGAGCGGATCACGGCCCACGCCGACCTGGTCGCCGCCATCACCCGCGTTGCCGACGGTGGCACCGTGATCGATCCCGAGGTCGTCCGGAACGTCCTCGAGACACCGCGGCAGTCCGACCCGCTCGACCGGTTGACCGAGAGGGAACGCGAGGTGCTTGCCCTGGTGGCCGAGGGGCACTCCAACGCGTCCATCGCCGAGCTGCTGGTGACCAGCGGACGGACGATCGAGACCCATACCAACCGGATCTTCGCCAAGCTCGATCTCGAGGTCACCTCGACCACGCATCGCCGCGTGCTGGCCGTGCTCGCGCACCTCCGCGCCGGCGTCACCAGCGCCAGCTGAAGGGCCCGGTCAAACCGAGGGCAAGAAGCCGCGAGGCAGCACGGGCGCAGCGACGGCGTTGAAGCGTCGGCGTCGCAGCCCGGCGTCGGCCACGACGATCGCGCGCAGCTCATCGAGCTCCTCGCGAGAGATCCCCAGCTCGTCGGTCGACCGCTCCAGACGTTCGATCTCGTCGGCGGTCAGGGGCCCGTCGATGGAGCACATGCGGATGGCGTCGTAGAGCTGGCCCCGAGCGATCTCGGGGAGCCCCGGAATCTTCATCAAGCCTTCGAGGGTGTCGGAGTCGTCGTACGTCCTGACGGCCTCGATGACCCAGTCAGCGTCGCGCGCAGCCGTGAGGTAGCCGATCAACCATTCGCGTTCCCGCTCGGTGATCCGCGCGTTGCCTCCGGCAGCGAGCAGGATCGCCTTGGCGGCCACGAGGTTGTCCTCGTCGGTGATCTGGTCGACGACCTCACCGGGCATCTCCCAGTTCTCGTGCACGAACCACCGCAGGGCAGTCATCCGCCGCTGCTCGGCATCGGTGGGCAGGGTCTGGACGAGCGGGATCTCGGCGGTCACCGTGGTGCCGGCCGCAGCCGGGCTGACAATCCCGAACCCACCGCCCAGTGCGGCAATCCGGTCGGCCAGCCCCTGCAAACCGGAGCCGGGTGATCCCTCGGCTCCCCCGGCGCCGTCATCGCTCACGGCCACGTGAAGGACGCCGTCCACCACCCGTGACCGCACCGTCACGCGGGTGGCGTCCGCATGCTTGTTGGCATTGGTGAGCGCTTCGGCGACCAGGTAGTAGCCGGCGACCTCGACGACCTCGGGAAGCCGGTCGGGGAGGTCGACCTGCAGATCGACCGGTATGCCTGGGCGTTCGGCGAGCGACTCGAGCGCGCCGCGCAGTCCGGCGTCATCGACGATCGCCGGATGGATGCCACGGGTCAGCTCGCGCAGCTCGGAGATCGCGTCGCTGAGCTCGCGGGCGGCGTCGGTCAGCAGGGCCGTGAGCTCGGCGTCTCCAGTGGCGCGTCGGCTCGCCAGCCGGAACATCAGCGCGAGACCGACCAATCGTTGCTGCGCGCCATCATGCAGGTTGCGCTCGACCCGGCGGAGCTCTCGATCGCCGGCATCGATGATGCGGGAGCGGGACGCGTGTGCCTCCATGAGCTCGGCCCGCAGCTGGGCCTTGAGGCGTTCGTTGTCGAGTGCGAGGGAGGCCACGTCGATGGCAGCCTGCAGGCGCCCCGGATGCCGCAGCAGGCGTCGATCGTGGACGAGACCGGCAACCGGCTTGCCACCGCGATCGATGGGGGTGAACGCCCGTCGTGCGCCCGAGTCCGGCTTGGTTGTCTGCTCACCGAGGCCGGTGATCCAGCCACCGCGGCCGACCTGGGTGTAGACGATCTCGAGGTCGGGGTCCGCGAGCGCCCTGCGGAGCGCATCGCGGACCGTGTCGTCCGGGCCACCCGTACCGAGACCGGCGAGCGCGAGCGCCAGCCGTTCGTCCGCGGTGCGGGCGAGGAAGAACCAGGCCGCCAGGATCAGCGGCGCCGCACCGACGACGAGCTGCAACCAGAAGTCGTACGGATGGTCGATGTCGAACAGGAGCAGCGCGGCGGCGGCGAGCAACGCGACGACGACAACGCCGATCCGCAGCGCGCGGCTCATCAGTCGAGGAGCTCGGTGATCGCAGCGAGCGAGAGCTCGTCCTTGGGGATGTAGCCGGCCGCGAGGCCGTCGGCCAGCAGACGGCCGTGATCGGCGTCGAGCGTCGAGATCAGGATCACCACGGTCGTACCGACCTTCCCTTGAAGCCGTCGAGCGACCTCCATGCCGTCGATGCCGGGCATCCGGACGTCGACGAGGACGACATCAGGGTAGCAATCCTCGACCGCGGTGACCGCGTCTCCGCCGTACGCGATCTCGGCCAGGATCTCGACGCCCTCGGCCTCGAGCGCACGGCGCGCAGTCGTGCGGAATCGCTTGTCGTCATCGACAAGAACGATCCGTAGCGCCATGGCCCCCACCTTGTCACCGACAGGGGTCAGACCGGATCCGTGCTGGCACGGACGACACGGGCACGCGGGATGCCTAACGTCGGTCCCAACCCTCCCGAATGGACACTCGCATGACCACTCCCAGGTCTTCCTGGTCGGCGCGCAAGCACGTCGCGCTCACCCTTGCCCGGCTGCTCGTGCTCGCAACCACGGTGTCCGTGCTCGTGCTGGGGCAGGCCGGCGCGGCCAGCGCCACCTCTGCATCGTTTGCGCCCGCGATCGCCTACGACTCTGGGGGCTTCCCGATCGCCATGACGAGCGGCGACTTCAACGGCGACGACTATCCCGACCTCGCGGTCGTCAGCGACTCCAGCGGCGTCTGGGTGCTGCTCGGTGGTGCCGGCGGAACCTTCGGTGCGCCGACCAGGTACCCGGTCGGGTCCGAGCCCCGATCGATCGCGACCGGCGACTTCAACGGCGACGGCAACCCAGACCTCGTCGTTCCCAACGCAGCCAGCAACAATGTCTCCGTGCTGCTTGGCGCTCCCGACGGGACGTTCGGCGGGGCGACCAACTTTGCGGTCGGGACCTTCCCGGTGTCGGTTGCCATCGGCGACTTCAACGGCGACGGCGACCCCGATCTCGCGGTCGCCAATCAGCATTCCTACGACGTCTCCGTGCTGCTAGGCGGCACTGGCGGGACCTTCGGTGCGCCAACGAGCGTCCCTGCCGGCGACAATCCGTCCTCAGTTGCGGTGGGCGACTTCAACCACGACAACGATCCAGACCTCGCGATCGGCAACTACGGTGCAACCGTGTCGGTGCTGCTGGGTGGACCGGGGGCAACGTTCGGCTCTGCCACCGGCTATCCGGCAGGTAGCACCGACGACCCCGTCACATCAATCGTGGTCGACGACTTCAACGCCGACTCCGACCCCGATCTCGTGGTCGGTTACGACAGCGGCGTCGGGGTCACCGTTCTGCTCGGTGCGGCCGGAGGAAGTTTCGCTGCGCCCACCACGTACGCGATTCCCCACGCATTTGACGTCGCGGTCGCTGACCTGAACGACGACTCTCACTCCGACCTCGCGGTCGCAGAAAACGGCACGGAGGCTCCCGACGGCACCGTCCACGTGCTGCACGGCAACGGCGACGGAACGTTCGGAGACGAGACGCAGTTCCCAACCTTTGGTGGCGCTCAGTCGGTGGTGATCGCAGACGTCAACGCCGATCACGAACCAGATCTCGTGGCGGGCAACTACGCCTCGAGGACCCAGAGCGCTGGCGGCATCGCGGTACTCCTGAACACTCGCGCCGCGCCGGACACGACCATCACGGCCGGTCCGAGCGGGCCGACCAATGAGGCCACGCAGACGTTCACCTTCACGTCGTCGAAGGCGGGATCGACATTCGAGTGCCGTCCCCACAGTGACCAGCCATTCACGGCGTGTACCTCGCCGTACACGACAGGCCCCTTTGTCGCCGGGACAAGGACGTTCGAGGTGCGCGCGACCGATCCCACAGGCAACATCGACCCGACCCCCGCGAGCCGTACGTTCACCGTGGACATCACCGCGCCGAACACCACGATCACCGGCGGGCCGGACGGTCTGACCAACCAAGACACGCCCACGTTTACGTTCACCTCGTCCCAGGCAGGGTCGACATTCGAGTGCCGCAGGGACGTCGACGAGCCGTTCGAAGCCTGCACCTCGCCCTGGCAGTTCCCGGCTCGCGTGGACAACGGGCCGCACACCTTCGAGGTACGTGCGACCGACACTGCGGGCAACGTCGACCCGACGCCGGCCACCCGTGACTACAACGTCGACACCACGCCGTCCCAGGCGTACTTCACCGATGGTCCCAGCGGGCCGACGAACGATGCGACGCCGACATTCACCTTCCAGTCGATCCAGTCCGACGCGACGTTCGAGTGCCGAGTCGACGGCGGGGACTTCACGGCCTGCGACTCGCCGTTCACGACCTCGGAGCTGCCAGACGGTGAGCACACGGTGTCCGTCCGCGCGATCGACTCGCTCGGCAACGTCCAGCCGGTGCCGGACACCCGTACGTTCACCGTCGACACGGTCGCAGCCGACACGTCGATCACGGGTGGCCCGGACGGCCCGACAAGCGACAACACACCAACCTTCACGTTCACCTCACCCGAACCGGGTGTGACATTCGAGTGCCGACTCGACGACGCACGCTTCAACCCATGCACCTCGCCGTACGACACCGGCCTTCTCGGTGGCAGCGACTTCACGTTCCAGGTGCGGGCACGGGATGCTGCGGGCAATGTCGACCCGACGCCGGCAACTCGGTCGTTCACGGTCGACCGGAACCCGCCGACCACTTCGATCACGTCAGCTCCGGGCACCGTGACGAACGACAACACGCCGACGGTCGGGTTCACCTCGTCCAAGCCCGACTCGACATTCGAGTGCCGAGTCGACGACGCGGCCTTCGCGGCATGCACGCCACCGCACACGTTCCCTCAGCTTGCCGACGGCGAACACGTCGTCGCCGTGCGCGCAACTGACTCCATCGGCAACGTCGACCCCGACCCAGCCGAGCGCACGTTCCGGGTCGACACGGCCCCGCCGGACACCACGATCAACTCCGGACCGAGCGGGCTCATCAACGACAACACGCCCGAGTTCGGTTGGGACGCCACGTCTGATGCGGCGACGTACGAGTGCCACGTCGACGACAAGCCGTTCGCCGCGTGTGCGTCGCCGGAGACGACCGCAGCGTTGAGCGACGGCCAGCACACGTTCGAGCTGCGGGCGATCGACGCTGCCGGCAACGTCGACCCGACGCCGGCCAAGCGCACATTCACGGTCGACACCACCGCACGGGTCACGGGGATCACCGGAGGCCCGAGCGGCCTGATCAACGACCCCACTCCGACGTTCACCTTCGCGACGTCGGACGCGGACAGCACGTTCGAGTGCCGAGTGTCGCCCAGGTCGTTCGGTCCCTGCACCTCGCCCTACACCTCCCCCGCGGAGCCTGACGGTGAGCACACCTTCCAGGTACGTTCAATCGACCCGGCAGGCAACGTGGAAAGCCCGCCAGTCAGTCGCACGTTCACGGTCGACACGAACGCGCCGGACACCAGCATGACGTCCGGACCGACCGGCACGATCGACGACCAGACGCCGACGTTCGGCTTCAGCTCGCCGGAGTCAGGAGCCACGCTCGAGTGCCGGGTCGACGATGCCGACTTCGGACCGTGCGCGTCGCCCTACACGACGGCGTTGCTCGGCAACGGCAGCCACACGTTCGAGGCACGCGCCACCGACGCGGCGGGCAACACCGACGCGACCCCGGCCAGCCGTACGTTCACCATCAAGGTCGACGCCACCCCGCCGAAGACCGTGATCGACTCCGGGCCGGCGGATCTCAGCAACCAGGTCAAGCCGACGTTCACCTTCTCGGCGAACGAGCCGTCGACGTTCGAGTGCAAGGTCGATGCGGGCTCCTTCGTGCCGTGCGAGTCGGGCGACACGTTCGGCCCCCTCGGTGAAGGCAGCCACACGTTCGCCGTACGAGCGACGGACCTGGCCGGCAACGTCGACCCGACGACCGCCACTCGCGACTGGATCATCGACACCACGCCGCCGCAGACGACGATCACCAGCGGACCGTCGCCGTTGAGCCTGACGATGAAGGCGACACTCGCGTTCACCTCCTCCGAGGGCGGCTCGAGCTTCCAGTGTCAGCTCGAGGGTGGCGCGTGGCAGGCCTGCTCGAGCCCCAAGACGTACACGAATGCGCTCCTGGGCAATCACACCTTCGCCGTACGCGCGATCGACCCGGCCGGCAACACCGATCCCACCCCGGCGACGCGAAACTGGTTCACGCTCGGGCTGATCGTCCTGTGAGCCCGCGCAACAGGTGACGTCGACTTTGCGGTGGGCCTAGACCCACCGCAAAGCCGGGATTCGGCCCCACTGACCTGGCCGCGGATCGTTCCTACGGTTGACCCATGACCTCATCCACAGCAGTCAACCGAACGGCCCGACGCTGGGTCACCGCAGGCGTACTCACCTCCGTCGCCGCCGTCGCGCTCTCCGGGTGCGCGGACGACGGGCCGAAGACGACCGACGCGCGCGACGTCGCCGCGTTCACGCACGTCACCAACGACAGCTCGGCCGACGTGCGGATCCGCGTAGGACGGCCGCTGCACGTGCAGGTCGTCGCGCCCAAGAAGGTGGTCGACGACGTACGCACCGAGGTCCGTGACGGCACACTGCACGTCACCCACGGCGTCACCCACGCGGTCGTCGAGGTCGACGTCCCGAGCCTCGACGCCCTCGGCAGCTCCGGCTCCGGCGACGTCTCGGCCAAGGGCATCGACAGCGACGCACTGGCCGTGGAGGCAGACGGCTCGGGGGATCTCGAGCTCACCGGCACGACACAGCAGCTGACGGTCGACCAGCGCGGCTCGGGCGATCTCGACCTCGGGCACCTGTCATCGGCTGACGCGCAGGTCAGCACGAAGGGCTCGGGCGACACCGACCTCTGGGTCGAGGCCAGTCTCGACCTTCGTACGGACGGCTCCGGTGACGTCGAGTATCGCGGCGATCCGGCCGTGACGAAGGACCTCAACGGTTCAGGTGACGTGGAGCAATCCGACTGAGAAACGGTTTGTCCACACCTCGATTTTCGTTCATGGACAGTGTCGGAGGTCTGTTGTAGATTGGGGTCAGTCGAACATATGTTCTAGTGATCGGGGGATCATGGTCGCCGAGCTCGTCCCAGCACCGCCACCGCTGGTGGGCTGCCTGGACGCGCTCGACCAGATCCTGGACGACATGCCGGTCGAGGCTTACGCCTCGTTGGATCCGGCGATGCAGCGGCATGCGGTCGAGCGGTTGCGGCGGCTCAAGGCGCGGATCGCTGGTCAGGAGCTCGCTGCTGTACGGGCGTTGGATGCGGGGTTGGGTGACAAGGTCCGCACCGGTGAGGTGCTGGCCCGTGGGTTCGGACGCGACAAGTACGAGGCCGACCGGTCGGTGCGGGTCGCGAACGCGTTGTCCGCTGCGCCGAAGACTGAGGATGCGTTGGCCGCTGGTGAGCTGGCCGAGTCCCAGGCTGCGGTGATCGCCGGCACGATGGCTGACCTGCCCGATGGTGTGACCGCCGATCAGCGGGCGGCGTGCGAGGCCAGCCTGATTGCTGATGCGAAGCGGTTCCCGATCAAGGACCTGCGCCAACGCGCCCTGCGTGTCAGTGATGCGTTCAAGGAACCCGCCGACGCCGCCGCCGATGAGGACGAAGCCCTTCGGTTGCGTGAACGGCGGGCGTGGGCGCGCACCGAGCTGTGGACCGCTGACGACCAGGACGGCACCTGCCGGTTCGGTGGCCGGTTGACCGCCCTGCACATGGAAATGCTCAAAGCAGCCCTCGACGCGATCGCCGCACCCCGCCGCCGCCACCTCACCCCAGAACAAGAACGGGACCAGGACGAGCTGACCTACCCACAACGCATGGGTCGGGCCTTCGCCCATCTGATCGAACGGTTGCCCACCGACAAGCTCCCGACTGCTGGTGGCACCCCGGCGGTCATCACCGTCAACATCGACCTCGACGACCTCAAGAAGAAGGTCGGCGCCGCGACTCTGACCACCGGGACGCGGATCAGCTCCGGTGAGCTACGCCGGTTGGCCTGCAACCACGGCATCCTGCCCATGGTCTTCGACGGCAAAGCACTCCCGCTGGACATGGGCCGAGCCAAACGACTGTTCACCCCGGCTCAGCGGATCGCGATCGCCAACCGCGACCTCGGCTGCATCACCCCCGGATGCGAAGCACCACCCGGCTGGTGCGAAGGCCACCACTGGCGAGACGACTGGGTCGACGGAGCCACCACCAACATCGACGACGGGACACTCATGTGTTCCCGACACCACCACCAAGCCCACGACGAAAACTGGCAATTCCGCCAAGCACCCGACGGCATCATCGAAATCCGCAAACCCCGAGACGTCTGGCAACGCAACCACCGCTGGCGACCCTAAAGCCCCGACGCAGCACGAACAACCCGGCATGACCGGGCCATTCGTGCTGCCCAAAAGGCAACTGCGACTAGTTGACCCTGACGTAGACGCTCGCGCGGCTCGAGGCGTAGCCGGTGTCGCCGTAGAAGACCGCGGTCAGCAGGTGTTTGCCTCGCACCGTCGGGTGGAACACCGTCGACACCTGACCGTTCTTGACCTTCATCGTCCTAGTCACCCGCCCGCGATAGAACACCTTGATCGTCCCCGTCGGGACCACCTTGTAGCCCTTGACCGTGAACGTCGCCCGCAGAGCATCCCCACTGTCGAGGGTCTTGGTGTTCAGCACGATCCCGGTCGAGGTCTTGGCGCTGCTGATCGCACCGGCCGAAGCAGTCGCACTCCCAGCCGGATCACCACCACGCGTCGCGGCGACCTTCACCGACACCACCCGACGGGCATCCGCAGTGGTCAACCGGTACGTCTTGCTGGTCGCACCATCGATCGGCGTGGCGCCCCGCATCCAGGCGTACGTCACGTCCAAACCACTCACGTCCCAGGCACCAGTGGCGGCCGACAACAGACGACCCACCGTCCGAGGCCCCGTGACCACAGCGGCGGGATCACACGCGTCACCCACACCGTCACCATCGGCATCAGCCTGGTTCGGGTTCGCCGTCAACACACAGTTGTCGACACCATCCAGCTTTCCGTCATTGTCAGCGTCCGAGTCGAACGGCTTCGGGTCGTCGGCGTCGACCAAACCGTCGCCGTCTTCGTCCGGCTCGCACGGCTCGCCCACGGTGTCCGGTGAATGGATGTGGTTGACCTTGAAGAATCCCGAGGCACCGGTGACCCAGAGGCTGCCGTCTGCACCAGGCGCGAGGGCCGTCGGCTGGCTGAGCCCCAACACGGTGAACGGGCTCTGGTTGGAGACGTCGAAGTAGTTATCCGCCATCGCGCTGAAGCCGGCGAACTGGCCACCCGTCGTCACGCGGACGACCCGACCCAACGAGGGAACCGAGAACCATAGGCTGCCGTCGGCCGCCACAATGTCCGCGACGGTGATGGCCCCGTTGAGCACACCTTCGTACTCGGGGAGCCCGACATCGGTCGGGGTCAGCTCGGTAGTGGTGACGGTGCCGGACGTCGTGACCTGTCCGACCCGGCCGGCCAGGTCGGTGAACCACAGTCGTCCATCGGGTCCTGCCGCGATGCTGTTCAGCGCTGACTGGCCGGACGAACCGACGGTGACGGCGAACTCGGTCACCTGGCCGGTCGGGGTGATGCGCCCCACCGCGGCGGTCTCGGTGAACCACACGTTGCCGTCCGGACCAGCTGTGATGGCGACAGGTGCGCTGCCGGCCGTGACGCCGGACTCGAACTCGGTCACCACACCCTGAGGCGTGATGCGACCGATCCGGTCGCTGCCGTGCTCGGTGAACCAGAGGTTGCCGTCAGGTCCGGCCGTGATCGCCCACGGGTGACTTCCAGCCGTGATCCCGGTGCTGAACCACGTGATCGTGCCGCCCGGAGTGATGCGACCGATCCGGTCGTGCAGCGGCTGGGTGAACCAGAGGTTGCCGTCAGCTCCGCTGGCGATGCCGTACGGCAGGTCGCCGGAGTCCGCGACGTCGAGCGGGAACTCCTTGATCCGGCCGGTCGGACTGATCTGACCGATGCCGGAGGCGGTGTACCAGATGTTCCCGTCGGGTCCTGGCGTGACGTCACTCAGCGCGGGCGTCTGCCGGAAGGCTCCGCGCTGCGTGATGACGCCGCTCGGGGTGATCCGGTTGATCCCGCGCTCCGCGGCGAATGCGCTTCCGCCGTCGGTGAACCAGAGGTTGCCATCAGAACCGGCCTGGATCGCCGCCGGTTGCGTGGAGAGCTCGGTGCCGAGCTGATCGATTCTCAGGCCATCGGTGTAGAAGGTCATGTCGCCGTCCGGCGTCACCTTCCCGATCCGGCCACCGGCTTGATCGGTGAACCAGACATTGCCGTCAGGGCCTGCCGCGATGGACGGGGAGGGACCGCCCGCACCGCCCACCAGACCCGATGGCGGCACGGTGAACTCGGTGACGACACCCGCAGGCGTGACGCGCCCGACGGTGCCGCCAGTGGCCGCACTGAACCAGACGTTGCCATCGGGGCCCGTGGTGATCGCGGACAAGGCAGCGGCCGCGCTCGCGGGGAATGTCGTGACCGCTCCGGTCGGAGTCATGCGGCCGATGCCAGGCGCGCCTCCGAACGTACCGCTGAACCAGAGGTTCCCGTCGGGGCCCGTCGTGATGTCGTACGCGGTGCCGGTAGCGCCGAGGGGGAACTCGGTGATGACACCGTCAGGCGTGATCCTCCCGAGCGAGTGCGAGCCGACCTCGATGAACCACACGTTGCCATCGGGCCCGGTCGTCATCCTGGTCGGCAAGGCGCCAGCACTCATGCCGGCGGTGAACCACGTGACCTTCCCGGCCGGGGTCACGCGACCGACGCGGTTGCCCATGGCATCACTGACCCAGACGTTGCCGTCGTCGCCGGCGGCCATACCGATCAACGTGGTCTGCAACGCGAACGCATGGGCGAACTGCCGGATGTCTCCGCTGGGCGACATCCGGTCGAGCGAGTTGGTCTCCAGAAGCCACAGGTTGCCCGCCCCGTCCCACGCCGACTCAGAGGGCGGAGAGGAGAGGTTGGCCGGAGAGCTGATGGAGCCGATCCCCTCGACGCAGCGAGACGTCGTCAGGTCGGGCTCCGGGTCGGCCGCACTGGCAGCGCGGGCCGCCGCACCCACCACCGTGAGCGCACTCGCCGCCATCAACGCGGCGACCGCCGCGGACCTCCAGGCGCGCCGTTTCATGCCACCGTGCGAGTGCATGCCGATCCCCTTGCAGCCGAGGGCAGGACGACAGCCTCGTCCGCCTGGAGCCAGAGTAGGAATCCTGAGACCACGTGTCGTCCGTGCCAGCACGTACGACCGGCCCGCTCGACGAATGTGTAACTCTGTGTCACCTTCAATCGTTGTGACCTGCAACACTTTTCTGAGTCAGAGGAGCACCTTCGTGCGTCGTCTTGCCGTCACCGTCTTCAGCGTCCTGGCCGTCGGCGCAGCCGCGACGATTCCCGCCGCCGCTGCGACCACCACGCCCTCCCCCGCGACCGCCGACTCGTACGGCACGGTGCGCAACATCGTGCCCGCCGGGCAGCGCGGCTCGATCAACGCGGTGCAGCTTGCGCAGGTGCTGCTCGGCGGTGGGCTCGTGGCCAAGGACGGCAAGAACGCGCCGAAGAACTACGCCGACCAGCTCGAGATGTACGACGACCTGGCGAAGCACACGCCGGCGCAGATCACCGATGCCGTGGTCGACAAGGACTACAAGAAGGCCGGCTTCGTGCCGGAGAAGGTCGTCAGCACCGAGACCCCCAAGGCTGGCGTGACGATCGTGCGCGATGCGTACGGCGTGCCGTACATCACCGGCAAGACGTACGAGGACACGATGTACGGCGCCGGGTTCGCCGGCACGCAGGACCGGATGTTCCTGATGGACGCGCTGCGCCACCTCGGCGCCGGCCGCGGTGCGGAGTTCGTCGGCGGCACGCCGGGCAACATCGCGATGGACCGGGCGCAGGTCCGCTCGGCCTACTACACACCCAAGGAGGCGCAGGACCAGCTCCAGGTCATCGCCGACGAGAACGGCGCCGAAGGCCAGCGACTGCTCGACGGCGCTGACGCCTACCTCGCCGGCATCAACGCGGCGCAGAACCAGATGTGCCCGCTCGGGCTGCCGACCGGGCTCAACTGCCCGGCGGAGTACCTCGCGCTGCAGAAGAAGCCGACGCCATGGACCCGGGCCGACCTGACGTACGTCGCCTCGCTCGTCGGCGGCATCTTCGGCAAGGGCGGCGGTCAGGAGTACGCCAACAGCATCTACTACGGCCAGCTCGTCAAGAAGTTCGGCACCGCCAAGGCCGACAAGATGTTCGCCAGCCTGCGCGAGAAGAACGACAAGGAAGCACCCACCACCTCGACGCTGTCGTTCCCGTACGACAACAAGGCGTTCAACCCGCACCAGCCCGGTGTGGCGATCCCCGACCTCAACGGGGCGCACGGCACCGGCTCGGGCGACGACGCCGGCAGCACCAGCCCCATCGAGACGTTGCTCGACGCGCTCAAGCTCGGCCTGACCGGTGTGCCCAACCAGGTCGAGACGCCGTCGGGGACGATCGACCTCAGCAGCCTGTTCGCCGCCAACGGCATGAGCAACGCGCTGCTCGTGGGCGCCAACAAGACCAAGACCGGTCACCCGCTCGTGGTGTTCGGCCCGCAGACCGGCTACTACAACCCGCAGCTGCTCAACGAACAGGTGCTGATGGGTCCCGGCGTCTTCGCGCGCGGCGTGTCGTTCGCCGGCACCAACTTGGTCGTCGAGCTCGGTCACGGCCTCGACTACGCCTGGTCGGCGACCAGCTCGGGCAGCGACAACATCGACACCGTGATGGAGAAGCTCTGCAACGCGGACGGGAGCGCGCCGACGGTCAACTCGACGTCGTACCGCAAGGACGGCGGCGCGTGCGTGCCGATGACCTACAACGAGCACAAGGAGACCGTGATCCCCAACATCTCGGCCCCCACGCTGCCCAAGACCCTCAAGATGCAGGTCTGGCGCACCAACCACGGCATCGTGCAGACCCGTACTACGGTCAAGGACGTGCCGGTCGCCGTCGTGATCGAGCGCAGCACGTACGGCCGTGAGGCCGCATCGATCCTGGGCTTCTCGCGGTTCAACAATCCCGACTACGTCAAGGACGCGACGACGTTCAAGAAGGCCGCCAACGGCATCGACTACACGTTCAACTGGTTCTACGCCGACAACCGCGACATCGCCTACTTCTCGTCGGGCCGCCTGCCCGTACGCGCAGCAGGCACCGACACCGACATGCCGCGCTGGGCCGGCAAGGCGTACGACCCGACCGGTTGGCTGAGCGCCGCCAAGCACCCGCAGCAGATCAACCCGCCGACCGGATATCTCGCGAGCTGGAACAACAAGCCGGCGCGTGATTTCGCGGCCGCCGACGACAAGTGGTCCGACGGCTCGGTGCACCGCTCCGAGGCGCTCAGCCGGCGCGCGTCCGCGGCGATCGCCGCAGGCAAGGTCGGCCGCGCACAGCTCGCCGGGATCGTCGAGGATGCCGCGACCGAGGACGTACGAGCCAAGTCGCTCCTGCCGGGGCTGCTCAAGGTGCTCGGCGCCGACCCCAAGACCGTCGAGGCGCGCAAGCTCCTCTCCGCGTGGCTGGCCGCTGGCGCGCACCGCGTCGACTACGACCGCGATGGTGCGTACGCCCATCAGGCCGCGATCCAGATCTTCGACACCTGGTGGGAAGACGGCGCCAACTCCCTCGCGTACGACTTCGCCAAGCCGGGCCTCGGCTCGGTGCTGGCCCGCGCGCTCCCACAGCCGCTCGACGACCACCCCCGCACGGGTCAGGGCTCGTCGTGGCTCGGCTCGCCCTGGTACGGCTACATCGACAAGGAGCTGCGCGGACTGACCGGTTCGACGGTGCAGAGCCCGTACGCCTATCGGCTCTGCGGCTCGCTCACGACCTGCCGCACGACCCTGCGGGCGTCGTTGCTCAGCGCGGTCCAGCGGGCCGAGGCGGCGCAGAAGGTCAGCAGCCCGAGCCAGCTGACGTACGACAAGTCACTCGACTACATCCGGCCCACCACCGGCGGCGTCGTGGAGGTCCGGCCGATCGACTGGCAGAACCGTCCCACGTTCCAGCAAGTCGTTGACTACCGGACGCATCGGGCTCGGTGATACTGGTCGGCATGAGACGGACTCTGCCGGCAGCCTTCGCGATCTTGTTGCTCACCGCCGGGTGCGGTGGGTCCGACGAGCCCAAGGGCTCCGACGACCCCACGACCGCGCCGGCGACGACGACACCTACGCCGACGGTGACCACTGCGACGACGCCGCCGCCGACCACGACGCCGACTCCCACGGAGCCCACGAAGGCCTCGACGCTGATCGACTACGGCGATGACCAGATCACGGTCGCGCGCGCCAGCGACGTCGCGAAGCTGACCGGCGCGCCCGAGGACTTCAAGGCCTTCATCGTCGCGGACCTGCAGCGTCAGCAGGACACCAAGGACGAGGTCTGCACCAAGCGGCCCGAGATCCACGTCGGCAAGGTCGACACCCGCGGGTGGGCGGCCGGCGGCATCTTCATCCCGCAGTGCGGCGGCAACGCAGCGCTGTGGGCAAAGGTCGCCGGAGGGTGGCGTGAGGTCTGGGGTGGCCAGACGCTGCCCGATTGCGCCGTCCTCGAGAAGTACCGGTTCCCGTCCGGCGTGGCGGGCGACGAGTGCGGCACCGCCGACGGCAAGACCCGCCGCTACCCCTGAGGCGTGATCGCCGCGACCAGGGGCTCGACGAGCCGCAGGAAGCGGTCCGGCGTCGCGTCGGGGTTGACCGACTGCCGCATCGCGAGCCCGATCGCATAGTCGACCGCGGCCTCGGCGAGCACCTCGACCATCTCGTCGTCCATCGAGCCGGACGGCAGGAGCGAGCGTACGACCGCGACGGCCTGCTGGATCGACGCCGTCTGGCGCCTGGTCTGCGCAGCGGCCAGTCGAGGGTCGTTCATGGTGTCGAGCAGCAGCTCGAGCTCGAGCCGGACCCATCCAGACGACATCGCCTCGGCAGCCCACTGTCGTACGCGGTCGAGGACGTCGCCGGACGCCTCGCCGACGCGCTCGCCCAAGGCGCCGATCTGCTCCGCCTGCAGGCGCTCGAGGACGCTCAGTGCAAGGTCGGCCTTGCTGCCGAAGCTGGAGTAGACGATGCCGGTGGTGAAGCCGGCCTCCTTGGCGACCGACGCCAGTGACGTCGCGACGTAGCCGTCACGGAGGAACGCGCCACGGGCGACCTCGAGCACCGTCTCGCGATTGCGGTCCTGCACCTGGGATCGGGTGAGCCGCGTCATGGGCTCAGCGTAGTGACCGGAGTCAGTTGTTGGTGGCGTTGCCCTGCGTGGCGGGCTGCTGCATGCCGGGGCCGCCGCCGGGCGGCTGCTGCCCGCGCTGCATGCCGGGGCCGCCGCCCGGGCCACCTCCCATGCCCCCGTCGGAGCTGCCGCCGGCGGCTCCGAGGGCCGCACCGGCTCCCAGGCCGAGTACGACCGCGGTGATCGCGGCGGCCACGAGCGTACGGGTCGACCACGAGGTCGGCTGGGCAGAACTGTCGTCAGCGATGTCATTCATGGCCGCCACGATGCGGGCCCGACCTGTCATCGCCCTGTGCGCCGGCCCATCACCCGCTGGGTCCGGCCACGACCTCCGGCACTCACAGGTTGCTCACAGGTCGTTCTCACGCGCTCCGGGTCTGGGGGATCCACACTGAACTCATGGCTTCCACACTGACCCGCGCCGACGGGACCCCCCTGCGCGTCCTCGTCGTCGACGACGAGATCAACATCGCCGAGCTGCTGCAGATGGCGCTGCGCTACGAAGGCTGGGACATCCAGATGGCGCACACAGGGCGCAAGGCCGTGGCCGCCGCCAAGGAGTTCATCCCCGACGCGATCGTCCTCGACATGATGCTGCCCGACTACGACGGCATGGAGGTCCTGCGCAAGGTACGCGCCCAGTCGCCGGAGATCCCGGTGCTGTTCCTGACTGCACGCGACTCGGTCGAGGACCGCGTCGCCGGGCTGACCGCCGGCGGCGACGACTACGTCACCAAGCCCTTCAGCCTCGAGGAGGTCGTCGCCCGCCTGCGCGGGCTGATGCGGCGCGCCGGTGCGATGGACGCGCGACCCAACTCGGTCATCACGGTCGGCGACCTCAGCCTCGACGAGGACAGCCGCGACGTCGTGCGCGACGGCCGCGAGATCGAGCTGACCGCGACGGAGTTCGAGCTGCTGCGCTTTTTGATGCGCAACCCGCGCCGTGTGCTGTCGAAGGCGCAGATCCTCGACCGGGTCTGGGACTACGACTTCGGCGGCCAGGCCAATGTCGTCGAGCTCTACATCTCCTACCTGCGCAAGAAGGTCGACGCCGGGCACGAGCCGATGATCCACACCAAGCGCGGCGCCGGCTACGTCCTGAAGCCTGCAGAGTAGGTCTCGTGCGCAAGCTCCTCCCCTCCTCGCTGACCGGCCGCCTCATCGTCACGGTGGTCGCCCTGGTCGCCGTCGCGAGCCTGCTCGTCGCCGGTGCCGTGACCGTGGTCATGAGTCACTACCTCACCGATCGGCTGGACGAAAAGCTGAAGGACTCGATGGGCCGGGCCCAGCACGCGCCGAACCTGCCCCGCTCTGACGGCGATCTCGGCGACCGTCGTCCTGACGCCGGCCGTGGTCAGGATGTCGGGCTCATCATCGTGATCCCGGGCCAGCCTGGGTCGATCGTCACTGCCAGCGGCGGGCTGCCCCAGATCTCGACTGCCGCACGTGACCTGCTGGCCGATGTCACTCCCGACGACGAGGCCCACAACGTCGACCTGCCGAAGTACGGCTCGTACCGCGTCCTCGCCCAGGAGGGACCGGACGGATCGACGTACATCGTGGGTCTGCCGCGAGATGACGTCGAGGAAACCATCGCCAGCCTGATCTGGTGGGAAGCCCTGCTCGCGCTGGGAGCCATCGCCGCCGCGGCGGTCGCCGGGCGTGTGCTCGTACGCCGACAGCTCCGGCCGCTCCGCGAGGTCGCCGCCACGGCCCATGAGGTCATCGCGATGCCGCTGTCGTCGGGAGAGATCGGCGAGACCGTACGCGTACCCGTCGAGCTCACCGACCCCGCGACCGAGGTCGGCCAGGTCGGCGGCGCGCTCAACCAGCTCCTCGGCCACGTCGAGGAAGCGCTCGACGCCCGGCACGAGAGCGAGCAGCAGGTACGCCAGTTCCTCGCCGACGCGTCGCACGAGCTGCGCACTCCCCTGTCGACGATCAAGGGCTACGCCGAGCTCAGCCGGCGTACCGGTCGCGACGACCCCGACCAGATCCTCGCCAAGGTCGAGTCCGAGGCGGGCCGCATGTCAACGCTCGTCGAGGACATGCTGCTGCTGGCTCGTCTCGACGCGGGGCGCGAGGTCGACCGCAGGCCGGTGGACCTGACCCGGCTCGTCGTCGAGGCCGTCAACGACGCCCGCGTCGTCGATCCGGAGCGGCAGTGGACGTTCGACGTGCCCGACGAACCCGTCACCGTGACCGGCGACGAGCAGCGGCTCCACCAGGCCGTCACGAACCTGTTGACCAATGCCAGCCGGCACACCCCGCCGAAGACGACCGTCGACGTACGCCTGCAGGTCGGCGACAACGTGCGGGTTGAGGTGCACGACGACGGCCCCGGCATCGACCCTGCGCTCGTACCGACGATCTTCGAACGCTTCGTGCGCGGCGACTCGTCCCGCACGCGGGCCTCGGGGGGAGCCGGCCTCGGCATGTCACTCGTACGCGCGATCATGCACGCCCACCACGGCACCGCGACGGTCGAGAGCACCCCGGGCGACACGACGTTCACCCTCACCCTGCCCCGCAACTGAGCCCTGCGGCGACAGGGCTGAACGCCTCACAGAGGTGGCACAGACGAGCCACACGGTCGTGCCAGTCCGGTCTCGCACCGTGGAGGCATGAACCAGACGACACTCATCGCGCCGGCGGCCGAGCGCCGCACCGAGGCGCCCGCCCCTGTCCGAACACCCTCTCCTCCGACGTGGACGACTCGCCTATGGCGCGGCAAGCCCGACGACTCGCCCCTCGTACGCCCGGCGCTGCTGGGCCTGCTGCTCGCGACCGCAGTCCTCTACCTGTGGGGGCTCGGCGCGTCCGGGTGGGCCAACTCGTTCTACTCCGCGGCGGTGCAGGCCGGCTCGGCGTCGTGGAAGGCGTTCTTCTTCGGCTCCTCCGATGCGTCGAACTCGATCACGGTCGACAAGACACCGATGTCGCTCTGGCCGATGTCGCTGTCGGTCCGCATCTTCGGGCTGTCCTCGTGGAGCATGCTCGTCCCGCAGGCGCTGATGGGCGTCGGGTCTGTGGGACTGCTGTACGCGGCGGTGCGGCGTACGACTCACAACGCGTGGGCCGGGCTGCTCGCGGGTGCGACCCTCGCGCTGACGCCGGTCGCCGTGCTGATGTTCCGCTTCAACAACCCCGACGCACTGCTGACGCTGTTCCTCATCGCGGCGGTCTACGCCACGCTCCGGGCGATCGAGTCGCCCGAGCGGGCAGTGCGTTGGCTCGTGCTGGGTGGCACGCTGGTCGGCTTCGCCTTCCTCACCAAGATGCTGCAGGCGTTCCTGGTGCTGCCGCCGCTCGCCCTCGTCTACCTCGTGGCCGCGAAGCCCTCGATCGGCAAGCGGCTGTGGCACCTGCTCGTTGCGTTCGGCTCGATGATCGTCGCCGCCGGCTGGTGGATCGCGATCGTCGAGCTGTGGCCCGCGTCGAGCCGGCCCTACATCGGTGGCTCGCAGAACAACTCGATCCTCGAGCTCACGCTCGGCTACAACGGCTTCGGCCGGCTCAACGGCAACGAGGTCGGCTCGGTCGGCGGCGGCGGTGGCAACGGCGGCGGCAACTGGGGCGCGACGGGGTTGTTCCGGCTGTTCAGCTCCGAGATCGGCGGGCAGATCGCCTGGCTGCTCCCGGCGGCCCTCGCGAGCCTGGCGCTCGGCGTGTGGTTCCGCCGCAAGGCCGGCCGGACCGATCGACAGCTCAGCGGACTCATCGTGTGGGGCGGCTGGCTGCTCGTGACCGGGCTGACCTTCAGCTTCATGGCCGGCATCTTCCACGCCTACTACACCGTCGCGCTGGCGCCGGCGATCGCTGCGCTCATCGGCATCGGCGCCGGCATCCTCTGGGAGCACCGCGACTCCGTCATCGCTCCCCTCGGCGCCGCGTTCGTCCTCGCGCTGACCGCGTCGATGAGCTATGCGCTGCTCGACCGAGCCGACGGCTTCGTCCCGTGGCTCAAGTACGCCGTGGTGGTCGCCGGCGTCGGCTCGGCCCTGCTGATCGTGCTGCACCGGCTGCTCTCGCGCCGCGTCATGCTCGCCGTCGGCGCGGCCGCGGTCATCACGATGCTCGCCGGCCCCACCGCGTACGCCGTGGACACCGCGTCGACGCCGCACACCGGCTCGATCCCCAGCGCCGGACCCAGCACGGGTGGCGGCATGGGTGGCGGACCCGGCGGCGGGGGCCGTCGGATGGGCCAGCCGCCGACGCAGAACGGCACGCGGCAGGGACCCGGCGGGACCACCGGCACCACCGGCCGGGCAGGCGGCGCCGGCGGCCTGCTCAACGGCTCGACGTCGACCAGCGCGATCAACGCGCTGCTGAGGACCGACGCGGGCTCCTACACCTGGGTCGCCGCGGCGATCGGCTCCAACACGGCGTCGGGCTACCAGCTCGCGACCGAGCTGCCGGTCATGGCCATCGGCGGGTTCAACGGCTCGGACCCGAGCCCGACGCTCGCCGAGTTCAAGCAGTACGTCGCCGACGGCGAGATCCACTACTTCATCGGTGGCGGGGGCGGCGAGATGAACGCCGGCGGCAGCACCAGCAGCGAGATCACCAGCTGGGTGTCGGAGAACTTCACCGCCACGACCGTCGACGGCGTCACGCTCTACGACCTCTCGGCAGGCATCCAGTGACCGCCGCCACCACGTACGCCGAGCCCATGCCAGTCGCCACTGTCGTCCTGGACATCGTGATCCCGGTCTACAACGAGGAGCGCACCCTGGTGCGATCGGTCGAGACCGTCCGCGAGCACCTGCGCACGCTGCCGTACGAGTCGCGGGTGACGATCGCCGACAACGCGAGCACCGACGCGACGGGGTTGCTGGCCCACCAGCTGGCGCACCGCTACGAGGACGTGTCGGTCGTGTCGCTGGCGCGGAAAGGACGCGGCCGGGCGCTCAAGGAGGCCTGGTCACGGTCGGACGCCGAGGTGCTCGTCTACATGGACGTCGACCTGTCGACCGACCTCAATGCGCTGCTGCCGCTGGTCGCTCCCCTGCTGTCAGGGCACTCCGACCTCGCGATCGGCTCCCGCTTGGCGCGCACCGCGCGGACGACTCGCGGGCCGAAGCGCGAGCTGATCTCCCGGACGTACAACGTGATGCTCCGCGGGGCGCTGCGGGCGCGCTTCTCCGACGCCCAGTGCGGCTTCAAGGCGATCCGGCGCGACGTGGCCGAGCAGCTGCTGCCGCTGATCGAGGACGACGAGTGGTTCTTCGACACCGAGCTGCTGATCGTCGCCGAGCGGGCCGGGCTGCGCATCCACGAGGTCCCGGTCGACTGGGTCGACGACCCCGACAGCCGCGTCGACATCGTCCGCACCGCGGCGGCCGACCTGCGCGGCATGGGCCGGCTCGGCTGGGCGCTGCTGCGTGGACGCGTGCCGTTGGCGGAGGTCGCCGGCACCCTCGGGCGTACGACCGCCCGCAGCGCCGGCGGCCGGCTCAGCGCCCAGATGGTCGTGTTCGCGCTGGTCGGGATCCTGTCGACCCTCGCGTACGGCGTCCTGTACGTCGGGCTGCGGGGACGGCTCGGCGCCCAGGAGGCGAACGCCCTCGCGCTCGCCGCGACCGCGATCGCCAACACGGCCGCGAACCGGCGGTTCACGTTCGGCTTCCGCGGGCCGGAGGGCGCGCTGCGGCACCAGCTCCAGGGCCTGCTCGTGTTCGCGTGCGGCCTCGGGGTCACGAGCGGCGCGCTGTGGACCTTGCGCGCCGTACGAGGCGAGGGCCATCCGCTCGTCGAGGTCGTGCTGCTCACCGCGGCCAACCTGTTCGTGACCGCCATGCGCTTCGTCCTGATGCGGCAGTGGATCTTCCGCGGCGGCAGGCAAGGGCCCGAAACCGCAGGCTGAGCGGTGCCCGGCGCCGGATCCGGTTGTCTCGGTCACCGCGATGCAGCAAGATCGACGTGTGCGGCAACCCTGTGCCCGATCGTCGCACCCCACAGGCAGCATCTGACAGAGAGTGATGACCATGGCTCAGAAACAGACCATCCTGGGGCGCATCGGCCAGCTGACGCGCGCCAACATCAACGCCCTCCTCGACAAGGCCGAGGACCCGGAGAAGATGCTCGACCAGCTCGTGCGGGACTACACCAACTCGATCGCCGAGGCCGAGGACGCCGTGGCCCAGACCATCGGCAACCTGCGCCTCGCCGAGGCGGACCACGCCGAGGACGTCGCCGCGGCCAAGGAGTGGGGCCAGAAGGCGCTCGCCGCGTCGCAGAAGGCGGACTCGCTGCGCGCGTCCGGCCAGGCGGCCGAGGCCGACAAGTTCGACCAGCTCGCCAAGATCGCGCTCTCCAAGCAGATCGGCTTCGAGACCGAGGCCACGCAGGCCGAGCCCATGATCGCCTCGCAGAACGAGACCGTCGAGAAGCTCAAGACCGGGCTGATCGGCATGAAGGCCAAGCTCGGCGAGCTGCAGACCAAGCGCGACCAGCTCGTCGCCCGCGCCAAGACCGCCGAGGCACAGGCCAAGGTGCAGGACGCCGTCAAGTCGATCGACGTGCTCGACCCCACCAGCGAGCTGGGCCGGTTCGAGGACAAGGTCCGTCGCTCCGAGGCGCAGGTCGCCGGCCAGGCCGAGCTCAACGCCGCGACGGCCGACCCATGGGACGAGCTCGAGGCGTCGTCCACCGACGCCGAGGTCGAGGCTCGCCTGGCCGAGCTCAAGGGCGTCGGCACCGCCGCACCCCAGGCGGTGACCGAATGAAGCTCACCGAGTCCTTCAGCTACGAGGGCGCCGACGTCGCGACGGTCTACGGGCTGATCACCGACCAGGCGTTCCGCACCGAGTCGTGCGCCAACCAGGGCGCCCACGAGTACGAGGTCACGGTCGAGGAGTCCGGCGACGGCGCGACCGTCACGGTCATCCGTACGCAGGACGCCGATCTGCCCGACTTCGTCAAGAAGCTGACCGGCAGCACCGTCAAGGTCAAGCAGACCGAGGTGTGGAGCGGCCCCGACGCGAGCGGCAACCGTACGGCCGACGTCAAGGTCAGCATCATCGGCCAGCCCGCCGAGATGACCGGCAAGGCCAAGCTCGTCGCCGACGGCGCCGCCACCTCGTTCAGCCTCGACGGCGACGTCAAGGTGTCGATCCCGTTCATCGGCAAGAAGATCGAGCCCGAGGTCGCCAAGGCCATCCGGTCCTCGCTGCGCGAAGAGGTCGAGTACGGCCAGACCAAGCTCTAGACGAGGTCGCTACGACGCCGTGTCCGGCCCCGCAAGGGTGCTGAGCACGGCGTCGATCTCTTGTGTGGCGTACCACGCGAGGTCGCCCGTGCCGTCGACGTCGAGGTGGAACGACACCACGTCGTCGAGGGTGACCGGGCCATCGGGGTCGTCCAGCTCGGCGGCGGCCACCGCGGCGCCGTTCTCGGACGCCTCCTCGAGCGCGGCGAGCTCGTCCTCCTCGTCCTCCGACGCGGCGACGAACGCCGGTGCGGTGATCGAGGCGCCACCGGCCAGGGCCGTCAGGTCGTCCGGGCCCACCGCCAGGTAGACCCTCATGACTTGGCCGGCCGCTGGCGTCCGCGGGGAGCGCGGGACCGGCGCCCCTCGACGGACTCGACGAGCTCGAGCAGCGCGTCCTCGATGCATTGCGCCAGGACGTCGACGTCCGGCACTGCCTCGCGATCGGCGACGATGCCGAAGAACACCTTGCTGTTGTAGGACGTCACGCCGATCGACACCGCGCGACGGCCGCTCAGGGGGATGCACGGGTAGACCTCGCTCACCGCCTCCCCCGCCATGTAGACGGGGTCCTGGGGACCCGGCACGTTGGTGATGACGATCTGGTGGCCACGGCCCGCCTCGGCGTCAGCGACCCGCGCGCCGACGGCGTGGAACGTCGAGGTCGCGAAGCCCGGCAGGTTGGCCAGCTTGTTGGCCGCGACCGCGGATCCGGTCTCGCGGTGGTCCTTGAGCGCGTACGACACCTGGTGTAGCCGCACGACGGGGTTGGACTCGCCGACCGGCAACGACAGCAGGTGGCCGCGCACCTTGGACCCCAACGACGTGGGCAGGCCGTCCTCGGCGACGACCGACATCGGCACCATGGCGCGGAAGCTGGTCTTGGCGGTCACCGGCTCGGCACGGGTCAGCATCCAGCCCCGGATGCCGCCGGCGATCACCGCGAGGATGACGTCGTTGACCGTGCCGCCGTGCTCCTCGCGTACGCGCCGGAAGTCGTCGAGCTTGGCGGCCAGGGAGGCGAACCGGCGATGCCGCGACAGGTCGGTCGACAGGACGCTGTGCGGCGGCTGGCCGTCGACGCCGACGACCGGCAGCCGGCGCGCGATCCGGCCGAGGTTGAGCTCGGCGACACGCAGTGCCTCGCCGGGGTGGCGCAGGTTGCGGTTGAGCGTGCCGACCACGAGCTCGGCGGCGTTGGGCTCGGGGCGCGGGTTCCACTCCTCGTAGGGGATGTCGCGGTCGTGCGCCGTCTCCTCGAGCAGGACCTGCGCCAGGTCGACGGTCTCGGATCCGTCGACGAGCGCCTGGTGCGCCTTGAACAGCAGCGCGACGCGCCCCTCGGACAGCCCCTCGATGAGGTAGAGCTCCCACAGCGGCCGGTCGAGGTCGAGCCGACGGGCGATCAGCCGACCGACGAGCTCGTGCAGCGCCGCGGCGGTGCCGGGCCGCGGAAGCGCCGAACGGCGTACGTGCAGGGAGATGTCGAAGTTCTCGTCGTCGAGCCAGACGGGTGTGCCCAGCGAGGCCGGGACCGTGCGCGGCACCTGGCGGTAGCGGGGCACGATGTCGATGCGCTCGTTGATGACGTGGATCAGGCGGTCGTAGTCGAGGGGGTGCTCACCGGGCTCGAGGATCGCCAACGAGGCGATCTGACGCGGCACGGTCGGGCTGTCCTGCTGCAGGAACATCGCATCCAGCGGGCTCAACCGTTGCATGACTCTCCTCAGGGACGTCCTGCAGAGAAGTTACCACCGGGTCATGGGGTGGCAGACGAGAGTAGGGCCGGTGTTCCGACCTGTGACACGAGCGTGCGCGCCAGCACCTCGATCCGGGTCACGAAGGGCGACGACGGCGCCACCTCGCGCGGCGCGCGCCCGCTCACGGCGGCGAGGTCGAGGCCCGACTGGTCGAACGGGAGATGGGCCGCCGGCACGACCCCGGTGAGCCGCCGCAGCGTCGCGTCGATCTCGCGCTCACGCCAGCCCAGCGACGTACGCGTCATGTTGACCACCAGCGTCGGGACCCGGCCCGGCACCGCTTCGGCGAGGTCGTGGAGACCCCGCACGAGTCGGGCCAGCCCCACGGGATCGGGGCGTCCCACGGCCACGATCGCGTCGGCCTGGTCGAGGACCTGGAGGGTTGTCTGGTTGCGGTTGGCCGAGTGACCTGTGCCCGTCTCGAGAGAGAACCCGCAGTCGACGACCACCAGCTCGGTGATCGACTGCAAGCGGGACAGGACGAGCTCGAACGCGCCGGTGCGTACCTGGGGCCACATGTCCGCGCGCGGCAGGCCGGTGAGCAGGCGGAGGTGGTCGTCGATCCCCAGCAGGTGGTCGGCCACCTCGACGGCCCGGCCGGCGTTGGCCGCGCGACATGCGGCGACGAGGCCACTCACGTCGTCGAGCACCGACAGCATCTGGCCGAGGGAGCCGCCGTAGGTGTCGGCGTCGACCAGCGCGGTGTCGGTGCCGTGGGCGGCCGTCGCCGAGGCCAGCCCCAGCGCCACGGTGCTGCGACCCGGCGCGCCGGCCGGGCCCCACACGGCGATCAGCGGGGCCCGCTCCTCCTGCGGTGCGTGGCGCGGTGCGGGTGCGTCGCGAGCCACGACGTCGAGGGCGCCCAGCCGCAGCATCCGCTCGATGCCCAACGACCGGCAGCGACCCTCGTCCGAGTCGACGGCTGCGACGCGTACGCCGGCGTGCTCCAGGCGATAGACCGTGTCGGCGTCGAGCCCCGGCAGGTCGGCGGTGACCAGCGCGGCGGCCGCCAGATCGGTGTCGGCGATCGCCAGCAGGTCGGCGACATCGACGCACCGCCGCACGAGGCGAAGCGTGCCCGACGCCTCGATCTCGCGGATCGCCGCGGCCTCCCACGGCGCCTCGCCCGCGGCCAGGACGACGTCCATCACGAGACCCTGACGAGGGTCACGTGGCCGGCGGCCACGGTGCTGACGACCGAACCGCGCAGCTGTGACTTGTCGACGTCCACGAGGACCGTCTGCGCCAGGGAGCCGCTCCGAGCGGCTGCGTCGTCGCCGGACTCGATGACGCGCACGGACTCGAGCACCAGCGCGGCCTTGCCCGCCGGCTCGTCGCCGGGTCCTGGCCCGACCCACACGTCGACGAGGTCACCACGGTCGAGGTCGGCCGGCGCCGCCCCGTCCGCCACGCTGAGCGGCAGCTGGCTGCGGGTCGTGGCCGACCGGCGTACGAGCGAGCCCTTGTCGACGAGTGAGCCGGCCGAGACCCCATGGGCCCACACCAGGTCGTCGAGCGGAGCGGCGAACTCCTCGTCCGTACGCAGGTAGTTGCCCTTGGTCGCCGACGACAGCCGCACGCGGGTCACCTCGAGCGAGTCACGGCTGACCGGGTCGCCCGGAGCGACGGTGGCCTTGACCGACCAGTACTCCACGGTGTCGTCGCTGGCCGCCGCGAGCCGTGCGCCCAGGATGGTCGCCCCCAGCACGAGCAGCAGCCCGAGAAGGAGCCGTGGGTCGCGCCACGGTCGGATGCGCAGTCGCTGCGCCGTTGTCCTGCCTGATCCCCCAGGCCCCCGCCAGTTCGTCATGCAACGGTTGTACAGACTCAGCCTCCGTTCGTCCATACCGAGGTCAGGTTGTCCACAGATGTCGCGAACCCGGGGAGACTCTGACACCGCGTCGTGGGAAACTGAGGGCATGCCACCCACCAGCCCGCGGTTCCTCACGCTGGCCGACGTCGCGGAGGTCCTCAACGTCACGGTGCGCCAGGTCTACGCGCTCGTCCGTTCCGGCGACCTGCGAGGCATCCAGATCGGTGGACGTGGCCAGTGGCGCATCGAGAACGACCAGCTCGAGGACTACATCGCCCGGCAGTACGCCCGCGCCGAGGTGCCCGACGACACCCACGTCCCGGCCGACGACGTCACGTCCGACCGCTGACCACCGCGATCGCGTCCAGCGGCAGCACCTGATCACGGCCTGACCCGGCCCTCAGGCGTACGAAGTCACGGCCCGCCACCACGACCGAGCCGTCGCGCACGGAGCCGTCGACCAGGCGCACGCGGATCTCCTCGCCGGTCTCCCGGAGGGCCCTGAAGACCTGGCCCCAGCCCAGGGCCTCCCCCACTGCTGTCGTCGCGTCAGCCCGACGCTCGGCCTCGTGCACGGCCATCACCGCCGCGACGCTCACGACGTGGTCCATGGCATCGCCGCGCAGGTGCACCAGCCGCTCGTTGACGAGTGTCACCTCGCCCTCGACGCGATCGGCCCCGCGTACGGCCAGGACGACCCGGCCGCCGAGCAGGTCCCGCCAGGAGGTCTGCGCCCAGTCGCCGTCGCGCAGCTCGTCGACGAGGGCGTCGCGCTCGTCGAGCTCGAGATCGCCCGCCTGCGCCTCGAGATCCTCGAACAACCGCTCCCACCGCATGCCGAAACGCTATCCCAGCGACACCCAGCCCGGACAGTGTGCACACCTCTGTACACAGATGTTGACAGACGCTCTCAAACGGTCTTGTGTGTAATCAAACATCATCAAATGACATGAATGCCGATCGGGGGGTCGCATGCTGCTGTCTCGTGCCGGGTGGGCGCTCACCGCGCTCGCCGCCGTCAGCGTCACGTTGCTGGCGCCGGGCGCCGGCCGTGCCGTGGCCGACCTGCGAGGCGACAGCTTCCCGGATGCCCTGCTCGCCCTCGGCTGCCTCGTGCAGCTCGCGTTGTCGTCCTGGGTGCTCCTCGCTGCCGGTCTTGTGCTCCTACGCGTCCCGGCTCCGCTCCTCCGCGCGATCACCCCGCGCCTGCTCCGCCGCGCGCTGCTCGCGGGCACGGTGGGTGCCCTCGCAGTGGCTCCCGTGCAGGCCGACCGCGCCGTCGCGCCGGCCCGTCCGCAGCACGACCTGACCGGTCTGCAGCTTCCTGACCGGCCCGTCGGGTCCGTACCCGCAACCGCTGGGGCAGCGCCCGCCGTCGTCGTACGGCCGGGCGACACGCTCTGGGCGATCGCCGCCCGGTCCCTGCCTGCCGGCGCCACCGATGCCGAGATCGCGCGCGCCTGCGCACGGTGGCACGCGGCCAACCGGGACGTCATCGGCGACGACCCCGACCTGATCTTCCCCAAGCAACGCCTCGTTCCGCCGCTCGGGAAGGACCCCACATGAAGACCGCCACCGCCCTGCTCGTACCGTCACTGCGCCCGTCGTTCGACGGACCGGTCGAACCGGCACCCGGCCAGATCCCGCTGCCGTTCCCGGGGCTGAGCCCCGTGCTGCCGGTGCCGGTCGAGCGCGGCGACGCGGCGCCGATGCGCCAACGCGCTGCCCGGTTCATGCAGGCCCTGGTCGAGGTCCTGTCGGGCGAGCGAGCGGTGCGGCAGATGGCCGCGTGGATGGCGCCCGACGTCTACGACCAGCTGACGAGCCGCCTGACCGCCCACGCCCGCGTACCTCTGAGGGCACGCTCCGGACACGGCGCCCGCATCGTCTCGGTGCACGTGGCAATGGTCCACGACGGCGCCGCCGAGATCGCCGGCCGCATGGTGCACCGCGGTCGCTCGAGGGCCCTCGCCGTACGCCTCGAGCTGCAGACCACCCATCGCGGCGACCAGGTCTGGAAGTGCACCGCCCTCACCTGGGCGTAGCTTCGCTCGGCCTCGGTCACCCGAGGCCGAGCTCCGCGGGTCCTAGCGGTTGTTCTTGCGCGACTTCCGCTGCTGCTTGGCCTTCTGGCGGGCCTTGTTCTTGGCGTTGGCCTGGCGGCGCGCCTCGGACTCCGGCGTGTCCTCGTCGGCAGTCTCGCCGCGAACCTCTGCGACGCCGTCCTCGCTGGGCGCGGAGTAGGACAGGGCCTGCGGCTTCTTGTCCGCGGCCAGACCCTTGGCGGTCAGCTGCGGCTCAGCCTCGGCGGCCTGCTCGACCTGGACGTCGAGGTTGAAGAGGAATCCGACGGACTCCTCCGCGATGCCCTCCATCATGGCGTTGAACAGGTCGAAGCCCTCGCGCTGGTACTCCACGAGCGGGTCGCGCTGGGAGTACGCCCGCAGGCCGATGCCCTCGCGCAGGTAGTCCATCTCGTAGAGGTGCTCACGCCACTTGCGGTCGAGGACGCTCAGGACGACGCGACGCTCGAGCTCGCGCATGACCTCGGAGCCGAGGTCCTCCTCGCGCTTGGCGTAGGCCGCCAACGCGTCCTCGGCGATGACCTCCTGCAGGTACTCGCGGGACAGGCCCTCACGGCCGCCGACCTCGGCCTCGACACCTTCGACGGTCACGCCGATCGGGAAGAGCGTGCCGAGCGCGGTCCACAGCTGGTCGAGCTCCCACTCCTCGGGGAATCCCTCGGTGGCGCCGTGGACGTAGGCGCCGGTGACCTCGCCGATCATCGAGGTGACCCACTCGTGCATGTCCTCGCCCTCGAGCACGCGACGGCGCTCGGCGTAGATGACCTCACGCTGGCGGCTCATGACGTCGTCGTACTTGAGGATGTTCTTGCGGGTGTCGAAGTTCTGCGCCTCGACCTGGGCCTGCGCCGAGGCGATGGCACCCGTGACGCGCTTGTTCTCGATCGGCACGTCGTCGGGGATCTTCATGGTCTGCAGGACCCAGTTGACCCAGTCGGCCTTGAACAGGCGCATGAGGTCGTCCTCGAGCGAGAGGTAGAACCGGGTCTCGCCGGGGTCGCCCTGACGGCCGGAACGACCGCGCAGCTGGTTGTCGATGCGGCGCGACTCGTGGCGCTCCGTGCCGATGACGGCAAGGCCACCGACGGCGGCGACCTCGTCGTGCTCGGCCGCGACCTGCTCCTCCATCTGCTTGAGCGTCTGGGGCCACGCGGCCTCGTACGCCTCGGAGTCCTCGAGCGGGTCGAGGCCCTTCTTGCGCAGTGCCTGGTCGGCGAGGAACTCGACGCTGCCGCCGAGCATGATGTCGGTGCCGCGGCCCGCCATGTTGGTGGCGACCGTGACGGCGCCCTTGTGGCCGGCCATCGCGACGATCGCGGCCTCGCGGTCGTGCTGCTTGGCGTTGAGCACCTCGTGCGGGACGCCACGCTTCTTGAGCTGCTTGGAGAGCCGCTCGCTCTTCTCGACGCTGGTCGTGCCGACCAGGATCGGCTGGCCGTTGGAGTGGCGCTCGACGATGTCCTCCACGACGGCGTCGAACTTCGCCTGCTCGGTGCGGTAGACGAGGTCGGGCTGGTCGGCGCGGGCGACCGGCTTGTTGGTCGGGATCGGGACGACGCCGAGCTTGTAGATCTTGTCGAACTCCGACGCCTCGGTCAGGGCCGTACCGGTCATGCCGCTGAGCTTGTCGTAGAGGCGGAAGTAGTTCTGCAGCGTGATCGTGGCGAGGGTCTGGTACTCCTCGCGGATGCGGACGCCCTCCTTGGCCTCGATCGCCTGGTGCAGGCCCTCGTTGTAGCGGCGTCCGTCAAGGATGCGGCCGGTGTGCTCGTCGACGATCAGGACCTCGCCCTCCATGACGACGTAGTCCTTGTCGTTCTTGAACAGCTCCTTGGCCTTGATCGCGTTGTTGAGGAAGCTGATCAGCGGCGTGTTGACCGCGTCGTAGAGGTTGTCGATGCCGAGCTGGTCCTCGACCCGGTCGATGCCCTCCTCGGTCACGGCGATCGTGCGCTTCTTCTCGTCGACCTCGTAGTGCTCGTCGATCGTCATGGCGCCGACGATCTTGGCGAACTCGGCGTACCACTTGACCTCTTCCTCGGTGGGGCCCGAGATGATCAGCGGTGTGCGGGCCTCGTCGATGAGGATCGAGTCGACCTCGTCGACGACGGCGAAGTTGTGCCCGCGCTGGACGCAGTCGGCGATGTCGTCGGCCATGTTGTCGCGCAGGTAGTCGAAGCCGAACTCGTTGTTGGTGCCGTACGTGATGTCGGCGGCGTAGGCCTCGCGGCGCTCGTTGGGGGTCATCGACGGCAGGATCATGCCGACACTGAGGCCGAGGAAGTGGTGCACGCGACCCATCCACTCGGCGTGGTACTTGGCGAGGTAGTCGTTGACCGTGACGACGTGGACGCCCTTGCCGCTCAACGCGTTGAGGTAGGCCGGCAGCGTCGAGACCAGGGTCTTGCCCTCACCGGTCTTCATCTCGGCGATGTTGCCGAGATGCAGTGCTGCGCCACCCATGATCTGGACGTCGAAGTGCCGCTGGCCCAGCACGCGCAGGGCGGCCTCGCGCACGGTCGCGAACGCCTCGGGCATGAGGTCGTCGAGTGTCGAGCCCTCCGCGAGGCGGGTGCGGAACTCCTCGGTCATGCCGCGGAGCTCGTCATCGCTCATGGCGTGGAACTCGTCCTCGAGGGCGTTGACCTGCTTGGCGACCGCCTGGAGCTGCTTGAGGATCTTGCCTTCGCCCATGCGAAGGATCTTGTCGATGACCTTGGGCACTTAGATGCACTTCCTGATACGCCAGAGTCCGCGATGGCTGGAACTCCAGAAAAGTTTGAGAGCCTGTTCAGTCTAGGTGACGAGCAAGCGACTTCGTGAGTTCCCCAGCCAGATCGCCCTTGGCGGGAGGCGTCACGGTCTCGAGGCCGAGCCAGCCGGCCATGAGGCGCAGCTCGGCGGCCAGCTCGTCGGCCGTCTCCGCGGGCGCGTGTGACTCCGCCCAGGCGCCGTGCACCACCAGGGCGGCGGCCTGGCGATCGGCCTTGAGGTCGACCCGCGCGACCAGCCGGTCGCCGAGCAGGAACGGCAGCACGTAGTAGCCGTGGACCCGCTTCTCGGCGGGGACGTAGATCTCGATGCGATAGCGGAAGTCGAACAGCTGCTCGGTGCGCGTGCGCTCGAACACCAGCGGGTCGAACGGGCTCAACAGCGCCCGCGCCGCGACCTTGCGTGGGCGCGCGGCGTCGCGGTGCAGGTAGGCCGGGCGCTTCCAACCGGTGATCGTGGTGGGGACGAGCTCGCCGGTCGCGACCAGGTCGTCTATCGCGGCCTTGGTCGGCTCGGGCGCCATGCGGAAGTAGTCACGCAGGCACTGCGCCGTGCCGACACCCAGGGCCTGCGCGGCGTGGCTCACCAGCACCCGGTGCGCCTGCCGGCTGTCGAGGGGGTCGGCGTCGAGCTGCGCCTGCGGGATGACGCGCTCCGGCAGGTCGTAGACCCGCTCGAACGCGGAGTTGCGCCGCGCGGCCGTGACCTGCCCCTTGTAGAAGAGGTATTCGAGCGCCATCTTGACCTCGGACCAGTTCCAGCCCCAGTTGTCCTTGTCGCGCGGTGCGTCGTGCTCGATCTCGCGGGCGGTCAACGAGCCCTTGGCACGCACCTCCTCGAGCACCCACGCCACGAACTCCGGCTTCTCCTGGCTGATCCGCGCCATGTTGCCCCACATGCGTGCGCCGGACTCCATGCGGAACTGGAACGCCTGCCAGAGGTTGACGTCGACGAGCGCGGCCTCGTGCGCCCAGTACTCGAACAGCCGCCGCGGGCGACGGGACGCGGCCCGGTGCAGGAGCTCACGGTCGTAGGGCCCCAGCCGCGAGAACAGCGGCATGTAGTGGGCCCGGACCAGCACGTTGACCGAGTCGATCTGGAAGAACCCGAGCCGCTCGATGACCCGGTTGAGGTGCCGGGAGGCGATCTGGCCGTCGAGCCCGGGCCGGGGACGCGTGAAGCCCTGGGCGCCCAGCGCGATCCGCCGAGCCTGCGTCGTCGTCAGGTTCATGAAGCCCGATGCTGGTCTAAACGTCTGACATTAAGGGATGTCGTCGACGAGCTTGCTGCGCACGGCGTACATCGCAGCTTCCATGCGCGACTTCATCTGCAGTTTCTCCAGGATGTTGCGGATGTGGTTCTTGACCGTGTTCTCGCTGATGAACAGCTCTTCGGCGATCTCACGGTTGCTGCGGCCACGGGCGACGTGGCGCAGGACGCCGAGCTCGCGGGGCGTGAGGTTGGTCGTCGGCGCGGGGCTCTTGGACATGTGGACGAACTCGTCGAGCAGCTTGGTCGCCATGCTGGGGCTGATCAGCGACTGGCCCGAGGCGACGAGGCGTACGGCCTCGGCAACCTGCTCGTAGGTCGAGCCGTCCTTGAGCAGGTAGCCGGAGGCTCCGCTGCGGATCGACTCGTAGAGGTCGGACTCGTCGTCGCTCGCCGTGAGCATGATGATGCCCGTGGTCGGGGAGATCTCCTTGATCGCCGCGCACACCTCGACGCCGCTGCGCCCGGGCATGCGTACGTCGAGCAGCACGATGTCGTAGGGGTTCTCGGCCACCATCTCGAGGGCCTTGTCACCGTCGTCGACTTCTTCGAGCTCGAGGGCGTCGTCAGCGCCGAGCACCATCTTGACTCCGCGCCGGAAGAGCTCCTGGTCATCGACCAGGAGCACTCGAATGCTGTCGCCCCGAGAACTCACACGTCGATCATGCCACGGGTTGGGCCAAGCGGCCCACCTATCACTGCTCTGTGACGTCTAGATGAATGACCCCGTAGTCATATCCCTTGCGCAGGTAGACCACGCTCGGGCGCATCGAGTCCTTCTCAAGGAACAGGTAGAAGTCATGGCCGACGAGCTCCATCTCGTACATCGCCTGGTCGAGAGTCATCGGCGGCGCCTGGTGCGTCTTCTCGCGCACCACGATCGGGCAGTCGCCCTCGGCGGCGATGGGCGCGGACTGTCCGGTGGGCAGGTCGTCGTCGGGCTCGGCGCTCTGCAGACCGTCGAGCGGCAGCTCTGCGGCGGCCGACGACAACGACGTCGGGGCGTGCCGTCCGTGGTGGATGCGGCTGCGGTCGACCGAGCGGCGCAGACGCGACTCGAGCTTGTCGATCGCGGCGTCGAGGGCCGAGTGCTGGTCGGTGGAGGCGGCCTCGGCGCGGACCGCCGGGCCCCGGGAGCGCAGTGTCATCTCGACCTTGGCGGCGGTGTCCTGCTGGCGGGGGTTCTTCTCGTGCGTGACCTCGACCTCGACGCGACTGATCTTCTGGCGGGAGTCGTACTTCTCGAGCCGGGAGAGCTTTTCCTCCACGTGCTCACGGAAACGCTCGGAGATCTCGCTGTTGCGACCGTTGACGACAATTTCCATGGGGACTCCCTTGTCTCGGTGTCGCGCCCTAACCATCAGCGCAGTCTTCATGCCATACCTGTGACGTTAGACCGCCCTCCAAGGAATCACCAGAGCAGCCGACAAGTTCATCCCCGATGCTCAGGAACGCCCACTGGAATGCGAGGGGTCGCGGCGACGACCGCGATGCCGAAGGGCCGATGTCCGGCTGTTGTCAGCACCCGTACGGCCTCGGAGACCGTGGCCCCGGTCGTCAGGATGTCGTCGACGACGATCACGTCGCGGCCCGGCAGTGCCCGGTCGGTGCGCAGCCGGAACGCCCCGCGCAGGTTGCGCGCCCGAGCCGCGGCGTCGAGTCCGACCTGGTCGGCGGTCGCCCGCGCCGGTGCCAGCGCCTGGGACACCCTGGCCTCGACCCCGACCTGCCGCAGCAGGCGTGCGGCCGACCGGGCGAGCTCGTCGACGAGGTCGCATCCGCGCTCCCGCTTGCTGCGCCGCGACGTCGGCACGGGCACCAGCACGACCGGACGGCCACGCGCGTGCTCCACGACAGAAGCCGCGAGGAGGTGGTCGAGCACCGCGGTCAGCCGGGTGTTGCCCGTCTCCTTCCAGGCGACCAGCACGCGCCGCAGCACGTCGGCGTTGGCGCCCGCGGCGACGGGAGTCACCCGGGTGGGTAGGCGGAGCCCGCGCGGGCAGGGTCTCGGCCACGTGACCTCAGGCACCGGTCGAATCGCCCCACCGCACGCGCGGCACAGCGTCAGGGCCGGGCGGCCGCATCCGGCGCACTGCGCACCGAGCAACAGGTCGGCAGCCGGGACCAGGAGCTCGCGCATCCCTCGAGCATCACGCGTCGGGGTGGCGGTACGCGCCTGGCTCAGCGCGAGCTGTGGACGTCAGCGCCCGTACGTCAGGCCTGTGACCTTGAGGTTGGGCAGCAGCTGCCACGACCCGCCGGGTGCGACGAACCACAAGCGGCCGCGGGCGTCCGTCGCGTAGCGGTTGGCGGTGGTGCCGCCGCCGACGGCCAGGGCATTCGCGCCGACGTCGGGCAGCAGGACGCCGCCGCGGGACAGGCCACCGGACGTCGCGGATCCGTCGATCGCCGTGGAGTAGACCTGCCGGCCGGACTGGCTCTCGGCGAGATAGCTGAGCTCGGTGGCGGACGACCAGGACGCCGATCGCGGCGACGCTGCCGGTGTGTAGACGGTCGACGGGGAGCCGAGGCCCAGGATGCGGTCCTTGGCGTCGCGCCGGACCGAGCCGACCCTGACCGAGCTGCCGACGACGTCACGCACCGTGACGGCGTAGCGCGAGCCGTCGGGCGACAGCGCGAACGTCGTGACGTCGAGGCCGGCGAGCCGGCCCGTGACGAGCGTGCGGATCCCGTCCCCGTCGACGATGCGCACGCGCGTGGTGTCGCCGGGTCGGTCGACCAGCCACACGTTGCCGTCGCTGTCCCACTGCGGCGTGATGAGCCGGGAGCCGGCGAACGTACGCGCATCGGTGCCCTTGCGGTCCGTGACGCGCACGAGGTTGCGGCCCGCCAGCACCCCGGCGACGCCGTCGTCGGACACGCCGATCGCGACGGCACCGCGGGCGTCGCGGCCCCACGCCCCGCTGAGCCGCTTGACGGCGTCGTCGTCGATCTGCACCACGTGGTCGTCGCTGAGCGCGTACGCCCGGCCGCGGGCGATGCTCGGGCCGTAGCCACCCCACGAGCCGATGTCCTGGGTCGTGCCGCCGTTGCTCGAGAGCACCGTCGCGGCGCCCGCGAGGCGTACGGCGGTGATGTCGCGGACCTGCCGCAGGGTCCACACGATCTGCGCCGACAGATGGTCCTGTACCGACTCGCTCAGCACCGAGAAGTCGGCGCTGAACTGCACGTCGGCGACACCGTCGTCGGACACCGGCACGGACGGCCGCAGCGAGTCCAGCGGTGGGACGTACGTGCGCGAGACGCCTGCGATCGAGGCCGCCGGCCCGCGAGCGAGGCTCGTGACCAGCGCGGTGGCGAGCTGGTCGCCCACCACCAGGTGGACCGGGTCGGGCACGAGCCGGCGACCGGGGCGGTCGAAGTTGTAGAGGTTGAACGGCCGGAAGTAGTCGTCGAAGAACTTCCTGCTGAGGAGCAACCCGGCCTGCGGGTTGGCGATCCGCCACTCGCTGTCGACCCGCTCGAGACGGAAGGACAGCACCGAGGGACGCGCGCTGCGGGCGTAGTGACCCTGCTGGTCGAGCCGCGCGTCCTCGAACAGCCGCGTGCCGACCTCGACCGGGTTGCGGGTCTTGTCCGTCGTCTCCCCGTCCTCGCCCGCGGCCAGCTTGGGCTCGGAGACCGTGACGGAGGAGTAGACCCGCACGCCTGCTGACGGGCTCCACTGCCTGGCCGCCGCGGGAGTGAGGAACGCCGTCGCGATGCCGGAGGACGCGGGGTAGGCCAGCATCGCGTCGAGGTAGCCCCGCACGATCTGCTCGGGCGAGGCGCCTTCGGCCGGCCGGGCCGGTGAGTAGCGCACGGTGCTCTCGCCGAGGCCCCCGTCGTCGGCGACCTTGGTGACGGGGCCAGACGAGGGGATGCCGGCGCACGCGGACACGGCGAGCAGGGCACCCACCGCGATGGCAGCCCTCAGGCGGGTCGGCATCATGCGAACACCGACTGGATGGCGGGGAACTTGGCGGTGCCCTCGGGCTTGGGGATCGTCAGGACGAACTCGCTGCCCTCGCCCGGCCGGCCCCAGGCCTGCAGCGTCCCGCCGTGCAGCGCGGCGTCCTCGCGGGAGATCGCGAGCCCCAGCCCGGTGCCACCTTGCGTACGAGCGGGGTCGGCGCGCCAGAAGCGGTCGAACACCCGGAGGTTCTCGTCACCCGACAGCCCGACGCCGAAGTCGCGCACCGCGAGCGACACGCAGCTCTCATTCTGCGACACCTCGATCTCGATGCGCGGGGAGCCGCTGTACTTCGCGGCGTTGGTCAAGAGGTTGCGGACGATCCGGTCGATGCGCCGGATGTCGGCCTCCACGATGGCCGGTTGGTCGACGCCGATCAGCGTCACCTCGATGCCCTTGCGGGCGAGCGTCGGGTCATCCGCGGAGCTCCGAGCGACCTGGCTGAGGTCGATCGTGTCGAGCTCGAGCTTGGCCGCGCCGGCGTCGAACCGGCTCAGGTCCAGCAGGTCGGACAGCAGGGACTCGAACCGGTCGAGCTCACCCTTGAGCAGCTCGGCCGAGCGCGCGGTCTGCGGGTCGAACCGTTCGCGCGCGTCGTAGAGCACCTCGCTGGCCATCTGGACCGTCGTGAGCGGGGTGCGCAGCTCGTGCGACACGTCGGACACGAAGCGCTGCTGCAGGCGCGACAGGTTCTCGAGCCGCCGGATCTGGCTCTGGAGGCTCGCCGCCATCTGGTTGAACGACGAGCTCAGGCGGGCGATGTCGTCCTCGCCGCTGACGTGCATGCGCTGCTCGAGGTTGCCGCTGGCGTAGCGCTCCGCGATCCGGCGGGCGAGGCGCACGGGATCGAGCACCTGCCGCGACACCAGCCAGGCGACACCGCCGACCATCAGGACCATCGCCAGTCCGCCCAGCAGGAGCGCGCGCCGCACGAGGTCGAGGGTCTCCTGCTGGTCCTCCATCGAGAACAGGTAGAACAACGCGTACGTGTCGCCGGTCCCGGGCGCGCGCAGCTGGCTGCCGACGACCACGGACGGGCTCGTGTCGGACGAGCCCAGGAGCGCCAGGTCGCTGTAGCGCCAGTAGGTCCCCGGCTTGGACCGCACGGCCTTGTCGAGGTCGGCCGGCAGCGAGCCTTCCTCGATGGCGGCCGACGAACGTACGGGCACCTCTCCCGTGCCGGTCAGCAGAGGACCTTCGAGCACCAGCTCGTACGTACGCTTGGCGCCCCGCGAGCTCGTGAGCGAGTCGACCATCTGGGTGAGGGCCTGCGACTGGGTCGCCGGTTCGGTCTCGACCGAGGCGTCGAGCTGCGTCTGGGCGTAGTCGAAGCCCGAGCGGGCCTCGGAGATCGCGGCGACCCGTCGGCTGTCGGCAAGCCCGCCGGCGACGTCCCGCAGCAGGGCCCAGCCGGTCAGCGAGATCACCAGCGCGCTGAGCACGATCGTGCTCGTCACGACCCGGGCCTGGATCGACCGGCGCCAGATGCGGGCCAGACGCCGCATCAGGCGCCGCCGGACAGGCGTTGCCGCGTCATGCGGGCGGCGTGATCGCCTGGTAGCCGACGCCGCGCACGGTGCGGATGATCTGCGGGTTCTCGGCGTCGTCCTCGATCTTGGACCGGAGGCGCGTCATGTGGACGTTGACGAGCTTGGTGTCGCCCGGGTGGTGATAGCCCCAGACCTTCTGCAGCAGGGTCTCGCGCGTGAAGACCTGCGCCGGATCGCTCAGCAGGCAGGCCAGCAGGTCGAACTCGAGCGGCGTGAGCTCGAGCGGCTCGCCCTTGCGGGTCACGGTGTGGCCGGCCGGGTCGAGCACGATGTCGCCGAACACGAGCGGCTCGGCCAGCTGGTCGGAGCGGCGGAGGCGCGCCCGGATGCGCGCGACGAGCTCGGTGTTCTTGAACGGCTTGGTGATGTAGTCGTCGGCGCCGGCCTCGAGCCCGGCGACGACGTCGGGCGTGTCGGACTTGGCGGTCAGCATGATGATCGGCACGGCCGACTTCTCGCGGATCTGGCGGCACACGCTCATGCCGTCGAGGCCCGGGAGCATCAGGTCGAGCAGCACGACGTCGGGCTTGAACTGCCCGAACGCGGCCATCACCCGGTCACCCGAGCGGCACACCGCGGCCGTCAGGCCCTCACCCTCGAGAACGATCGTGAGCATCTCGGCGAGCGAGGCATCGTCATCGACGACGAGCACGCGATCACGCTTCGTGCGTCGATAGCTCATAACAACCCATGATACGGAGGCTGGAACAGCAGCGGGCGCCAGATGCGAACACCTGGCGCCCGGAGCTGTGTGACTCAGTAGCGGTAGTGGTCCGACTTGTAGGGACCGGCGACGTCGACGCCGAGGTAGGCGGCCTGCTCCTTCGTGAGCTCGGTCAGCTCGACACCGAGTGCGTCGAGGTGCAGGCGGGCGACCTCCTCGTCGAGGTGCTTGGGCAGGACGTGGACGCCCAGCTCGTACTGGCTGGCCTTGGAGTAGAGCTCGATCTGCGCCAGGACCTGGTTGGTGAACGAGTTCGACATGACGAACGACGGGTGACCCGTGGCGTTGCCGAGGTTGAGCAGGCGGCCCTCGGACAGCACGATGAGCTTCTTGCCGTCGGGGAAGATCCACTGGTGGACCTGGGGCTTGATCTCGTCCTTGACGATGCCGGGGATCTTGGCCAGGCCGGCCATGTTGATCTCGTTGTCGAAGTGGCCGATGTTGCCGACGATGGCCTGGTGCTTCATCTTCTCGAAGTGCTCGACCCGGATGATGTCGAAGTTGCCCGTCGTGGTGATGAAGATGTCAGCGGTCTCGACGACCGACTCGAGGCGCTTGACCTCGTAGCCGTCCATCGCGGCCTGCAGCGCGCAGATCGGGTCGATCTCGGTGACGATGACGCGGGCGCCCTGACCGCGCAGCGACTCAGCGGAGCCCTTGCCGACGTCGCCGTAGCCACAGACGACGGCGACCTTGCCGCCGATCATGACGTCGGTGGCGCGGTTGAGGCCGTCGATCAGCGAGTGGCGGCAGCCGTACTTGTTGTCGAACTTGCTCTTGGTGACCGAGTCGTTGACGTTGATCGCCGGGAAGAGCAGCGTGCCCTCACGGAAGCGGTCGTAGAGGCGCAGGACACCGGTGGTGGTCTCCTCGGAGACGCCCTTGATGTCCTTGGCGATGTTGGTCCAGTGCTGCGGCTTGGCGGCCACCGAACGGGCCAGCACACGCAGCACCTCCTTGAACTCCTCGTTGTCGGTGCTGTCCTGCGACGGCACGGAGCCAGCCTTCTCGTACTCGACGCCGAGGTGCAGCAGCATCGTGATGTCGCCACCGTCGTCGAGCAGGACGTTGGGGCCGCCTTCGGCGAAGTCGAAGACCTTCTCGGCCTCGTCCCAGTACTCGGCCAGCGTCTCGCCCTTCCAGGCGAAGACCGGGGTGCCCTTGGGGTCCTCGGGCGTGCCGTCACGACCGACGACGACCGCAGCGGCCGCGTGGTCCTGGGTCGAGAAGATGTTGCACGTCGCCCAGCGGACGTCGGCGCCGAGATCCACGAGGGTCTCGATCAGCACCGCCGTCTGGATCGTCATGTGCAGGGAGCCGGCGATGCGGGCTCCGGCGAGCGGCTTGTCCTTGCCATAGCGCTCGCGCATGGCCATGAGTCCCGGCATCTCGTGCTCGGCGAGGTCGATTTCCTTGCGACCGTACTCCGCGAGGGACAGGTCAGCGACGTTGTAATCCATGGTCGACAGCGTACCGGCGGGTAGTCGTCCGCACCGAATCGGCGGGTACATGTGAGGGACCCGACACGTCGGCCGACCCCCACTTCCGCCCGCGCGCACCCGGGCGTACGGTGTCTCCGGGACTGTGACGGGGGTCACTGGTCCGACCGATCGTGGGGGTCAAGACATGCCACAACACACACCGCCGGGCAAGGGTCCACTGATCGGGGCGGGGGTGGCGCTGGCGATCGCCATCGTCGTCCCGCTGCTCGTCTGGACGTACGCCAAGGCCGACCCCGAGCTGTGGGGCATCCCGTTCTTCTTCTGGTACCAGTTCGTGCTGGTCATCGGGTCCGTCGTGCTGACGTCGATCGCCTACCGGCTGGTCATCGGGCATGAGCGGCAGCGCCGTCTCGCCGAAGGACGCACGAACGGGGACGCGCGATGAACGACGTCGACCCGGTCGCACTGTCCGTCTTCCTGTTCTTCTTCCTCCTCGTCACGGTCCTGGGCTTCCTCGCCGCCCGCTGGCGCAAGGCCGAGACGCTCGACAACCTCGACGAGTGGGGCCTCGGTGGTCGCAGCTTCGGCACGTTCGTCGCGTGGTTCCTGATCGGCGGCGACATCTACACCGCCTACACGTTCATCGCGGTGCCCGCGCTGCTGTACGCCGGCAACGCCACGGGCTTCTTCGCGGTGCCCTACACGATCGTGCTCTACCCGATCATCTTCATCTTCCTGCCCCGTCTGTGGTCGGTCTCGCACCGCCGGTCGTACGTGACGCCGGCCGACTTCGTGCAGGGCCGGTTCGACTCGCGGGCACTGTCGCTGGCGATCGCGTTCACCGGGATCCTCGCGACGCTGCCCTACATCGCCCTGCAGCTGGTGGGCATCCAGGCGGTGCTCGACGTCATCGGTTTCGGCGGCGAGGGCGACAACTGGTTCAAGAAGGACCTGCCGCTGTTCATCGCGTTCGCCCTGCTGGCCGCCTACACGTACTCGTCAGGTCTGCGGGCGCCGGCGCTGATCGCGTTCGTCAAGGACACGCTGATCTACCTCGTCATCATCGTCGCGGTGATCTACCTGCCGACGCAGCTCGGCGGCTGGAGCGGGATCTTCGACTCGGCGAGCAAGGCGTTCGGGTCGTTCAACAAGGACAGCGCCGACACGATCGCCAGCGGCGGGGCGGCACCCAAGGGACTGATCCCCGGCATCGGCGCCTCCCAGTGGGCGTACGCATCGCTGTCGCTCGGCTCCGCCCTGGCGCTGTTCATGTATCCGCACTCGGTGACCGCCGTGCTGTCGACCAAGAACCGCAACATCATCCGGCGCAACGCCGCGCTCCTCCCGGCGTACTCGTTCCTGCTGGGCCTGCTGGCACTGCTGGGCATCGCCGCGGTGGCCGCCGGCATCAAGGTCGACAACGCGCAGCTCGCGATCCCGCAGCTGTTCGAGCAGGAGTTCTCGCCGTGGTTCGCCGGTCTCGCGTTCGCCGCGATCGTGATCGGTGCGTTCGTGCCGGCCGCGATCATGTCGATCGCCGCGGCCAACCTGTGGACCCGCAACATCTACAAGGCGTTCATCAATCCGGGAGCGACGGACGCGCAGGAGGCCAAGCAGAGCAAGCTGGCGAGCCTGCTGGTGAAGTTCGGCGCGCTGCTGTTCGTCCTGGCGCTGCCCAAGGACTTCGCGATCAACCTGCAGCTGCTCGGCGGCATCTGGATCCTGCAGACGCTGCCGGCGATCGTCATCGGCCTCTACACGAGGTGGTTCCACCGCTACGCGCTGCTCGCGGGCTGGGCGATCGGCATGGCGTGGGGCACGATCGCGGCCTACAACAAGCCCTCCGTCGGCAAGCCCGACTCGCACTTCGGCGGGTCTGTCGGGCCGCTCGAGGTGTTCGGCATCGACATCAGCGACAACCTCATCTACTTCGGGCTGACGGCGCTCGTCCTCAACCTGCTCGTCGCGGTGATCGGCACGTTCGTCTGCCGGGCGCTCGACGTGGATGCGGGCACGGACGACACGCACCCGACGGACTACCTGGCCGACGCCGGGGACCCCGAGGTCGTCGACCGCCTCGACCCGCTGTCCACCCCGCCGGTGGACTAGCGTCTCCGAGATGTGGATTCGGCTGCACCACGCGCCGCGTGATCGTGGTGCAGCAGGATCCACATCTCGGGGACTAGTGGCTCGGGGCTGCGGGTGCTTCGGGGCGGGCGTCGGGAACGTGGTCGGCTCGGTAGACATCGGGCTCGACGTAGACCTGCTGCGCCATCGGCTCCGCGGCGCGTACGTTGCGCTCCGCGGCGTCGATGACCTCCGCGATGCCCGCACCGGTCGCATCCGCCTCAATGCCGATCTTGACCGCGACGAGCAGCTCCTCGGGCGCGATGTGCAGCGTCTTCATGTGGATGATCTGCGTGACGCCGGGCGTCGACTCGATCGCGCTGCGCATCCTGCCGATCGCGTCCTTGCCGGCCGACTCACCGATCAACAGGCTCTTGACCTCGATCGCCAGGATCACCGCGACGACGATCAGCAGCACGCCGATGAAGCCGGTGCCGACGACGTCGAAGCAGGCGTTGTCAGTGATCAGCGACAGGCTCACGGCCAGGAACGCGGCGACGAGGCCGACGAGGGCGGCGAAGTCCTCGAGGAGGATGACCGGGAGCTCCGGCGACTTGGCGCGGCGGATGAACGACCACCAGCTCTGGTCGCCGCGCACCTTGTTGCCCTCGACGATCGCGGTGCGGAACGACAGCGACTCGAGCACGATCGCGATGCCCAGCACGACGAGCGGGACGAGGCGCCACTTGCTGTCGAGGCCGGCGTCGTGACCCTCGTGGATCTCGTGCCACTTGTGGTACGCCTCGTAGAGCGCGAACAGGCCGCCGACGCTGAACAGCACGATCGACACGACGAACGCGTAGATGTAGCGCTCGCGGCCGAAGCCGAACGGGTGCTCCTCGGTGGCCTCACGCTGTGACCGCTTGCCGCCGACCAGCAGCAGGACCTGGTTGCCCGAGTCGGCCAGCGAGTGGATCGACTCGGCCAGCATCGAGGAGAACCCCGTCAGCAGGAATGCGATGAACTTGGTGATCGCGATCCCGGTGTTGGCCAGGAGCGCAGCGATGACCGCCTTGTTGCCGCCTTCGGTCGACATCCCTCAGATGCTCCGCGCCTCGTCGACGAGCATCACGGGGATGTCGCGGCGGACGGGGTAGGCCAGGGCGCAGGCGCTGCAGACGAGCTCGCTGGCCTCGTCGTCGACCGCCAGGGTGGCCCGGCACTGCGGGCAGACCAGGATCTCGAGCAGGGCGGGTTCAAGATTCATGCGAGCAGCCTAGCGACGTATCACCGCGAGGACCTCATCGCGCACACGCGCCATGGTCTCCTCGTCGTCGCCCTCGACGTTGAGCCGCAGCAGGGGCTCGGTGTTGGACGCCCGCACGTTGAACCACCAACGGTCCCCCGTGATGGTCAGCCCGTCGAGGGTGTCCTGCGGGAGCTCCGCATACGTCGTGGAGAGCTCCTCGAGGATCGCCGGTCCGTCGTCGACGGTGCTGTTGATCTCGCCCGAGGCGACGTAGCGCTCGTACTGCGCCATGAGCGCCGACACCGTGCCGTCGGTCTCGGCGAGCGCGGCCATCACGTGCAGCGCCGCGATCATGCCGGAGTCGGCGAGGAAGAAGTCCTTGAAGTAGAAGTGCCCGGAGTGCTCGCCACCGAAGACCGCACCGGTGCGCGCCATCTCGGCCTTGATCAGGGAGTGGCCGACCGGCGTGCGTACGGCCGTGCCGCCGTTCTCGGCGATGATCTCCGGCACCGCCTTGGACGTGATGACGTTGTGCAGGATCGTCGCTCCGGGCGTGGTCAGCAGAGCACGCGAGGCGATCAACGCGGTGATCGCCGACGGGGAGACGACGTCGCCGCGCTCGTCGATGACGAAGCAACGGTCGGCGTCACCGTCGAACGCCAGGCCGATGTCGGCGCCGGTCTTGCGCACCGTCGCCTGCAGGTCGACCAGGGTGCTGTGGTCGAGCGGGTTGGCGTCGTGGTTGGGGAACGTGCCGTCGAGCTCGAAGTACATCGGCGTCAGCTCGACGTTGAGCGTCGCGAACACCGACGGCACGGTGTGCCCGGCCATGCCGTTGCCGGCGTCGGCGACGACCTTGAGGCGCCGCCTGTCGGGGATCGGGACGATCTCGTGGAGGTAAGCGGCGTAGCGGCTGAGCGCGTCGAGCTCCTCGTACGTCCCGATCGGCTCCGGCAGCTCGGTGCGGGCGAGGAGCTCGGTGGCCTGCTCGGCGATCGCGGAGAGCCCGGTGTCGTAGCCGATCGGCTTGGCGCCCGCGCGGCACAGCTTGATGCCGTTGTACTCCGCCGGGTTGTGGCTCGCCGTGATCATGGCGCCGGGCAGGTCGAGGTCGCCGGACGCGAAGTAGAGCAGGTCGGTCGACGCCAGGCCGATGCCGATGACGTTGCCACCCTGGGCGCGTACGCCGTCGGAGAACGCCGCCACGAGCAGCGGCGACGTGTCGCGCATGTCGTGGCCGATCACGGCGGTGCCACCTCCGGCGACGCCGGTCTCGAGCGCGAACGCCTCGCCGAGGGCGCGGGTCAGGGCAGGGTCGAGCTGTTCGGGCGAGCGGCCGCGTACGTCGTACGCCTTGACCACCTCCGCCAGACGGGGGTCGATCAAGAGTCGGGCCTCACGAGTCGAAGGGCTGGGGGTCCATCAGGTTGAGGTGTCGGCGGCCGGCCGGCCTCGCGCACGGCGTCGGCCAGGGCGAGCAGGTCGTCGCGCGTCGGCTCGGCCGCGGCCGGGTCGGGTGCGAGGCGCAGCACGTTCCAGCCCTGGGGCGCCGACATGCGCTGCGAGTGCTCGGCGCAGAGGTCGTACGTGTGCGGCTCGGCGTAGGTCGCCAGCGGACCCAGCACGGCCGTCTGGTCCGCATAGACATAGGTCAGCGTCGCCACTGCCGTCTGGGAGCACGCAGATCGCGTGCATCGTCTCACCGCACCCACGAGGTGAGGTTATCCCTGACTCCGAAGCGCGCGCGTTAGGCTCACCGCATGGATCACTTCGGCGGCGCCGTCAGCGGCCCCCGACCCGGCCGGATGCGCGACCGGCGCGGCCGCGGACCGCGCGGTCCCATGGCGCTGCCCGGCCCGCTCTCGCCGCGCAGCGTGCCGGTGCACCGACCCGCGAGAGCGTCGTTCGACCTGCTCGTCGGTGACATCCTCGCCGCCCTCGAGCCCCACTTCGCGGTCGAGCCGGACCACGTCGACGTCGTCGTCGAGGAGGCACCCTTGCTGCCTCCGGAGTGGACCGACGACGTGCCGCTCAGCATCGTCGCGCCCGGCCCCGAAGGCTCTCGCGTCGTGCTGTTCCGCATCCCGATCGCCCAGCGCTGCTCCGGCAACGAGGACCTCGAGGACCTCGTCTGGACGGTCGTCCTCGACCGGCTTGCCGAGGTCTGGCACATGTCGCCGGACGACCTCGACCCGCGACCGCGCTAGGAGACCGGGCGGACCTGCGGGCTCAGCACGGTGACCGGCGCGGGGGTCAGCGCCAGCGAGCTGATGCCGTCGCCCTTGACGTACGTCGCGGCGGCGACGACCTTGCCGTGCGGGGTCACCACGAAGTAGGCCGCGTCGGGCGCCTCGAGCTTGACCCAGGTCGTGGTGCCGGCCTTGATCGCCACGTCGCTGGAGGCGAGCGGCCGCATCGACGCGTCGTACGCCTGGACCTTCGCGGTGGCGGCTCGCCCCGGCGCGGTCAGCAGCAGGCGCGGCGCCGCGATCTTGGGACCGACCTCGACGGGCACGATCGCCGGTCCCGACAGTGCGGGGACCGCCTCGGCGTATGCGTAGTCCTTGGCGGTGGGCGCCATGCGCACGGTCGCCGAGATCGGCTCGTCCGACGTCAGCCGCAGCGCCTGGGCGCCGCCGCCGGTCGACTTGGGCATCGTGATCGACCGCGTGCTGCCGGGCCGCACCTTGATCTGCTCAAGGCCCGAGGGGGCGAACGTGTTCTTGGCCCCGATGACCTTGACCGTCACGCGTGCCGTCGCGTCACCGGGATTGAGCAGCATCAACGTCCGGCCGTTGGCGCCCTGCACGAGTCCCCCGATGACCTGGCTGCGGCGCGGCGACAGCGTCGCGGAGACCGGCTCGGTGCCGCTGAACACCGTCGTCGCGCTGTCGTTGACGACGGCCGAGAGCGAGCCGCGACGACGGTGCACGTGCATCGCGAGCTCCGGCTCCCCCGCCGCCAGGTCGTCCAGGCGGATCCGACGCACGGACGACGGCTTGACGACGATGCCCTCGGACCCGACGGCGTCGATCTTGCCCTTGGGTCCCCACAGGCTCAGGTCGACGGCGGCCGGGGTGTCCGCGAGGTTGGTCAGGATCAGCGTCGAGAAGTGTTTGCCGCCCGAGCCCAGGCCGAGCAGCCAGGCATCGTCGACGACGCCCGGGCAGGAGCCGACGACGAGTCCGCCGCCGCCCTTCTTGGGAGCGGTGCCGGCGAAGAAGCCCACCGGCCCGGAGGCGCGGCCGCGCTGCTGCACCATCACACCGGGGCCGTCGACCACGGACGTACGCCAGGTGGCTGCGTCCTCGAGGTCGGCGTCGCGGTCGCGGCTCGGGAACACGTTGGCCTTCGCGCCGCTGCCCGCACGGATCTGGCCGGACGCCACCGTGATGACCGACCCGGCCGGGCACGCGTAGGACGCCTCAGCGACGGTCACGCGGGAAGGCGCACGAGCCGAATCCGACGGCGACGGCGCGACGAGCGCGAGCACGACGAGGGCCACTGCCGCGAACGGCAGCACGAGGATGCGCAGATCCTTCATGCCGTCACCTCCGACAAGAACCCACGATATGGAGGCGCCGGCATGAGTTCTGTCTTGTTCGCTCGCTGGCGCTCGCTCATGCGGACACCTCCGCGTCTTCCTGGTCGTCGAGCGGCTCGGGGGCGGCGCGCCGGCGTACGGGGGCGGTCAGCACGATCGCCACCAACCAGGCGAGCGCCTGCAGGAGGCCGAGCCCACGGTGCCACCACGCCACGTGTGCGGCATCATTCTTGGGCTGCGGGGCGAGGGTCCACACCCGCGATCCGGGCTGGTCGCTGCCGGCGGGTGACAGCCGGGGGGCGGCATCGATCCTGCGACTCACCTCCGGGTCGGCGCTGGGCGCGTAGATCGAGTCGATGCCGAGCTCGCCGAGTGCGTCGACGTCGGCCGTCGTGCCCTGCGCGAGGATCCGCCTGACGACGGCGGTGAGCCGGCTCGCGTCGGACGACGACGCGGTGACGGCCTCCTGGCCGAGGAACGGCCCGTCGCCGGCGACGACGCGGTAGTCGACTCCGCCGTCGATGCTGCCGGTCAGGATCAACGTGTCGCCCGGACGCTCGGCCAGGAAGACCGGCACGACGTCGGCGCGGCCGTCGTCGATGGGGTCGGCGTCACCGCGGGCGACCCACCAGCCGAGCGTGCCCACGGGGAGCACCAGCGCGACCACGATCGCGGCCGTCAGGGCAGGTCGGGGCCACGACAGCGCGGCAGGCACGGCCAGCAGCACCGCGGTGAGCAGGCCACCGATCCAGACCACGGCCGGGATGCCGACCCAGGGCGTGATGTCGGCGGGTCCGGCATGGGTCGAGTACGTCAGCAGCGTCCCGGCGAGCGCGGCACCCAGGCCGAGCAGCGCGACGAGCCACGAGAGCAGGACTCCCGTGCGCGTACGACGGGGCACCAGCGCCACGAGTGCCAGCACGAGCACGCCGACCGTGAGCCACTCGGGGGCCGCACCGGGACCGCCGGCACGACCGAGGACGACCTCGCGGACGGTCGCCGAACCGGGCAGCGGGTAGCCGGCTTCCCACCACATCCGCCAGGGACGAAGCGCCCTCTGGGCGAGCCAGGGTCCGAGCAGCAGGAGCGGCACCACGGCCGCCACGACGAGCTGGCCGCGGACCCAGCGCCCTTCGGCGTACCAGAGGATCAGGAGGCCGCCGAGGCTCATCGGCAGGACGATCGGGGCGAACGCAGATGCGAACGCCACCCAGATGCCGAGCCGCAGCGCGAGCTGCCAGCCGGGCTTCTCCGCGAGCTGCCATGCGGTGTTGGCGATGATCGGCAGGACGACGAGGGCGACGACGGTGCCGAGCCGGCCCTGGCTCACCGCGCCGGTCGCCGCGACGCACAAGGCGTACGAGATCGCCCACACCATGCGGGGCACGCGGTGCGAGCTGATCTGGCGACCGAACCGGTGCGCCGTCAGAGCGGCCAGCGGGACCGCGAACACCATGGCGATCGTGACGACGAGACCCGGGTGGAACCAGAAGGGGGTCGAGAGCGCGGCCAGCAGCAGCGCGAAGATCGGGGGCAGCGTGTCGCTCGGCAGCCCGACGTCATGGCGGGAGCCGAAGACCAGGTCCCACCAGCCCGCCGACGAGCCGGGGGCGGGCAGCAGGGCGCCGCCGTGCAGGCCGCCACCGAACAGGCCGCGGCCCGCGATGACCGAGAGCACGATCAGCACGAGGACCGTGGCGAGCCACGGCCGGCGCTGGAGCATCGAGGGTCCGTCGTCGAGGTTCTCGGCCTCGTCGGGCGCCTGGTCGAGCGTCGTGGACCGGCGACCGACCGACTCGACCGCCTCCGGCTTGATGAGGGCGGTGGCGGTGTCGCGCACCATGTCGAAGCCGTGCTGGTACGGCAGCCAGAACGGCGCGAGCAGGTGCCGGATCGCGCGGTGCGGCCGCCTGGCGGTGGCGCGCCGGCGGCGGCGCGCCTTGATGAGCTTGAACGGATGCGTGTACGCCGAACGCAGAGCGAGCAGCTCGTCGCTGGCAGCCTCGGGGTCCTTGCCGATCAGCAGCCCGATGACCCGCAGCAGCGATCCGAAGAACAGCCGGAGGTACTGCCACAGGAAGCGCGGCATCGGGGTGTTGGCCAGCAAGGTGTAGATCGCCGCCCGGCGCTCCTCCCAGTGCGGCACGTCCCCTGCTGTGCGGGTACGCGTGCCGCGGCGGCTCGACTCGGCGTGGAACAGCACCGCGGTCGGCGCGGTCCGCGTGCGGTAGCCGGCGCGGGCGATCCGCCAGCCGAGGTCGACGTCGTCGTAGTAGAGAGGGAGGTTGGGGTCCAGGCCGTTCAGCTCGTCCCACACGTCACGGCGGATCAGCATGCCGGCGGTGTTGACCGCCAGCACGTCGCGCGGACGGTCGTGCTGGCCCGCGTCGGGCTCGCCGGTCTCCAAGCCGGTCTCGCGGGACCCGGTCGCGGTGATCGTCAGGCCGACCTCGAGCAGGCGGCGCAGCGACGGCCACTCCCGGATCTTGGGTCCGACGGCGGCGATGTCGGGTGCCGAGGTCGCGGTGTCGAGCAGGCCCGACAGCGTGCCCGGGAGCACGGAGGAGTCGTCGTGCAGCAGCCAGATCCAGTCCGTACGAGGCATGGACTCCAGCCCGAGGCGTACGGCCTCACCGAAGCCGGTGCCCGACGGGGCGTAGGTGATGCGCTCGGCGCCGAACGAGTCGCGCAGCAGGTCGGCGCTGCCGTCGGTCGAGCTGACGTCGACGACCCGCCACGTCGTGGGCGCGTAGAACATGTGCGCGAACGAGGCGAGGACCTTGGGGAGCCAGGTGGCGCCGTTGTGGGCCACGAGAATCGCGCCGACAGTGGGCGGATCATCGAGCCAATGGCGCGTCGTGCTGGTCTCGTCCACGTAGAGCGACTTTAGGGCATGCCACCCAGCCACGCCCCGGCTCCCATGTCCCCGCATCCCGCCCGGCGGCGTTCTCGTCCTTCGCAGCACAACCCCGGTGCGCCTCAGTCCGCCCCCTCACGCGCGAAGCGCGTTGGGGGTGCCCCCAGGCCTTGCCGACCGGGCGCGGATGCCATGGTCGCTCATCGAGGCGTGACTGAGCGGCACGCCCTAGTGGACGAGCCGAAAGCGAGGTGTCTAAGCCCGCTTCTTCAGCTTGCGACGTTCACGCTCGGACAGACCGCCCCAGATGCCGAACCGCTCATCATGTGCCAGGGCGTACTCGAGGCACTCTCCACGGACGTCGCACGTCAGGCACACTCGCTTGGCCTCACGTGTGGATCCGCCCTTCTCAGGGAAGAACGCCTCGGGGTCCGTCTGAGCGCAAAGGGCGCGCTCTTGCCACATGAGTTCTTCATCGAGCTCTTGCGGCAGACCCAGATCGAATGACATACATGGAATTACAGTCCTGTCACCTGTCACAAGTCAAGCCGAATGGCAAGATTCACGAAATCCCCGGCGTGTCGCCCCCGTGCAGGACGCCCGATGAGGCAAGACAGAATGGCCCGCATGCGCATCCTGCTCGTCGTCGGCGCTGACGGCGCACCCTTCGCCCGCGAGCTCGGCGGCCTCCTCGGCCCCGATGACGAGCTCACCGTCGTGGCTCCGACCGTACGTGGGCACGTCTCGGCGGGCCTGCAGGCGAGCCCCGACCTGGACGGCCTGCTCTCGCCGTCCGGCGTCGCCACGTACGCCGTCGCCGACGCGCTCGAGGCGGTCGGCTACACGCCACCGTGGCAGCGGGCCAGCGACCAGGCTGTGGCGGCGCGGCTGGTCCGCACCGAGCTCGTCCTGACCGGGACCGCCCTGACGGACGCGACGATCGCCGCCGGCATCCGTGCCGCGCTCCCCTACCGGTTGCTGCCGATGTGCGAGGAGCGGGCCGAGTTCCGGGTCGTGGTCGGTGCGGAGGAGCCGCGGGCGATCCCGGTCGACGAGTACCTCGCCGACCCCGCGGCCCATGACCCGACGCAGCTGCTCCTGGTCGCCGACCAGATCTCGGTGTCCACCGCCGTCTCGTCGGCCCTGCAGGACTGCGACGTCCTCGTGCTCGGGCCCTCGAGCCGCACGCTGGCCGTCGACCCGGTCCTGCGTACGCCCGGGTTCCGCGACCTCGTGCCCGGCGACCTGCCCGTCCTGGTCGTCGAGCACGACGACACGGCTCCACCTCAGCTCGTACGCGTTGCCGGTCTGCCGGAGGCCGATCCCGGCCGCCCGGAACCGGCACCCGCGGACGCCGCCGCCGTGCTCGAGCTGGCTCACAAGGTCGTGGCCGCATGAGGACGCTTGACCAGCTGCTCCGCGTCGCAGCCGATCCTGGTCAGCCGCTCGTCACCTACTACGACATGGCCACCGGTGAACGGGTCGAGCTCAGCACGACGACGACCGCGAACTGGGTCGCCAAGAGCAGCAACTTCCTGGTCGACGACCTCGACGCAGGGCCGGGCACCCGCATCCGCATCGGGTTGCCGAGCCACTGGCTGACGACGGTCTGGATCCTGTCGGCATGGAACGTGGGCGCGATGATCGCCGACCGGGCCGCCGACATCGGTCTGAGCGGTCCCGATCTCGTCGCCGACGAGCCCCACCGGGTCGCCGCCTCGCTCCGGCCCCTCGGCGGTCGGTTCCCGCAACCGCCCGAGGGCTTCCTCGACCTGGGTGCGGAGGTGCCGGGCCACGGCGACCACTTCGTGGCACTCGATCCCCCCGAGCCGTCGACGGTGGCGCTCGACCTCGAGGGAGCGACGAGCACGCACGCCGAGCTCCTCGCGTCGGTCATCCCCGATGCTGCCCGCCGGCTGGTCGAGCCGGGCGGCATCCGGCGCGACGCCGAGCTGATCACCGCCGCCTGCCTCGGCGGCGGCTCCCTCGTGATCGTGGCGTCTGCCACACCCGAACAGATCTCACGCGTGGCCGAGCAGGAGGGCGCCGAGAGCAGGTAGGTCGATCCACTACACTCGACGATGCCTCGACGGCAGACGTCAGGCACCCCCGAATGCCTGAACAGTAGGGACATCACACGGATGACAACCGCCGAGGACGCGGCGCGCCTGGGCCTCGACAGGGTCGGTGGCCGACCGCCGCTCCGCGACTACGTCGCTGAGGTCTGGAAGAGACGCTTCTTCATCTACTCGATGGCTCGCTACAAGATCGAGTCCGAGAACCAGCAGAACTCGCTCGGCATGTTGTGGGTCGTGCTCAAGCCGTTGCTCAACGCCTTGGTCTACGGGCTGATCTTCGGCCTGCTGCTGCCCAGCAGCACCCGGCCCGACCACTTCGTCGAGTTCCTGATCATCGGCGTGTTCATCTTCGAGTTCTTCGCGCAGTCGTGGAGCAACGGCGGCAAGTCGATCGTGACCAACGCGGCCCTGGTCCAGAGCCTCGCGTTCCCGCGACTGGTGCTCCCGCTGGCCGCCGTGACCCAGCGCTTCCTGCAGTTCATGCCGACCGTCGCGATCATGCTGACGTTCCTGGTGATCAGCGGCGGCTTCGGCGCGATCGACCTGCACTGGCTGTTCATCCTCCCGATCTTCGCGCTGTTCTTCATGTTCAACTGCGGGCTGGCCATGATCACCGCACGCCTGGCGGTCCACTGGCGCGACCTCAACAACTTCATCCCGTTCCTGACCCGCTTCTTCTTCTACACGACCGGGATCTTCTTCAGCGTCGAGAAGCGGTTCGGCCCCAAGCCCGCCACGTCGTCACACCCGGCCACCGACGGCCACCCGATCGTCATGCGGATCTCGGACTTCCAGCCGATCCACGAGTTCCTCAGCCTGGCCCGCTCGGCCCTGCTGCAGGGCCCCGGGTACGGCATGAACCTGCACTACTGGGCCTACGCCACCGCGTGGTCGTTCGGCATCTTCGCGTTCGGGGTCTGGTTCTTCTGGCGCGCTGAGGAAAGGTACGGCCGTGTCGACTGAACCCGTGACCCCCGACCCCACCGCCGCACCCGACCACGACCGCAAGCCCGTCGTGATCGTCGACGACGTGCACGTGGAGTACAAGGTCTTCGCGACCGGCAAGCGCCCCACCGCCGCCGACCGGCGCAAGCTCAACCTCGGGCGTACCAAGCAGATGCGCACGGTGCACGCGCTCAAGGGCGTCTCGTTCACGGCGTACGAGCAGGACAGCATCGGGGTCATCGGCACCAACGGCTCCGGCAAGTCGACGCTCATGCGCGCGATCGTCGGGCTCACCCCGGCGAGCCGCGGCGCGATCTACGCCTCGTCACGACCGAGCCTCCTGGGTGTCGGCGCGGCGCTGATGAAGGACCTGTCGGGCGAGCGCAACATCGTCCTCGGCGGTCTGGCCATGGGCTTCACGAAGGAAGAGATCCGCGCCAGCTACGACGAGATCGTGTCGTTCTCGGGCCTCGAGAAGTTCATCGACCTGCCGATGCGGGCCTACTCGTCCGGCATGACGGCGCGCCTCAAGTTCGCCCTGGCCAGCGTGCAGACCCACGAGATCCTCATCGTCGACGAGGCGCTGGCGGTCGGCGACCGCAAGTTCCGGGCCCGCAGCGAGGCGCGCATCCGCGAGATCCGTGACAACGCCGGCACGGTGTTCCTCGTCAGCCACTCGATGCAGTCGATCCGCGACACCTGCAGCCGAGTCATCTGGCTCGACCAGGGCACGTTGGTGATGGACGGCGACCCGGACGAGGTCATCGAGGCCTACAACGAGGCCCAAGACCGCGACATGTGAGGGTCTCCCGACCACAAGCCGGACGAGCCGCGCGCCCTAGCAGGAGGCCTTGAGGTCGTCGGACTGGTTGGCGGCGGCGCCCGACGTGTCCTTGGTCTTCTTGGGCGGCGCCACGGTCGACTCCGACTTGTCGATCGTCTTCTGGATCGCCGCCTGGATCGCCGGGAAGTCGGGCGTCACGGTGTTGAACCGCGGCGGGACGACCGAGACGGTGCGGATCTTCTGGCCACGCGCCTTGAGCGCGAGGTCGGCAAACTGACCGAGCTCCTTGGCCGGGATGTTGGTGCTGAGCAGCTCCTTGCCCGACTTGGCGATCTTGGTGGCGTTGAGCAGCACCGTCTGGGGGCTGAGCTGGCTGACCATCGCGGCCATCAGGCACTTCTGCCGGCCCATGCGCACGTAGTCGTCGGACTGCACGCGACTGCGGGCGTACCACAGGGCCTGCTGGCCGTTGAGCTTCTGCTTGCCCGGCTCGATGTAGGTGTTCTTCCAGGCGTCGTCGTGACCGAACATCGCGATGCGGCTCTTGACGTCCATCGTCACGCCGCCGACGGCGTTGACCAGACCCTTGAACCCGTTGAGGTTGATCATCACGTAGTAGTTGATCTTGAGGTTCGTGACGCCCTGGATCGCGTCGATCGTCGCGTCGAGCCCTGGATCCTTGCTGTGCGGATAGAGGTCCCTGCGGTTCTGCGCGTCGGTGTGCACGGCGTTGAGCAGGCACGTCGGCCCGCAGTTGTAGCCGTTGGGATAGACCTTGAGCATCGGCGAGCCCTTGGAGAACGGCACGTTCTGCAGGTTGCGGGGCAGCGAGACGAGCACGACCTTGCCGGTGTCGGCGTCGATGCTGGCGACCGTCATGGAGTCGGGCCGGATGCCGGTGCGGTCGGCGCGGGCGTCGGAGCCCAGCAGCAGGATGTTGTAGCGACCCTTGAGCGGCTCGGACGTCTTGGTGGCCTTGAACACGACCTTGACGGTGTCGCGCGAGACCTTGATGAGCTGCGAGGCGTACGCGGTCGAGCCGGCGACGCCGCCGATGATGGCGAGGTTGAGGACCGTGATGAGCGCGGCCCGCATGAAGTTGAGCCGGAACGGTGACGCCAGCCGCCACGCGTCGACGAACAGGATGACCCAGAGCACCGCCACGGCCACGATGCCGGCCCTCGCCAGCAGCAGGACATCGGTGTCGGTGAACCAGCTCAGCACCTGCGCGCGGTCGGTGCGGTACTTCCAGTAGAGATAGCCACCACCACCGAGGGCGGCCAGCCACATCGTGACGGCGAACCAGCCGACCACCCGCTTGCCCACCGCGATGTGCCCGGATCCGGGCACGACCACGGTCATGAAGCACAGCAGCAGCGCGCGACGGAACCGGACGCGCGGCGAGTCCAGGTGATTGTCCCGGTAGCCGCGGCCCAAGAGACTCGCGCGATGCGACATGAGATCCCTTACGGTGTGGCCGACGAAGCATCCATTATCACTGACGTCCAGCCCATCCGTGACATCGCGTCAGTGATCTCAGCGACAACTCAGGTCGGCCCGGCCTCGGTCAGCAGGCTGCGCCGAGGTCCGAGCTCTGGTTGGCCATGCGCGGGTCCTTCGCGTCGTCGCTCAGCTTGGGGACCGACAGCTTCGCCTTGGTGATGCCGCTGGGCACCGACGAACGCCCCTCGGCCTTGTCGATCGCCCGGTCGATGAGCCGGCGGACCTTCTTGAAGTCGGGGTTGCCCGTGTAGATCACCGGCGGCACGAGCGAGACGGTCGAGACCTTCTGGGTCTTGGCCTTCAGCGCGAGGTCGACGAACACGTCGAGGTCGGACTTGGGGATGTTGGTCGTCAGCAGCGCCTTGCTGGAGCTGGCGATCTTCTCGACGTTGAACAGCACCTTCTGCGGGCTGAGCTGGTGCAGCATCGCGTTCATGACGCACTTCTGCCGGCCCATGCGCGAGAAGTCGTCGTTCTGCACTCGGCTGCGGGAGTACCACAGGGCCTGGTCGCCGGTCAGCTTCTGCTCGCCGGCCTCGATCCAGCCGCGGATCGGCGAGCCGATGCCGCCGATCGCGGTGCGCTGCTGGACGTTCACGCGTACGCCGCCGACGGCGTTGACGAGCTTGGAGAACCCGTGCATGTTGACCATCGCGTAGTAGTTGAGCTTGAGGCCCGTGATCTCCTCGACGGCGCCCATCGTCGCCTTGAGGCCGGGGTTCTTCTCCTTGAACAGCGACGCGTGGTCGTTGGCCCAGGTGTTGATCGCGTTGAGGTACTGGCCCTCGCCGTTGAAGCCGTTCGGGAACGCCTTCGCCATGACGGAGCCCTTGGGGAACGGCACGTTCTGCAGGTTGCGCGGAAGGCCGACCAGCACGGTGCGGCCGGTCTCCTTGTCGATGCTCGCGACGGTCAGCGAGTCGGGCCGCAGGCCGCTGCGCTCGGGACCGGAGTCGCCGCCGAGGAGCAGCACGTTGTAGCGCCCGTCCTGCGGCTTGGAGACCTGGTGCGCGACGAAGACGCTGTCGACGAACGAGGTCTGCACCGCGACCAGGTGCGCCGCGAAGAACAGCGCCCCGGCCGTCGCGAAGCACAGGACGCTGTTGATGCCGGCCATCCAGAGCCGGTGCTTGCGACGCAGCTCGAGGGGACGGCCCAGGCGCCAGGCGTCGACGATCAGGGCAACCCAGGCGACCGCGCCGGCGATCAGGATCCAGCGGCCGACCGGCAGGAGCGGCGACTCGATCGCGAGGGAGAACAGCTGCTTGCGCGAGTTGAGCGCCAGGAACAGCAGCACCGCCCCGACGAGCAGGAAGCCGAGCCACACGCGCACGGCGATGCGGCCGATGCGCTTGTTGCCCATGACGAGCTGGGCGGACCCGGGCATGACGAGGGTCATCGCCGTGAGGGTCAGGGCGCGGCGGAACTGGATGCGAGCAGAGGTGTCGGCCGGGCGGGCATACGACCCACCCATCACACTCGAGCGAACGTCAGACATGGTGTCCTCACGTGGGGAAGAGGCTGAGGCGATTCTCAGTATCCACACAAACTCTCGAGTTGAGGTTGAGGGCGCGCCGGGGAGCACCGGGATTTTCGCCGGTGGCGCTCGAGCGGCTGCCGGGAGCGTGAGCCGAGGTCAGGTACGGTCGTGCTCATGTCAGATCAGCGCCCGGACGGCGAGTACGGGTGGTTGTACGGCGAGGACAAGCCGACCCGCCCCGTGCCTCGGGAGACCGCCTCCGACCTTCCTCCGCCCAACCTGCCACCCCCCGGGCGCCGCGTCACTGACGAGCCTCCGAGCGGACCCGGGAAGCCCAAGAAGCGCCGCAACGGCCGGCGGATCTTCGGCATCCTCGTGCTCGCGTGGATCGTCTTCCTCATCGCCGTCCCCTGGTGGGCCTGGGGCCAGATCGAGAAGGTCGACGCCTCCCCCGCCTCGGGCCGCCCGGCCGACCAGCCCGGCACGACCTACCTCCTCGTCGGCTCCGACAGCCGCCGCGGGCTGACCAAGGCCGAGCAGAAGGAGCTCGCGACCGGTGGCGACACGGGCGGCCGCGGCCGTACCGACACGATCATGCTGCTCCACACCGGCAGCGGGCCCAGCGTCCTGATGTCGCTCCCCCGCGACTCGCTCGTCGACATCCCCGGCTACGGCCGGACCAAGATCAACGCCGCGTACGCCTATGGCGGCCCCAAGCTGCTGGTACGCACGATCGAGAAGAACACCGGGATCCGCGTCGACGACTACATCGAGGTCGGCTTCGGCGGTCTCGTCAAGGTCGTGGACTCCCTCGGCGGGGTCGAGATCTGCCCCAAGCAGCGCCTCAAGGACAAGGACTCGGGTCTCGACGTCCAGAAGGGCTGCCAGACCGTCGACGGCAGGGTCGCGCTCGCCTACTCGCGCAACCGGCACTCGTACGCCACGCAGGACATCCAGCGGGTGCAGAGCCAGCGCGAGGTGCTCGGCTCGATCGCCGACAAGGCCAAGTCACCGTGGACCGTCATCAACCCGTTCCGCTACGTCAGCGTCGCCAAAGGCGCGTCGGGCTCCCTGCGCATCGGCGACGACGTCAGTCCTCTCGCGCTGTTCAAGTTCGCCCTCGCCCTGTCGGCCTCGATGGGCGGCGGCGGGCTCAACTGCACCGTGCCGTTGCGGGACTTCGCGGTCACCTGGGACCCCGAGAGGGCGCCCAAGATGTTCGACTACATCAAGAAGGACCGCACCGACCAGATCGGCAGCCTGTGCACCAAGGACGGCCTGCCCAAGTCCTAGTGGCCCCCAGATAGGTTTGAGGGCATGACTTCTGCGGATCATCCCGGCGCGTACGCCTACGGCGTCGCCACGCTGACCCTCGACGGCACGGTCCTCGACGTCTGGTATCCCGAGCCCCGGCTCGGCGCAGCACCTGACGGCGATCCCGAGCCCGCCGAGCTGACCGCGCTGGCCGGCCAGGACGCGATCCGTGAGGTGCACAAGGTCGTCGTGCACACCGTGATCGACGACCTGCAGGCGCCGCCCACCGACGTGTACGACGTCTATCTGCGCCTGCACCTGCTGTCGCACCGGCTCGTCGCGCCCCACGGGCAGAGCCTCGACGGCATCTTCGGCCTGCTGACCAACGTGGTGTGGACGTCGCTCGGGCCCTGCCCCGTCGACGGCTTCGAGACCATCCGCACCCGGGCCCGCGGCGCCGGCCTGCACGTCCAGGTGACGAGCATCGACAAGTTCCCGCGCATGACCGACTACGTCGTCCCGTCCGGCGTCCGCATCGGCGACGCTGATCGCGTACGCCTCGGCGCCCACCTGGCCGAGGGCACGACCGTGATGCACGAGGGCTTCGTCAACTACAACGCCGGGACGCTCGGCACCGCGATGGTCGAGGGCCGCATCTCAGCCGGCGTCACCGTCGGCAACGGCTCGGACGTCGGTGGCGGCGCGTCGATCATGGGCACGCTGTCCGGTGGCGGCAAGGCGGTCATCACCGTTGGCGAGAACAGCCTGATCGGCGCCAACGCCGGCATCGGCATCTCGCTCGGCAACGACTGCGTCGTCGCCGCCGGCACCTACGTGACGGCCGGATCGAAGGTGACGATGCCCGACGGTTCCGTCGTCAAGGCGTCGGAGCTCTCCGGCCACGACGGCGTCCTGTTCCTGACCAACAGCCAGACCGGGGCCATCGAGGCCCGGCCGCGCGGTGAACGTACGGGCATCGAGCTCAACGCCGACCTGCACGCCAACTGACTGGTGCGGTTTCGTTGGTTCGTGGTCCTCGGGCTCGTCGTCGCGACGGTCCTGGTGGCGACGGTGCTGCGCGACCGCAAGCCGCTGCGGAGCGAGTTCTGCGTCGCCCAGGTCGGCACGGTCCGGGCTGAGATCGACCTCGAGCAGGCGAGGTGGGCATCGCTGATGGCGGCGATCTCGCAGCGCCGGGGCCTGCCGCCGCGGGCCACGTCGATCGCGATCGCGACTGCGTTCCAGGAGTCCAAGATCCACAACATCGACTACGGCGACCGCGACTCGGTCGGGCTGTTCCAGCAGCGCACCTCGCAGGGCTGGGGCACGGTCAAGCAGATCAGCGACCCGCACTACTCGATCGGCCGGTTCTACGACGCGCTCGTCAAGATCAAGGGCTATCAGTCGATGAAGATCACCGAGGCCGCGCAGAAGGTCCAGCGCTCTGCGTTCCCCGGTGCGTACGCGCAGCACGAGGACTACTCACGGGCCCTGGCCTCCGCGCTGCGCGGCTACAGCCCGGCGAAGTTCACCTGCCAGATCAATCCCAAGGGCAGCGGGACGATCGCGCGGGTCACGCAGGACGTCAAGGCGGCGTTCGGCGGCATCCCGTTCGCCACGGACGGAGACGACGCGTCGTACCCGCTGACGGGCAAGGCCTCCGACGTCAGGGCTCGCGGCTGGGCGCTCGCGCACTACCTCGTCGGCAACGCCTCGCACCTGCGGATCACCGACATCTCGTTCGGCAACCGGCAGTGGAGCGCCGAGGACTCCGACAAGGGCTGGACCGCCAGGTCCGGCACCGACTCCGACACCGTGCGCGTCTCCACGAACTGACCCGAACCCCGCGATTTGTGATGTTGGAGGCGCTACCCAGGCGTAATGACGCCTCCAACTCCACAGATCGCGGAGATGTCATCAGGACGTGAGGCGGGTGACGGCTTCGGCGACGCGCTCGTCGGTGGCGGTGAAGGCGGCCCGTACGTGCTGGGCGCCGGCGGCGCCGTAGAAGTCGCCCGGCGCGGCGAGGATGCCGCGCTCGGCGAGCCAGTCGATCGTGTCGCGGCACGGCTCGCCGCGCGTCATCCAGAGGTAGAGCGCGCCCTCGGAGTGCTCGACCGTGAAGCCTGCGGACTCGAACGCGCGCCGCAGGTCGAGGCGCCGGGCGGCGTACGTCTTGCGCTGCGCGTCGACGTGATCGTCGTCGGCGAGAGCGGCGGTCATCGCCGCCTGCACCGGCGTCGGGACCATGAAGCCGAGGTGCTTGCGGACCTCGAGCAGCTCGGAGACCACAGCCTGGTCGCCGGTGACGAACGCGTCGCGGTAGCCCGCGAGGTTGGACCGCTTGGAGAGCGAGTGGACCGCCAGGATGCCGTCGAACGAGCCACCGCAGATGTCCGGGTGGAGCACCGAGGTCGGCGTGCCCTCCCACGCGAACTCGAGGTAGCACTCGTCGGAGACCACCAGCGTGCCGCGCTCGCGCGCCCAGTCGACGACCTTGCGGAGGTGGTCGGGCGGCAGGATGCGGCCTGTCGGGTTGCCGGGTGAGTTGAGGTAGATGATCGCCGGGACCCGCGGCCCGAGCGAGAGCGTCGAGTCGGTCGCGACGACCTCGCAGCCGGCATAGCGGGCGCCGACCTCGTACGTCGGATAGGCCAGCTCGGGCAGGACGACGAGGTCGTCGGCTCCGAGGCCCAGCTGCGTGGGCAGGTTGGCGATGAGCTCCTTGGAGCCGATCGTGGGCAGCACCTGCGAGGCGCTCAGGCCGGTCACACCGAAGCGGCGCTCGATCCAGTCGACAGCGGCCTGGCGCAACGAATCGGGCCCGAACACGGTCGGATAGCCCGGCGCGTCGGCCGCGGCGACGAGCGCCTCACGGGCGACGTCAGGCGTGGGATCGACCGGCGTTCCGATCGAGAGATCGACCAGTCCGCGGGGGTGTGCGGAGGCACGGGCCTTGGCAGCGGCGAGCGTGTCCCAGGGGAAGTCAGGGAACTTCGCCGAGACGTTGCCCCTGGAGGTCATTCCTGGGGCTGAGGGGGCAGCGCTGCGATGAGCGGGTGATCCTTGTCGATGACGCCGAGCTTGGCCGCGCCACCGGGCGAGCCGATGTCGTCGAAGAAATCGACGTTGGCGGTGTAGTAGTCCTTCCACTCCGGCGGCGTGTCGTCCTCGTAGAAGATCGCCTCGACAGGGCAGACCGGCTCGCACGCACCGCAGTCGACGCATTCGTCGGGGTGGATGTAGAGCATCCGCTTGCCTTCGTAGATGCAGTCCACGGGACATTCGTCCACACAAGCGCGGTCCTTGAGGTCCACACACGGCTGGGCGATCACGTACGTCACGAGCATTTCTCCTTCAAAGGGCTGGCACTAGTATCACGCCTCCGCTCCACCTCCCGCACATGAGGTCCACCTCATGACATGGAAGGCTGGGGACATGCCATTGGACGCCGCCTCGATCGGGCAACGCATCGTGGTCCGCTACGTCGTCGGCGGCACGGGGCCGTCAGGTGGGCCGGCCATGAGCGACGCCATCGGGCGGGTGCGCGCGGTCGACGAGACGAGCGTGACGCTGGAGCGCCGGGACGGGCGTACTCAGGTCGTCGCGTTCTCGGACTTCGTCACCTGGAAGGCCGTACCGGACCGCCCCCTGAGACGGCGTCGCGCCGTCGATGTCAGCGCCGACGAGCTGACCCGCATCACGTCGTTGGGCTGGCCCGCGATCGAGTCGGTCCACCTCGGCGACTGGGAGCTGCGAACGTCGCGCCGGTTCACCGGCCGGGCCAACTCCGTCGCGGTGCACGGCGATCCCGGCCTGCCGCTCGACGAAGCGCTCGGCCGCGTGCGCGAGTTCTACGCGTCGCGCGACGTCCCGGCGCTCGCCCAGGTCGTCGTCGGCTCGACGGCCGAACGCGGAATCAGGGCCGTCGGGTGGGTGCCGATGGTGGGCTATCACGGCGGCGCTGTCGTGCAGGTCGCCGATCTCGAGCCGGCGTACGCCGCCGACCCGACCGCCCGCATCGCCCCGACCGCGGACGACGACTGGCTCGTCAACTACGGCCGCGTCAACGACCCGGCTGCGGCGCGCGCTGTCCTCGAGGGCCCGGCCACCGTCGGCTTCGTCTCGATCGGCTCCCCCGCCGTGGCGATCGGCCGGGTCGTGGTCACCGGCGAGTGGGCCGGCATCGCGTGCGTCGAGGTCGCCCCGGATCACCGCCGCCAGGGCCTGGCCCGCCGCATCGTCGAGACGTCGCTCGCCTGGGCCGTCGAGCACGGTGCCGACAAGGCGTACCTGCAGACGATGCGCACCAACCACGCGGCGCTCGCGCTCTACGAGCCGTACGGGTTCGTCGACCACCACGACTACCTGTACCTCGAGCCCGGGACCACAGCCTCCGCACAGTGAAGGCATAACAGTGGTCCAGGCAGCGTCCGTACGGTTAAAGGCATGACGCACGATCACGACGGACCCCACGAGCACGACCTCGGGCTGTCCCACGACCTGCCGACGCTCCTGAACCGGCGCCGCGCCCTGGGCCTGCTGACCGGTGCGGGACTCGCGGCCGCCCTCGCGGCGTGCAGCGGCAGCGACTCGTCGGGCTCCCCGGTCGCCACCACCTCGAGCCCGTCGGGCTCGTCCACCACCGGGGCCGTCAAGGGCGAGGTTCCCGAGGAGACCGGCGGGCCGTTCCCCGGAGACGGCTCCAACGGCGTCAACGTGCTGACCGAGAGCGGCGTCGTGCGCAGCGGCATCCGGTCGAGCTTCGGCGGCACCAGCACGACGGCCGAGGGCGTCACGGCGAAGCTCGACCTGACGATCTACGACCTGAACGGCAGCGCAGTCACGCCGTACGAGGGTGCCGCGGTCTACGTCTGGCACTGCGACCGTGACGGCCGCTACTCGATGTACGACTCGGAGATCGCCGACGAGAACTACCTGCGCGGCGTGCAGGCCGCCGACGCCGACGGCAAGCTGTCGTTCACGACGACCTTCCCCGGGGCCTACAGCGGACGGTGGCCGCACATCCACTTCGAGGTCTACAAGACCGCTGCTGACGCCCAGAAGGCGACCGGCAGGCTCCGCACCTCCCAGATCGCGCTGCCGGAGGACGCCTGCAAGCTCGTCTACGCGACGTCCGGCTACGAGCAGAGCATCACGAACCTGGCGCAGACGTCGCTCGACAGCGACATGGTCTTCAGCGACGGCTACTCACTGCAGATGGCGACCGTGACCGGCAACGTCGACGACGGCATGACGATCCGGCTCAACGTCGCGGTGTAGCGCTCAGTCGCTCTTGGGCTTCTTGCCGCAGATGACGTGGTCGGCGGCCTGGTAGGTGGCCGTGTCGGTCTCGGTCTTGACCTTCTTGCCGCCCTTGTAGAAGTAGCGGTAGATGTCGATGTCGAAGCCCGGGATCGGGTCCTGCGGCACGCACCGGTCGGTGTCGTCGTACTGCTTGCCCGGCGTGCGGCCGTTGCGACGGGCCGACTCGCCGGCCTTGATGTCCCACACCTTGGTGCTCCACAGCTCGACGTGCATCGTGCCGGGCGACGAGGGCGTGCTCTTGATGACGTAGGCGTGGACCAGGACGCCGTACTTCGTCGGGTTCTTGAACCGCAGGTCGAGACTGCCGAAGTAGACCGTCGCCTCACGGCCGACCGGGTAGCGGTTGATGTAGAACGCGTGCGGGTGGTGCTCGACGTCGTCCATGCCGCCGAAGAACCCGGCGTTGTAAGTCGTCGTCGCGACCTGGGAGACGCCACCGCCCAGCTCCTCGCGGAACACCCCGCCGTTGATGACGGTGCCGGTGACGAAGCCGTTGGCGGCCGTGCGCTCACCCACGATGTTGTTGAAGCTGAACGTCTCGCCCGGCTTGAGGATCGTGCCGTCGATCAGCTCGGCAGCGCGGCTCTGGTTGGTGTTGCGGTACTCGGCGTAGGGGAAGTGCGTCTCGAACTTGCTGATCTTCTGCTTGATCTTGAGCGCCTTGGCGTCGGCCGTCGTGAACAGCGGCTCGACGACCTTGGCCTCAACCTCGACGGCACGCTTCGAGCCGGACTCGGTCAGCGCCGGGAGCAGCTTGACGGCCATCTCCTTGGGCTGCAGGCCCACACCTTCCTTGCCCGGCATCACGACGGGCTTGCCGTTCTTGATCGTGACGGTCGCGTCGACGGCCTTCTTGCCGATGCCGGTCGTGGAGTCGGTCAGCGGGCCGGCGAGCTTCTTGGCGTCGAGGTAGGGCTGCAGCTTGTTGTCCTTGACCCGCACGACGAGAGCCGGGGCGTACGCCGTGACCGGCAGGGAGACCTTCTTGTCGCCGACCCGGATCGTGATCGGTGCGCTCACGGCAGGCTTCGCGATGGTCTTCATCGCGTCGGCGAGGCCGTCGGAGTCGACCGCCGGCTCGACGACCGCCGTCGGGACCTTCACGGGCTCGTCACTGACGAGGTAGGCCTCGCGGATCGCGTTTGCCGCATCCGCGCGGGCGATGACGCGGCCGGCCTTGGGCTCGCGGGCCTTGGGCTTGCCGTCGGGGAACGTGATCTGGGCCTCGACGACCTCGCGGTTGACGGCCTCGCCGATCGTGCCGATCGAGCTCTGGAGCTTGGCGTCGTCGACGTCGAGGGCCGGGTCGGTCTTGTGGTCGCCGAAGAACAGGCCCACCATGTCGGCCGGCTTCCAGCTGCGCTCGCCGCCGGCCTCACTGATCGTGCGGTCGAGGTCGAGGGCGAGTCCGGCGGCCTTGGGCTTGATCCGGAACTCGGTCTTGCCGTGGGTCAGCACGATCTCGCGGTCGACGTTGGGGGTCAGGGCCTTGTCGACGGCGGTGCGCGCGTCTGCGGGCGACATGCCGCTGACGTCGACTCCACCGATCGTGGCGTTGGCGGGCATCCGGCTGCCGGTCAGGAAGTAGCCACCGACGTAGAGGACGCCCACCACCAGGACCGCGCCGAGCAGGATGCGCCGGCCCCAGTGGGCCGATCCCCCGTCGTCGTCCGCAGTCGCCGGCTGGAGGTCGGTGCTGTCGTCGCCGGCGTCGTCGGCCGCCGGCTCGTCGTCGAGCGGTGCCGCCACGATGTCGTCGGCGTCACCCGTGTCGTGGTCCGGCTCGTCGGTGTCGTCGTACGTCGTGGCCGCCTCGGCCAGCACGGTGTCCTCGCCCGGCTGCAGCTCGTAGGCGGGCTCGACGTCGGGTACGTCCTCGAGCTCGATCTCCTCGTCGTGCTCGACCACGATCCCGGGCTCGACCACACCGTCGCCCTCGTCGGACAGGCTCGCCTCGGGCTCCCCGGCGTCCGGCGCCTCGTCGAGCTCGGGGGCGTCGTCGACCGTCGCGTCGTCGACGGACGGCTCGTCCGGCGTGAGGTCGTCAGGCTTGTCGGTCATGTGTTGCTCCCGTAGACGGTCTTCTCCGAGTCAGGCAGGCGCACGATCGTGCCGTAGTGCGAGCGGTAGTAGAGCAGCGGATCGTCGATGTCGTCCCGAACCGCAGCGGCAGTCACCGCACCGACCAAGATCGTATGGTCACCACCGTCCGTGACGGAAACCGTGGTGCACTCCAGCCAGGCCAGCGACTCGTCGAGCAGTGCCGCACCGGACGCGCCGCGGTGGAACGAGATGCCCTGCAGCTGGTCGTCCAGCGGCCGGCCGCGATGGGCGAACCAGGCGGACGCCGCGATGCCCTCCTCGGCCAGGATCGACACGCCCCAGAACCCCGTGTCGAGCACGGCCTCGTGGAAGCGGCTGGTCTTGTGGGAGCAGACGAGCACGAGCGGCGGGTCGAGCGAGACCGACGTGAACGCGCTCGCGGTCATGGCGTGGTCGACGCCGTCCTGCACCGTCGAGACGACCGTGACCCCGCTGGCGAACCGGCTCAAGGCGCCGCGAAAGGCCTGCTGGTCCACCATCGCGGTCATTGACCCAGCCTAGGAGTGCGGATGACCCCGACGACGATGGCCCCCACGCTGCCGAGCGTGAAGGACCAGCCGAGCCAGTCGGACGCGACGAGATAGCTGCCGCCGGGCGAGAACTGCTGTGCCAGCAGCACGATTCCCCAGCCCAGGCCCAGCCAGGCCCCGCCGACCGGGGCGATCCGGTCGGCTGCGAGCACCACGACGTACGTCACGAGCACCGCCAGCACGAGCCCCCACGGCCAGTCGACCCCGTGGAGACGCCACACGTGCCGGTGGACGAACGCGCCCAGCAGGCCGAGGTAGGCGCCGAGGACGACGAGGGCCGCGCGCTTCACCCTCAGAGACCGGCGAACAGGTCTTCCTCGAGACCGTCGGGTCCGACGGGCCCGCGCTGCCCCTTGGCGAGGCGGTAGTACTCGGTGCCCCACACCTGGGAGCCGGCGTTGTTGGACAGCGCGAAGAACGGGCCGTCGAGGGCGATCTGCGAGGCGTGCGCCTTCATGGCGTCCATCTTGGCCTCGGCGAACTTGTCGGCCACGACCTTGGCGTCGAGCTCGTCGTCGGTCGCGCCCCACGGCAGGTTGTCGGGATCCCAGCCCTCGAAGCTCGTCTCGTCGCCCGCCTCACGGAGCTTGCGGATGCCCTCGGCCATCTGCGACTTGGACATCGCGCTCCAGTAGAGCTTGGGGATGTCCCACGCCTCGCCGAGCTCGGGCCGGTAGGAGCGCACGGCCGCCAGCGCCGTCGCATAGGTCGCGACGCGATGGGCCTGGACGTGGTCGGGATGCCCGTAGCCGCCGAACTGGTCGTAGGTCACCAGGACCTGCGGCCGGACCTCACGGATGATCTCGACGAGGAGGTCTGCTGCGACGGTGAGGTCGGCGTGCCAGAACGTGTCGGGGCGGGTCTCGTCGGCCGCCGTGGCGCTGCCGTCCTCGGCCCACTTCATGCCGGAGTCGCGGAAGTGTCCGGGCCCGCCGAGGAACCGGTGGTCGGTGACGCCGAGCGCCTTCATCGCCGCCGCGAGCTCCTCGATGCGGTGCGGGCCGAGACCGTCCTCGCGGTCCGCGGCGAGGTGCGCGATCTCGGGCGTGAGGATCTCGCCCTCCTCGCCTGCCGTGCACGTGACGAGCGTGACCTGCACGCCCTCGGCGGCGTACTTGGCCATCGTCGCGCCGTTGCCGATCGACTCGTCGTCGGGGTGGGCATGGACGAGGAGAATCCGGCGGTCGCTCGAGGTCATGCCCCAAGGCTACTGACCGGGACTGACAGGGCATCGCCTCGCTCGCGATGCCCGTGATTGGATCGAGGGCATGACCGTCTCCTATCCGCGTCTGGCCGCCCGTACGCTCCGCTTCACCCTCGGCATCCCGCGCAATCTCACGGTGTCGCCCGATGGCCGCACGGTGCGCTTCATCCGTACGCCCGACGGTGTCACCCGCACCGGCCAGCTCTGGGAGCACGACGTCGAGACGGGAGCCGAGTCGGTCCTCGTGGATCCGGTCGCCCTGCTCGGCGAGGAGGGCGAGCAGCTGTCCGCCGAGGAGCGCTCACGCCGCGAGCGCAGCCGCGAGTCGGCCGCCGGACTCGTCGGCTACGACGTCGACGAGACGGGGCGCTGGGCGTGCTTCACCCTCTCGGGCCAGCTCTGGGCCGTGCACCTCGGCGCCAAGGCGGTCCACTCCCTGCCGAGCGTCGGGGCCGTCATCGACCCGCACCTCGACCCGACCGGACGACTCATCGCGTACGCCTCCGGTGGCGCGCTCCGGGTCATCGGCGTCAACGGCCAGGACGAGCGCGCGCTCGTCGAGCCCGAGTCGGCGACCGAGGTCTGGGGCCAGGCCGAGTTCATCGCCGCCGAGGAGATGGACCGGTTCCACGGGTTCTGGTGGGCACCCGACGGACAGTCACTGCTCGTCGAGCGCTACGACGAGGCGCCGGTCCACACCTGGCACATCGCCGACCCCGAGCACCCCGACCGTGAACCCGTCGCCCAGCGCTACCCCGCTGCCGGCACGCCCAACGCCGAGGTCACGCTCTGGCACGTCGACCTCGACGGCAACCGCACCGAGATCCAGTGGGACCGCACGACGTACGAGTACCTCGGCCGGGTGTCGTGGAACCCGCACAGCGATGCGGTGATCCAGGTGCTGAGCCGCGACCAGAAGGCGTCGCAGATCCTCACGGTCGACGTCACCACCGGACACACGAACGTACGCCGTGAGCTCGCCGACGCGGCGTGGGTCGAGCTCGCATCGGCGCCGAGGTTCGCGCCGGACGGTTCGCTCGTCACGGTCGAGGACGCCGACGGCTGGCGCCGCGTGCTGCGGGACGGTGCGACGGTCTCCCCCGACGGCTGGCAGGTACGCGGCCTCGTCGACGTGTTCGAGGACTGCGTCATCGCCACGGCGTCGCAGGAGCCCACCGAGGTGCACGTCGTGCGCTTCGGCTTCGACGGCGTCGTCACCGAGATCACCAAGGGCGCCGCGGTCCACGGTGCCGTGATCGGCGGGCCCACGACGGTCATCGTCCGCGCCGGCCTCGAAGCCGTTGGCACGACTGTCATGGTGCACCGGGAGAATGCCGAGCCGGCGCCGATCGCGGTCCTCGCCGAACCCGCCCCGCACGAACCGGTCGTCACGGTCGTCGCCGCCGGCGAGCACCAGCTGCGTACCGCGATCCTCTTCCCCTCCGGCCACGAGCCGGGGTCGCGGCGTCTGCCGGTCCTGATGGACCCGTACGGCGGCCCGCACGGCCAGCGCGTGATCGCGTCGGCACGGGCGTTCCTCGAGCCACAATGGCTCGCCGACCAGGGGTTCTGCGTCATCGTCTCCGACGGCCGCGGCACCCCGGGGCGCGGGCATGCGTGGGAACGCTCGGTGCTGCACGAGTTCGCCACCGTCACGCTCGACGACCAGGTGGCGGCGCTCGAGGCGGTCGCCAAGGCGTACCCCGACGACGTCGACACGACCCGCGTCGGCATCACCGGCTGGTCGTACGGCGGATACCTCGCAGCTCTCGCGGTGCTCAAGCGACCCGACGTGTTCCACGCGGCCGTCGCCGGAGCGCCGGTGACCGAGTGGCGCCTCTACGACACGTGCTACACCGAGCGCTACCTGGGCGATCCCACGACGCAGCCCGAGGTCTACGACCGCAACTCGCTGCTGCCGCTGGCGCCGGGGCTCGAGCGGCCGCTCATGATCATCCACGGCCTCGCCGACGACAACGTCGTCGCCGCGCACACCCTGCAGCTCTCGTCGGCGCTCCTGGCTGCCGGCCGGCCGCACACAGTCCTCCCGCTGTCGGGCGTCACCCACATGACGCCGCAGGAGGTCGTGGCCGAGAACCTCAAGCTGCTGCAGGTCCAGTTCCTCAAGGACCACTTGGACGCCTGACGGCGGTCAGTCCTTGAGGCGCTTGGGTGCGCCCGGGAGCTCGGGCGGGTCTTCCGGCAGGCGGTCGTCACCGGGCAGCCAGCCGCCGTAGACGTCGACCATCTCCACCACGCGGTCGTCGAACGGCTCGACCACGAGGACCCAGGCGCGGTCCTCCCAGTCCTCCTCGCCGGCGAACGCCTCACGCGTCAGCGTCGTCGAGTAGCCCTCGCTCTCGAGGGCCTTGACGAGCTCGACCGCATCCTCGTCGGAGTCGAAATAGATTCCAGTCACGGCAAGATCGTATGATGGTCGGCGTACGCATCCCCGAGGACAGGTAGCCGGAACGTTGAAGCTCTGAGGTCAGATCCCGCGCAGCAGCCCACAGCGGCCTGCGCACCCATCGACCTCATGGAGCGCACATGCGTGCATCACTTTCTGTCAACGACCTCTCTTTCACCTGGCCTGACGGCTCGCCCGTCTTCTCCGGTCTCGACCTGGGCCTCGGTCCCGGGCGCCACGGACTCGTCGGCCTCAATGGCTCCGGCAAGTCCACGCTGCTCCGGCTGATCGCCGGAATGCTGACGCCTCAAGGCGGCACGATCAGCGTCGACGGCGCCGTGGCGTACCTCCCGCAGGACCCCGGCGCCGAGCCGACCCAGACCGTGGCGGAGGTGCTCGGCATCGCCGAGACCATCGCCGCCCTCGCACGCGTCGAGGCGGGGTCGACGTCCGTCGCGGACTTCGACGCGATCGGCGACCGCTGGGACATCGCCGAGCGCACGGAGGCCGAGCTCGCCCGGCTCGGCCTCGGTCACCTCGGCCTCGACCGCACGGTCGCCTCGGTGTCCGGCGGCGAGCTCGTGCTGCTGTCCCTCGTCGCCCGACTGCTCGCCCGCCCGTCGGTGCTGCTGCTCGACGAGCCGACCAACAACCTCGACGCGGCTGCACGGGACCGCCTGATCGACATCGTCGTGTCGTGGAAGGGCACGTTGCTCGTGGTGAGCCACGACCGCCAGCTGCTCAACGCGATGGACGACATCGGGTCGCTGCGGGGCGGAGCCGTGCGCTGGTACGGCGGCGGCTACGACGACTACGAGGCTGCCGTGGCGGTCGAGCAGGAAGCGGCCGAGCGTGCCGTACGCGCTGCCGAGGCCGACCTTCGGGCCCAGCGACGCGACCGGATCGAGGCCGAGTCGGTCCTCGCGACCCGGCGCAAGCAGGGCGACAAGGCCTGGGCCGAGAAGCGGATGCCCAAGATCGCGATGGGCAACTACAAGCGGCGGGCCCAGGTGTCCGCCGGCAAGCTGCGCGGGGTCCATGACGACCGGATCGAGGACGCCAGCGCCCGTCTCGCCGAGGCAGAGGAGCTGGTGCACGACGACCGCGAGATCCGCGTCGACCTGCCGGACACGGTGGTCCCGTCGGGACGCGACGTGCTCACGCTCGAGGGCGTCCGGCCGGCGTACGGCGACCTGACGATCGACGTGGACGCACGCGGCCCGGAGCGCATCGGGCTGACCGGCGCCAACGGCACCGGCAAGACGTCCCTGCTGCGGACGATCACCGGTGAGTTCGAGCCCGCGGCCGGCGCCGTGCGCGCGTACGTGCCGCTGCGCTACCTGCCCCAGCGGATGGATCTGCTCGACGGGACGCTCACGATCGCCGAGAACGTGGCCCGCATCGCGCCCGGCACGACGGAGAACGAGCGGCGGGCCCAGCTCGCCCGGTTCCTGTTCCGTGGACGCGCCGCCGACCAGCAGGCCTCGACGCTCTCGGGCGGCGAACGGCTGCGGGCCACGCTGGCCTGTCTCCTGCTCGCCGAGCCCGCGCCTCAGCTCCTGCTGCTGGACGAGCCGACCAACAACCTCGACCTGCCGAGCATCCGGCACCTGGTCGAGGCGCTGGAATCGTACCGGGGCGCGTTCATCGTCGTGAGCCACGACGAGCGGTTCCTCGACGACCTCGGGCTCACCCGGAGGATCGACGTGTGACCCGCCCAGCACACTGGTGACATGACCGCGACCAACTGGGCAGGCAACCTGACGTACGGCGCCTCGGCGCTCCTCGAGCCGGCCACGGTCGACGAGCTGTGCGAGGTCGTGGCCGCGCCGCCACGCGTACGCGCTCTCGGCACCCGTCACTCGTTCAACCGCATCGCAGACACCGACGGCGTGCAGGTGTCGGTTGCGGCCCTGCCGAAGCGTGTCGAGGTCGATGCCGAGGCGCGGACGGTGACGGTCTCGGCCGGGCTGCGCTACGGCGAGCTCGTCGAGGAGCTCGACCGCGCGGGCTGGGCACTGCACAACCTCGCATCGCTCCCCCACATCTCGGTCGGCGGCGCCATCGCCACCGGGACCCACGGTTCGGGCGACCACAACGGCAGCCTGGCCAGCTCGGTGGCCGGGCTCGAGCTCGTCACGGCCGACGGCCGGGTGCTGACGGTGCGGCGCGGTGACGCGGACTTCGCCGGGATGGTCGTGTCGCTGGGCTGCCTGGGCATCGTCACCGCCGTGACGCTCGACATCGTGCCCACGTTCCAGGTCCGCCAGGACGTCTACGAGGGCGTGTCGTGGGAGGCCATCGCGGCCAACCTCGACGCGATCACCTCCAGCGCGTACAGCGTCAGCATGTTCACCGACTGGGGCGCGGCGGGCGCAGGCCAGGCCTGGCTCAAGTCACGCGCGGACGTCACGCCGCCGGCCGAATTCTTCGGCGCCGCGCCGGCGACGCGCGAGCTGCACCCGCTGCCCGACGAGTCGGCCGAGTTCACGACCCGTCAGCTCGGCGCGGCCGGTGCGTGGTGGGACCGGTTGCCGCACTTCCGCCTCGGGTTCACCCCCAGCAACGGCGAGGAGCTGCAGACGGAGTACCTGGTGCCGCGGTTCCACGCCCTCGCGGCGATCGATGCCGTACGCGCGCTCGCGCCGGCGATCCGGCCGCACCTGTTCGTCAGCGAGCTCCGGACGATCGCCGCCGACGATCTCTGGCTCAGCCCCAGCCACGACGTCGACTGCCTCGCGGTCCACTTCACCTGGCGGATGCACGTGCCCGAGGTGACGTCACTGCTGCCGGCCCTCGACGACGCGTTGGCGCCGTTCGCCGCGCGACCGCACTGGGGCAAGGTGTTCCAGAGCGACCGGGAGCGACTGGCCGCGGCCTACCCCGGGATCGCCGACTTCCGTTCCCTCGCCGACCGCATGGATCCCACCGGGACGTTCGCAAACGCCCAGACGTCGGAGTGGCTCGGCCGCTGACACGTGTGACGTAGTCGTTGCGGTTCCGGGCCCCAGCAGGTGGCCGGCGGTGGCACACTGAGAATATGAACACGTTCAATTCCCTGCCGGACGAGCTCGTCGGCCCTCGGCTGATGCGCCAGGATTGGACCCGTCTGGCGTTCATCCACTGGGCGGTCGATCCCGCGTTGGTGGCTCCCCTGCTGCCAGCCGGCACCCGCCCCGACGTGCTCGACGGCGTGACGTACGTCGGGCTGATCCCGTTCGAGATGCGCCGCGCCGGGTTCGGCCGTGGACCGGCGGTGCCGTTCTTCGGCGACTTCGCCGAGACCAACGTCCGGCTCTACTCCGTCGACGACGAGGGCCACCACGGCATCGTGTTCCGGTCGCTCGAGACGAGCCGGCTGCTCGTCGCCCTCGGCGCACGGGTCGCGTTCGGCACGCCGTACATGTGGGCTCGCATGCGGATCCGCCAGGAGGGCGACCGCATCGACTACGCGACCCGACGGCGCTGGCCTCGCCCTCGCGGAGCCGGCGCACGGATCTCGGTCCGCATCGGTGAACCGATCGCCGAGCCGTCCGAGGTCCAGCAGTTCGTGACGGCGCGCTTCGGGCTGCACACCCGCTACCTGGGTCGTACGCTCTGGATCCCCAACCACCACGCGCCGTGGCCGTTGCGGACCGCCACGATCGAGTCGCTCGACGACGAGCTGGTCGCGGCGGCCGGGCTGCCGGGCATCTCCGGACGTGCACCCGACTCGGTGATGTACGCCGACACGGTCCGCACCGAGTTCGGCGCACCGATCGTCATCCGCAGCGGGCAGGTTATGAAGCCTTCGGCAGGTTCCCACGCCGCCTTGGGTGCCTAAGGCTTCAAAAGTTGGCGCGCCGAGGCTCAGGCGAGCTCGAAGTCGTCGTAGTCGAACCCGGGTGACACGAGGCAGCTGACCAGCGCGTCGTCCTCGGACGGCCGGGTCCGCTGCCACACCCCCGCCGAGACCAGCACCTGCGGCAGCTCACCCGCCTCGAGGTCGCAGCCGACGACGTGGGCCTCGCACAGGCCCGGCTCGTCGCCGAAGCCGCCGAACTCGACCACGACAGCACCCTCGTGGGCGAGCCACACCTCGTCGGACGCGACCCGGTGCCACGCGGACGCCTCGCCCGCGGCGAGCAGGAAGTAGATCAGCGTCGCGGTCGGACGTACGCGGCCGTCGGCGAGCGTCACCGAGACCGGCGAGGCCCAGGTTTGCCGGAACCAGCCACCCTCGGGATGCGGCTCGAGGTCAAGAGCCTCGGCGAGCTCCGGCCGGGTCACAGCGCCGCCTCGATCGCCGGGATCCGCTCACGGAACGCGGCGACCCGGTCACGCGTACGTTGCGGCTCGCCGACCTTGCCGAGGTTGACGAAGCCCTGGTCGCCACGGGCCTGACCGGCCTCGATGCGATCGCCGGCCGCCGTCATGCGCTCGACCACCGCGTCGAGCACCGTCATCGGACCCCATTCGCCGTAGGCGTCGACCAGCAGGTCGAGCCGGCGGGCCACGTCGTCGACCGGGATCTCGCGGTAGAGCGGGATGCCGGTCCAGGCCAGGAACGCCAGGTCCTCGATCGGGCGACCGGGCCCGGCCATGTCCCAGTCGATCATCGCGACGAAGTGGCCGCTCTGGATGATCCAGTTGTAGGCGCCGGGATCGTGGTGGCAGATGATCTGCCCTTCGGCGAGCTCCGCCTCGCCGCCACGCCACTGGAGTACGCCCTCGGGCCGGTAACCGTCGACGAGGTCGTGGAAGTCGCGCAGCCACGTCACCGCCTCGGCGAGCACGTTGTCGAGGACGATCTCCTTGTCGACGGGGACGCCGCGACCCTCGACGTACTCCAGGATCTCGCGGCCGTCCTCGTCGATGCCGTGGAGCTCCGGGATGCCGCGCAGGCCGTTGTCGTGCAGGTAGGTCAGCAGCTCGTGGACCGCCGGCGTCCACGGGCCGGTCGGCCGACGCACGGTGCGGCCGACGCGCGTGGCACCGCCCACCGCGCCGGGCAGGTGCTCAGGCTCTGTGTCGTCGCGTGGCACTCTTTCATCGTGGCACATTCTCACTCGCATGACGTGGCCGACTACGGACCTCCCCGACGCGGCCTCGCCGCCACCCTCGCCGTCGCCGTGTTCGCGATCGCCGCCCTGGCGCTCGCGGCGATGGTCGTCCTGTGGCCGGACTCCGACAAGGTGCCGCACGACAAGAACCCCTACGGCGGGCAAGGCGTCACGACGATCAGCGCCAAGGTCACCGGAGTCGACCCGTTCGACTGCAACAGCGGCGGCCAAGGTCCCGACGGCCTGCCCCAGGTCAAGGGCGACTGTGCGCACATCACGGCAACCACCGACGGCGGCACGGCGACCTTCGACCTCGACGCGGCGCGCTACAAGGCCGGCATCAAGGCCGGTGACGAGGTCAAGGTCCTGCGCCTCGCGACCAAGGGCCAGCCCGTGTCGTACCAGTTCTTCGACTTCCAGCGGGGGGTGCCGCTCACGGCCCTCGCGGTGATCTTCTCGGTGCTCGTGGTGGCGGTCGCGCGATGGCGCGGCCTGTTCGCCCTCGTCGGCATCGCGGTGACGGTGCTCGCGCTCACGAAGTTCGTCCTGCCGGCATTCCTCGCGGGCGAGTCACCCGTGCCCGTGGCGATCGTCGGCTCGACGGTGATCATGATCGTGGTGCTCTACCTCGCACACGGGGTGTCGATCCGTACGACCTCGGCCCTGTTCGGCACGCTCGTCGGCATCGGGGTGACCGGGCTGCTCGGGCTGGGAGCGACGGCGTGGACGAGTCTGTCCGGCGTCGGGTCCGAGAACGACCAGACCCTCCTGGCCACGGTGCCGGGGGTCCAGATCTCCGGCGTCGTCGCGGCGACGATGGTCATCGCCGGGCTGGGTGTCCTCAACGACGTCACGGTGACGCAGGCCAGCGCCGTCTGGGAGCTCCGTGCCATGCAGCCGTCGATCAGGCCGGCTTCGCTGTTCGCCTCGGCCATGCGCATCGGCCGTGACCACATCGCGTCGAGCGTCTACACGCTGGTGTTCGCGTACGCCGGCTCGGCGATGACGATCCTGCTGCTCATCACGGCCTACCAGCAGAGCCTGGGGACGATGGCGACGACCGAGGAGATCGGCACCGAGATCGTCCGTACGATCGTCGGCGCCATCGGCCTCGTCCTCGCCGTGCCGATCACGACGGCGTTCGCGGTGCTGCTGGCGCCCAAGGGCGAGCACGACCACGACGACAGACCGGTGCAGCCCGGGCGACGCCGGGGCAGCCATGCGGGTCCTGCCGGAGCCTGACCGTCAGTCGTTTTCCTCAGCCGGCCCGCCGGCCTGCGGTGCCAGGTCGCCGCGCCGCTCGCCGGTGTCGCTGACGTCCTCCGGCTCGGGCGGTACGGGGCCCTGGTTGGCGAGCTCGCCGTCCTCGTCGGTGTTGGCGTTGCGTGCATCCTTGGGATCAGCCATGCAGCACGCGTACCGCTGAGATCTGGCGCCAAGCGAGATCCGGGACTCGATCGACAGAGGCCTAGGTCCCGAGCATCGGTGACCTTCACGTCCTCCGCGACAGGCTCTCAAACCATACGTTCGTCGTATGGGACGCCGGGGCCGGATCTGCAGCTACGAGCAGCGGGTGGGCCACGCACCCGTTGCTCCAGCCGACGCACTGCTCGCCTTGCGGCGGGCGATCGCGACGGAGGTCGCCGTCATGGCCTTCGAGGCGAGGTCGAGACGCTGAGGCGCGGCGCCACCTTGATGGTCTGCAGCACGACGCAGTAGCGCTCCGTCAGGCGTTCGAGCGTCGCCAGCTGCTCGGCGTTCGCATCGGTGTCGAGCTCGAACGAGAGCCGGATGTCGGTGAAGCCGACCGGCACCTCCCTGTCGACCGCGAGGGTCCCACGGAAGTCGAGGTCGCCCTCTGCTCTGACGACGCCGCCGCGCACCTCGATCCCGAGCGACATCGCGACCGCACTCAGCGTGACGCCGGCACAGCCGACCAGTGCCTCCAGCAGCATGTCGCCGGAGCACAGCTGGGTGCCGTCGCCTCCGGCGGCGGGGTGCAGACCGGCGGCGGCCATCGCGCGCCCGGTGTCCAGCGAGCAGCTGACCCCGTCGCCGAGGTGTCCGGTCGACCGCAGCGTGACGACTGCAGACTGTGGGTCGTCACGGTACTGCTGCTTCAGCGGACCCTGCCTGGCGCTCAACGAGGTGTCGGTCATGCCTGACGATAACCAGTCCACAGGCTGTCCCGTTCACGGAATCGGCATCCAAAGTTCACCTGCCGTGCCCAGCGAACGGACACCTGCGGCCAAGGTCCACTCCTAGCCTTGAGGCATGACGTCAACGCCGCACCGCGCCGCCTGGACGTCGACATACAGGATCTCCTCCGAGACCCGCCAGCAGCGCATCCTGCGTGCGATCCACCGCCTCGACCACCCCGGGATCACCGCGCTCGGCACGACCCGCACCGACGAGCACGTGATCGTCATCGAGTGCACGTCAGCGGCTGCCGAGGTGCGGTCGCGCCAGGTCGTGATGGCGGTCGACGCCCTGGCGATCCGCACCGACACGACCCGCGCCGCGGGGCTCTCGGACGCCGAGGAGAGCCCCGGGACGGTCCACCTCGCCGGGCTCACGATCCCGCGGCAGCTGCTCCGGCTCGTGCCGATGGAGCAGCTCCGAAGATTCATCTGAGATTGTTCGCCGGCTGGGGCATGTCGGCTTGAGTCTCGGCATTTACGCAGGTAGATGTGGGTACGTACGTTTTCGCCTCAAGCAGATGGGCCGGTCGTCATCTCGATCGTCACCTGCTTCCCCCTGCCGAGGAATGGTTCCATGATCGACCTTGTCATCCGCCCATTGGCCGGACTGCTGCTGTGCGCGCTCTTCGCAGCATTCGTCCTGTCACTCCCGACCATCATTCGTCACGTACGCGCATGGGTCGCCCAGATCCGCGAGGGCAACCTCCCGGCTCCCGTGCTGAGCCTCATTCGTCAGCGCGACGACGCCGAGGAGCCCGAGGTCGAGCGCAAGGCCTCCTGAACCAGCCTCAGACGCGGACGGCCGTGCCCGAGTGGACGTATGCCCACGGCCTCGCCAACTTCGGCCCGGGCAGGTAGCGCTGCTCCAGCTCGGCGATCTCGAACCCGGCGGCGCTGACCAGCGCGGGGATGTCGCGGGTGAGGTGGCAGCCGCCGGCCACGGCCTTCTGCATCGGCTCCATCCGCCGCTGCCAGCTCACGACCTGCTGCTGGGGCGCCAGTCCGTGCTCGAGGAAGTGGAACGCGCCGCCCCGCCGCAGCACACGGTGAACCTCGCGCAGCGCCAGCTCGACGTCCGGGATCGTGCACAACGTGAACGTCGAGAGCGCCGCGTCGTACGAGCTGTCGGCCTCGTCGAGCGCCTGGCCGTCGAGCCCTGACCGGCTGATCGGCGTACGCGACCCGGAACGGCGATCAGCGGACATCCGCCACGCGGTGTCGGACGGCTCCACCGCGGCGACCGAGTCGACCGCGGCCGGGTACTTCTCGATGTTGAGACCTGACCCGAAGCCCAGCTCGATGACCTCGCCGCGAAGGCCCGCGCACACCCGCTGGCGTTCCTTCATCACGTCCCCGGTCGACAGCGACCTGTCGACGAGGTGCGGCAGGATCCGATCAGTCCAGAGAGCCATGCTCGATCGTAGGCCGCGACCGGCCTGATCGGGACAGGTCGCGCGTCAGCCGCGCTCGCGCCCCGGCAACGGCGACCCGGCGAGAAACGCCTCGTACGCCTCACGGGCGTCCTCGTCCACCTCGGTCGTGCGAGGGCCGTAGCGGGTGTCGGTGCGGTCGCGCTTGGGTCCGGAGATCCAGAACTCCTCGTCCGTCTCGACGTCCACGAAGTTGCCGTCGACGCCTCCGCCGGGCACGCGTCTGAGCTCCCTTCCCCGGTAGCGGGCGGTCGCCCACGACTTGCTGAAGTCGACCCAGCCGATCCACGAAGGGCCACGATCGGTCCCCTCGTCCGACTTGAGCTGCACGAACATCACGCGCCGGGGCATGCCCCGACCGTGGCACACTCCGCCTGCCCGTTCCATGGATTCGGAAAAGTTCCGACCCAGCCCTTGTCAGGCCGGTGTGACCTGCCTTACATTCGTCGAACCGGTTCGTCGAACCGGTTCGATCAGCGAGAGGGTGTAGCGGATGGCGACCATCGGAGACGTGGCGAAAGCGGCCGGCGTGTCGCGCAGCACGGTCTCCTACGCCCTGTCGGGCAAGCGCACGATCTCGCTCGACACCCGGCGGCGGATCGACGACGCGATCAAGTCGTTGAACTTCACTCCGAACGCCGGGGCTCGAGCGCTCAAGACGTCCCAGACGATGGTCCTCGGCCTGCTGCTGCAGTTCCACGAGGACGAGTTCGCGCCCGCGATGCTGCAATACCTGCTCCCGATCACCGAGTCGGCTCGCTCGCTCGGCTACGACATCTTGATGATGACCGAGGCCGACGGCGCCGCCGCCCTCACGCGCGTCGCGCAGTCCGGCATGGTCGACGGGCTGATCCTGTTGGACGTCGCGCACGACGACCCACGGCTCGCCTCCCTCCGCGCCGCCCGGCAGCCCGGCGTGCTCGTGGGCCTCCCCGCCGACACCGAGGGGCTCGACGTCTTCGACCTAGACTTCCCCGACGCGGCGCGCACCCTCGTCGACCACCTGCACGGGCTCGGTCACGAGGAGATCTGCCTGATCACTCCCCCGCGGCACGTCTACGAGCGCGGCGGCTCGTACGCCTGGCGGTTCCGCGACGCCGCGCTGGAGCAGGCCACCAAGCACGGCATGAAGTTCTCGGCGCACTACGGCGAGTCCCGGCAGCCGGCCATCGACCAGAGCCTGAACCGCATCCTCGACGCGACACCGAAGGCCACCGGCCTGATCGTGCACAACGACGCGTCGGTGGCGGTCCTGCCCGCCGTGCTGCACAGCAGGGGCGTCAGTGTCCCGGACGACCTGTCGGTCGTGAGCCTCTACTCCAAGGACTTTGCCCGGAGCTTCTCGCTGCCCTACACGGCGGTCGAGTCGTCCCCGGACAAGCTGGGCCGCCTGGCCGTGGAGCGTCTGACGCACCGCATCCAGAACCCCGGCACGACGGATCCCTCGGAAGTCCGTTTCATCGCCGCTGAGCTCGTGGACCGAGGCAGCACCCGCTGAGAACACCCCAACCCTCCGCCGCTTTTCGACGCCCGTTGTCGAATCGGTTCGACACAACGAAAGGTTCCACTCATGACCCACTCTCGACTTCGGCCGCTCGGCCTGGCCCTCGCCGGCCTGGCCCTCGCCGGGACCGTCGCCGGTTGCTCCAACGGCAGCGACTCCGGCGGCTCTGGCGGCTCCAGCGGCAAGCAGTTCCAGTTCTGGGACCCCTACCCGCAGTTCGACAACTCCTCCGACTGGGTCAAGCTGGTCAAGTCCTGCGGCGACGAGGCCGGGGTGAAGATCAAGCGGACCGGCTACGACACCTCCGACCTGACCAACAAGGCCCTCCTCGCCGGCCAGCAGGGCGCATCGCCCGACGTCATCGTGATCGACAACCCGGTGATCTCGACCCTCGCCGACGCAGGAGTCCTCGCCTCGGCCGATGACCTCAAGCTCGACACGGCGCCGTTCGCGAAGAACATCGCCGCTGCGGGAGTCCTGGACGACAAGGCGTACGGCGTGCCGATCGGCGCCAACACGCTCGCGCTCTACTACAACGCGGACCTGCTCAAGAAGGCCGGCGTCGACCCGACCTCGATCAAGGACTGGGACTCGCTCAACGCGGCGCTCGCGAAGATCAAGGACGAGGGCGCCAAGGGCATCACGTTCTCGGGCATCGGCACCGAGGAGGGCTCCTTCCAGTTCCTGCCGTGGTTCTGGGGCTCGGGCGCCAACCTCAAGGATCTCGCGTCGCCCGATGCCGTCTCCGCCGTCAAGCTGTGGGACGACTGGCTGTCGAAGGGCTACGCGCCCAACTCGGTCATCAACAACACCCAGACGACCGCGTGGCAGGAGTTCGAGACCGGCAAGTTCGGGTTCGTCGAGAACGGCACGTGGCAGATGGGCAACGCCGAGAAGCTGGGCTTCACGTACGGCATCATCTCGATCCCGGCCAAGGACGGCGGCGCCGCTCCGGTGCCGACCGGCGGTGAGTTCGTCGCGGCACCGGTGCAGAAGGACACCGCCCGGTACGCCAAGACGACCAAGATCATCGACTGCCTGACCAGCCCGGCCAACCTGCTCAAGACCGACGCGACGCTGTCCTACATCGCGCCGATCGAGAGCGCCCAGCAGGAGCAGGCGACCAAGGACCCGAAGCTCGCGCCGTGGGTCACCGCCGTCGGCGACGCCAAGGGTCGTACGAGCGACAACCTCGGCACGAACTACCCGATCATCTCCGAGCAGATGTGGGACGCCTTCCAGAAAGCCATGAGCGGTTCGGACTCGCCGAAGGCCGCGATGGAGACGGCCCAGAAGGCCGCCGCCTCGAAGGTCAAGTAACACCAACCCTCGGACTGGAGCTTCATCATGAGCAACACCAGGGCCGCCATCCGGGCGCCCCGCGTCGAGACCCCGGTCTCGGCGCGGGGGCGCCGGGCCCCTCGCCTCCCCCGCTTCATCGCCTGGGCCTACCTGGCGCCGGTCGTGATCTACCTGATCGCGTTCTACGCCTATCCGCTCTACCGCAACCTCGATCTCAGCCTCCGCGACTACACCGTGCGCTCGTTCGTCTCGGGTGACGCGCCGTTCATCGGGCTGGACAACTTCCGCGAGGTCTTCGCCGATCCCACGTTCTGGCCCGCGGTGATCCACACCGGGATCTTCGTGGTGGTGTCGATCGCCTTCCAGTACGGGATCGGTCTCGCGCTCGCGGTGTTCTTCAACAACAACTTCCGGCTCTCGTCGACCCTGCGCGCACTGTTCCTCGTGCCGTGGCTGCTGCCGATGATCGTCTCGGCGTCCACCTGGTCGTGGATGCTCAACAGCGACTCGGGCGTGGTCAACACCGCGCTCAACGCGTTCGGCCTGCCCGACGTCAACTGGCTGACGTCGCCGACCTGGTCGCTCGTCGCCGTGATCCTGGCGAACATCTGGATCGGGATCCCGTTCAACCTCGTGATCCTCTACAGCGGGCTGCAGAACATCCCCGACAACCTCGTCGAGGCAGCCGCCCTGGACGGTGCCAGCAGCTGGCAGACGTTCCGGCACATCACGCTGCCGCTGCTGCGGCCGGTCTCGGCGATCACGCTGCTGCTCGGCTTCGTCTACACGCTCAAGGTCTTCGACATCATCTGGATCATGACCCGGGGTGGGCCGAGCAACTCCTCGACCACGCTGTCGACCTGGTCGTACGAGCTCGGCTTCGGCTCGCTGCTCCCCCACTTCGGGCCCGCCGCGGCGGTCGGCAACCTGCTCATCATCGTGGCGATGCTGTGCGGCCTGCTCTACATCAAGTTCCAGCGCTCGGAGGCCGCCCGATGAGGACCGCCAGGAGCACCCCCAAGACCGTCATCGGGATCGTCCTGACAGCGTTCATGCTGTTCCCCGTCTACTGGATGCTGAACGTCTCGCTCATGCGTACGGGCGACATGCGGCGGGACCCGCCCTACCTGCTGCCGCTGCACCCGACGTTCAGCGGCTACCGCGCCGTGATCAACGACCAGCTGCCCTACCTCGGCACGAGCCTGGCCATCGGCATCGGCACGGTGGCCCTCACGCTCGCGGTGTCGGCGCCCGCCGCGTACTCGCTGGCCAAGCTGCGACCGATGGGCGGCCGGCCGCTGACGTTCGTCCTGCTGATGGCGCAGATGATCCCCGGGATCATCATGGCGATGGGGTTCTACTCCATCTTCCTGAACGTCGGGATCATCAACACCTGGTGGGGCCTGGTCATCGCCGACTCGACGCTCGCGGTGCCGTTCGGCGTCCTGATCTTCACGGCGTTCATGTCGGGCATCCCCGACGAGCTGATCCAGGCGGCCAAGCTCGACGGCGCCGGCAGCTGGCGCACGTTCACCTCGATCATCCTGCCGGTGAGCCGCAACCCCGTCGTGACCGTCTCGCTGTTCGCGTTCCTCTGGGCGTGGTCGGACTTCATCTTCGCCAGCACGCTCAACAGCGGCGGCTCGATGCAGCCCATCACGCTCGGCATCTACAAGTACATCGGCAACAACAACCAGGAGTGGAACTCGATCATGGCGACAGCCGTCGTCGCCTCGATCCCCGCTGCCTTCCTCCTCGTCGTCGCCCAGCGCTACGTCGCAGCCGGCGTCACCGCCGGCGCCGTCAAGGACTGACCCCACACCTCACCAGCTCAGGAGCTTCACCCGTATGAACATGTTCCGCACCGCCGGATCGGCCCTCGAGGTCCAGCACCGTCACGAACGCCTCCGCATCGAGGCGTGGGGGAAGGACTCCGTCCGCGTACGCGCGGCGCAGTTCTCGATCCCCACGAGCTCGGTCGGCGCGCTCGACGACGTGCCCGAAGGCACCCAGGACCCGGTCATCAAGATCGAAGGCGACCTCGCCCAGCTCGTCCACGGCGAGGTGACCGTCGAGGTCACGTTCTCGAGGGAGCAGGCGTACCCCGAGCCGCTCATCAGGTTCCTGCGCACCAGCACCGGCGAGGAGCTGCTGGCCGAGAGCCGCGAGCACTTCTGGATGCCGGGATCGCGGGTGTTCCAGGGCAACCGCGCCGGGGCGTACGAGATCCACCAGCAGTTCAAGGCGTACCCCGACGAGCGGCTGTACGGCATGGGTCAGCGCACCCACGGCCGGCTCAACCTCAAGGGGCTGTCGCTCGACCTGGTCCAGCGCAACGCCGAGGTCAACATCCCGTTCGTGCTGTCCAGCCGCGGCTACGGCCTGCTGTGGAACATGCCGGGCATCGGCCGCGCGGAGTTCAACGACGACGTCACCCGCTGGACCGCCACGCAGGCACGCGGCCTCGACTACTGGTTCACGGCCGCGGCCACGCCCGCCGGCATCCTCAGCAGCTACGCCGACGCGACCGGGCACGTGCCGGACCTGCCGGAGTGGGCCAGCGGCTTCTGGCAGAGCAAGCTGCGCTACCTCGACCAGGACGAGCTCATGGGCGTCGCGCGTGAGCACCGGCGCCGCGAGCTGCCGATGTCGGTCATCGTGACGGACTACTTCCACTGGTCGGCCATGGGCGACTACCGGTTCGACGAGGCCGAGTGGCCCGACCCCCAGGCGATGGTCGACGAGCTCGCCGGCATGGGCATCGAGCTGATGGTGTCGATCTGGCCGACCGTCTCGCCGCTGTCGGAGAACTTCGCGGACTACCGCGACGGCGGCCTGCTCGTCGGCTCGGACCAGGGCGTCGAGTTTCACCAGACGATCCAGGACAAGGGCATGTCCACTCCCCTGCCCCTGGCGTTCTACGACCCGACCAACCCGGAGACCCGCGAGTACGTCTGGGGCCTGGTCAAGCAGAACTACCTCGACCTGGGCATCCGCGTGTTCTGGCTCGACGCGTGCGAGCCGGAGCTCAACCCGGCGCACCCCGCCAACCTCGTCCTGCACGCCGGGCCGGGGGCCGAGGTGGCCAACATCTATCCCCGTGACAACGCCCGCATGTTCGCCGAAGGCATGGCGTCGGCGGGCCAGGACCCGACGGTGCTGCTGTGCCGCTCGGCGTGGGCGGGCTCGCAGCGCTACGGCGCAGCGGTGTGGTCCGGCGACATCCCGGCCACCTGGCTCTCGCTGACCCAGCAGGTGCGCGCAGGGCTCAACATCGCGATCTCGGGCATACCGTGGTGGACGACCGACATCGGTGGCTTCCACGGCGGCGACGCGAGCGACCCGGCGTACCAGGAGCTCATGGTCCGCTGGTTCCAGTTCGGCGTGTTCTGCCCCCTGTTCCGCCTGCACGGCGACCGCGACCCGCGTACGCCGACCAGCTACGCGCAGACGGGCGGGCCCAACGAGGTCTGGGCCTTCGGCGACGAGGCGTACGGGATCATCGCGGACGTGCTGCGACTGCGCGAGCGCTTGCGGCCCTACATCCACGAGCACATGGCGATCGCCTCGACGACCGGGCTGCCGCCGATGCGGCCGTTGTTCGTCGACCACCCGGGCGACCCGCAGGCGTGGCACGTCGAGGACGAGTTCATGTTCGGCGACTCGATCCTGGTGGCACCCGTGACCGAGCCCGGCGCGACGTCCCGCGCGGTCTATCTGCCCGCGGGTCACCGCTGGGTCGACGTCCGTACGCGTCAGGTGCTCGAGGGCGGCTCGACGCACGTCGCCGACGCGCCGATCACCTCGATCCCGGTCTTCGTCATCGACGGCTCGGCCGTGCTGGAGAGCATGTGACGACACCACTGCGTCCGCTCGCGCCCGGCGAGCTGACGATCGACGGGGGCTTCTGGGGTGACTACCAGCAGCTCAACCAACGCGCGATCATCCAGCACTGCCTCCACTGGGTCGAGCGCATCGGCTGGGTCGGCAACTTCGACGCGGCCGCGGCCGGCGGCGCGTACGAGCACGCCGGCGTCGAGTTCGTCGACTCCGAGGTCTACAAGCTGCTCGAGGCGATGGCGTGGGAGCTGCGTCGCGCACCGGAGGCCGGCCTGGCGACGCAGTACAAGGACCTCGTCGCGCGGGTCGCCGCTGCGCAGGAGGCCGACGGCTATCTCCACACGGCGTTCGGCCACCCCGGGCAACGCGCCCGCTACTCCGACCTCGAGTGGGGGCACGAGCTCTACTGCTTCGGTCACCTGTTCCAGGCGGCCGCGGCCGCGCTCCGCGCCGGCATCGAGAGCGACCTGCCCCGGGTCGCGCTCAAGCTCGCCGACCACGTGCATGCCGAGTTCGGGCCAAGCGGCCGCGAGGCGGTGTGCGGCCACCCCGAGATCGAGCTGGCGCTGGTCGAGCTGCACCGGGCGGTGGTTTCGACAGGCTGGGTTTCGACAGGCTCAACCGGCGAGGCCGGCGATCTGCTCGAGCTCGCGCGGTGCTTCGTCGACCGGCGCGGCCACGGCACCCTCGGCGAGATCGAGTTCGGCGCGGCCTACTTCCAGGACGACGTCCCCGTCCGTGACGCCGACACCTTGCGGGGCCACGCCGTACGCGCGCTCTACCTCGCGGCCGGCGCCGTGGACGTGGCGGTCGAGGACCACGACGAGCAGCTGCTCGAGGCGATCACCCGCCAGTGGGAGCACACCGTGGCCCGCCGGACGTACCTGACCGGCGGCATGGGCGCGCACCACCAGGACGAGGCGTTCGGCGAGGACTTCGAGCTGCCGCCGGACCGCGCGTACGCCGAGACGTGTGCCGGCATCGCGTCGGTCATGCTCAGCTGGCGGCTGCTCCTCGCGACCGGCGACACGCGGCACGCCGACCTGATCGAGCGCACCCTCTACAACAACGTCATCAGCTCGCCCCGCGCCGACGGCAAGGCGTTCTTCTACGTCAACACGCTCCACCAGCGCGTGGCCGGGACGGTGCCGGACGAGGAGCATCACAGCGCTCGAGCGCTCGCCAGCCTCCGTGCGCCGTGGTTCGAGGTGTCGTGCTGCCCCACCAACGTCGCCCGCACGCTGGCGAACGTCGGGATGTACTTCGCCAGTGCCTCGAACCACGCGCTGCACGTCCACCAGTACGGCGACGTGACGATCGATGCCCAGCTCACCGGTGGCGCGCGGGTCGGCGTGCAGGTGCGCACCGGCTATCCGTACGAGCCCTCGGTGTCGGTCACGCTGCTGCGGGACCTCGATGCCGAGACCTCGGTGACCCTGCGCGTGCCGTCCTGGGCCCGCGGCAACGCCGTGCTGTCGGACGGTCTCGACCGAGTCGCCGTCACCGGCGACACCGTCGTCATCAAGGGCCCGCGACCCGCCGGCAGCCCGTACGTCCTGCAGCTGCCCATGCCGCCGCGGGTCACCCACCCCGACCCACGCATCGACGCGATCCGGGGTCAGGTCGCGCTCGAGCGCGGGCCTTTCGTCCTCGCGGTCGAGGACGTCGACCTGCCCGGCGGGGTCACCGTCAACGACATCGAGATCGACCCGGCAGGGGTCGTTCCCGCCGAGGGCGGCGGTGCCACCGTGCCGGTGCAGCTCAGCCGGGTGGCCGTCGACGACGGCGAGCTCCCGTACGGCGACCGGCTCGCCGTCGACCGGGCACCGCTCGACGACCCGTCGGTCGTGACGTTCCGGCCGTACCACCAGTGGGCCAATCGCGGGCCCTCCACCATGCGGGTCTGGACGCCCGTGCTCGACCACGACGCACCAGCAGGATCCAACGATTAAGGGAATGGAGCAGAGATGATGCAACGCATTCGGGGGGCCAGGGGAATCGCGGCGACAGCCGCGGGGGCGCTAGCCGCCCTGACCCTGGTCTCGACACCGGCCCACGCCGCGGAGCCGGACCCAGCCCACCTCATCGCCCACTACGACTTCGACGGCGACCCGGCCACGACCGGGACGGTCGTCGACCGCAGCGGTCAGGGCCTCGACGCCACGGTTGTCAACAAGGCGACCGCCTCGGCCGTACCGGGTGCGGCGGCCGGCGACTCGGCCCTCGACCTGCCCGGCGGCTCCCAGAGCTCGACCGGCGCCTACGTCGACCTGCCCAAGAACCTGCTGGGCAGCGCCACCGACCTCACCGTCTCGGCCCGCGTGAAGTGGGACGGCTCCGGCGGCTCCTGGCAGCGCATCTTCGACATCGGCCAGGACACCAGCCACTACCTGTTTGCCTCGCCGGCCAACGGTGACGGCAACCTCCGGGCCGCGGTCAAGGCCGCGCCTCCGGGCGACGAGTCGTACACGACCGGCTACGCCGCGCTGCCCTCCGACGCATGGAGGACCGTGACGGTCACGCTCGACACGGCCAAGCACCAGACGTCGCTCTACCTCGACGGCGCGTTCGTCGACCAGGCCAAGACCGACGTCACCGCCGCGCAGCTGCTCAACAGCTCCGCGACGCGTGCGGGCTACCTCGGCAAGTCGCAGTTCGGCAACGACCCGCTGTTCAGCGGGGCGCTCGACGACGTCCAGCTCTACGACGAGGCCCTCACCGCCGACCAGGTCGCAGGCCTCGTCGACACGGTCCCCACGCTGACCAAGCTGGCCGACACCTCGTTCGACCTCCGCACCAACATCGGCGAGGCACCCGCCCTGCCGGCCACCATCCGCGCGACGTACAGCGACGGTTTCGACCGCAACGTGCCGACCACGTGGGACACCGTCGACCCGTCGAAGTACGCCTCGCTCGGCACGTTCACGGTGCACGGCACGGCCGGCGGCCAGGACATCACCGCCGACGTGACGGTCACCAAGCCCAACCAGGTCACGATCGACCTCGCCAAGAGCACCGGCGGCTTCCACGGTGGCGCTTCCGGCACGCTCTACGGCGTCTACGGCACCGGCGTGCCCACCAGCAACCTGCTCGAGGGCATGAAGCTGCGCACGGTCTCCACCAAGGCGCAGGACGGACCGCAGCACCCCGGCGCGGACGCGCTCGAGGTCGTCAAGCCGCTCGCCGACAGCACCGGCGGTGACACCTACATCTACATGACCGACATCTATCGCGGGTTCCCTTACCAGTGGCCCGGCGACACCCCCGAGGCCAAGCTGGACGACTTCAAGACGAAGATCGCCAAGCAGGTCGACCAGGTGCTGACCATGCCGAAGACGTACCAGAAGCACGTCGTCTTCGTGCCGTTCAACGAGCCCGAGGGCAACATGTTCGGCACCGGTGAGTGGAGCTACAACAAGGTCAGCTGGCTCGACAACCCCAAGGACTACTTCAAGGCCTGGGACGACGTGTACGCGCTGATCAAGGGCAAGATGCCCGACGCCCGGATCGCAGGACCGAACACGAGCATTCTCTACACGCAGATCCAGGGCTGGCTCAAGCACGTCGTCGAGGCCAAGACCGTCCCCGACGTCATGACGTGGCACGAGCTCAGCAACCCGGCCAGCATCCGCACCAACGTGGCGAAGTACCGCACGTGGGAGGCCGCCGCGTTCGACGGCACGGCGTACGCCGGCACGAAGCTGCCGATCAACGTCAACGAGTACGCGTTCAACTACCACACGTCGGTGCCCGGCCAGATGATCCAGTGGGTCTCGGCGATCGAGGACTCCAAGGTCGACGCCGACATCGCGTACTGGAACATCGACGGCAACCTGAGCGACTCCGCCGTCCAGGCCAACCGCGGCAACGGCCAGTGGTGGCTGCTCAACGCGTACGGCAACATGACCGGCCACACGGTCGCCGTCACGCCGCCGCGGCCCAACACCAACTACACGCTGCAGGGCGTGGCGACGTACGACCCGGCGAAGAGCCAGGCTCGGGCGATCATCGGCGGCGCGTCGGGCAAGAGCTCGGTCCAGTTCGACCACGTCAGCACCGGGAAGTTCGGCAAGAGCGCCCACGTGCTCGTGCAGGAGATCCCGTGGACGGGCCAGATCGGTGACTCGCCGCAGCCGGCGACGGTCGCGGAGTACGACACCTCGGTCAAGGGCGGCAGCGTCGCGCTCGACTTCGGCGAGGGCAAGCTGCCCGCGCTCAAGGAGTCGTCGGCGTACCAGGTCATCCTGACGCCGGGCAAGGACACCACCTCGCCGTCGAAGGCCCCGAAGCTGTGGCAGAAGACGTACGAGGCGGAGGACGCGACCTACACGGGCGGCGGTTACAGCAAGAACGGTCCTGAGGGCTCGCCCGGCGACGTGAGCAAGTTCTACACCTCCGGCGGGTACGACGTCGGTGGCCTGCGCACGGGCTCCGACGGCGTCCTGAGCTTCAAGGTCTCGGTGCCCAAGACCGGCACGTACGACCTGAGCGTCTTCGCCAACTCGTTGAACACCTTCGACAAGGTCGCGGAGCAGGGGCCCACCAACGTGTTCCTCAACGTCGACGGTGCCGCTGAGCAGCAGATCTACCTGCCGCTCGGCTACAAGTGGGTCGTCTGGGACCACTCCGACGCCAAGGTCAAGCTGACCGCCGGCGACCACACGATCTCCCTGGCGGCCAAGAGCCTCGACGGCAGCAAGTCGACCAAGGGCGACGCGATCATCGACAAGATGGACCTCTCGCTGGCCAACCCGGCGGCGAAGACGTCGGTCTACGAGGCCGAGAACGCGGTGCTCAAGGGCGCCAAGCCCGTCTACAACCGCAAGCACGTGTCGGGCTCGGGCACGGTGCCGCTGGGCAGGAAGGGCTCCGTGACGTTCTGGGTCTACTCGGCCAAGGACGGCGAGGCGACCCTGAACCTCAGGGCATCGGGTCACGGCAACGCGCGACTGAGCGTCAACGACAAGACGCTCGCCACGGTCACGCGGTCGATTCCCGCGGCCAAGGTGTTCCTGCGCGGCGGCGTCAACAAGGTCGTCCTGACGGGGCACGGTGGATCGCTCGCGATCGACAGCCTCGGCGTACGTCCTTCGAAGGGCACGCTGCCGACGACGTCGTACGAGGCCGAGAACGCGACCGCTGCCGGCACCGCGAAGGCGGAGTCGTACTCGCTGGCCAGTGGCGGCAAGGCGGTGACCCGCATCGGAGGCGCCCCCGGCAACGGGAACACCCTCACGTTCAAGGTCACCGCCACCAAGGCCGGCACCGACATGGTGACGGTGCGCTACTCCAACCCAGAGCAGTCGCCCGCGACCCACTACAACCCCGACCCGCTGGCCCGGCACGCTGAGGTGTCGATCAACGGGGGCAAGGCGAAGCGCGTGTGGTTCCCGCACAGCTTCCACCAGAACAACTTCTGGGAGCTGTCGTTCCCGGTCACGTTGGCCAAGGGGAAGAACACGATCCGGTTCTCGTCCGAGGAGCTGCCGAACTTCGACGGCAAGACGTACGCGTCCGACATCTACGAGGAGCTGCTGAGGTCGAAGTTCGCACCGAACATCGACCGCATCAGCATCACCCCGCTCAGTGACAAGAGGTCCTTGACCTCACGTCGCTGACAACCCGAGCTGGGGCCGGCGGTCTTCCTCCACCGCCGGCCCCTGCACCACTCGTCAAGGCAGGCGCTCGGCGAGGTCGTGCCTCGCCGCCGCCGCGGACATTCCGCCGCATCAGTTCCCCATCGTGCGGTCGCTCCAACCCCTCTAGTCCGCATCCCAGTCGCTGAGCAGAGAGGCCTTCAACAGATCGACCTGAATCATCAGTGCGCCGAGCAACTCTTCTCGGTTGGGAGCTTCCGTTGTCCTGAACGACCAGGACGGATCCCCGTCCTCATCGAGCAACTTGATGAGCAGGAATGCACTGATCGGAACTTCACCGTCCTCCAACGGGTGAATCCCCATTCCCGGCAGCGCATCCGCGAGCGGGATACGCGGTTCATCTGACATGACATGCAGGCTATCTGAGGCGCCGCGTCATTCCGCTGCGCTGGTGCAAGTAGTGGCTAGTCGGATGGGAGCTCTGTAGCGAAACCCCATACAACAACCAGCGCCAGGATGATCATCATGACGGCGACTACGCCCAGCACCGAAAGCCACACGAGAATTTGAGTTCTGATTGGCGTCTTCCCGCGCGGCTCCTCCGGCTGCTGAGGGATCCCGCCGGATGTCATCTGTCGAATCTAGCCCAGGGCTTGCCGGCAGGCTCAACTTTGCCCCGGCTGTTGCGTCATTCCGCCGCATCAGTTCTATGCCTTCTTGCGTACCGACTCAGACGTTGAAGCGGAACTCCACGACGTCGCCGTCGGCCATGACGTAGTCCTTGCCCTCCATGCGCACCTTGCCGGCGGACTTGGCGGCGGCCATGGAGCCGGCCTCGACGAGGTCGTCGAACGAGACGATCTCGGCCTTGATGAAGCCGCGCTCGAAGTCGGTGTGGATGACGCCGGCGGCCTGCGGGGCGGTGGCGCCCTTGGGGATCGTCCAGGCGCGCGACTCCTTAGGGCCGGCGGTGAGGTACGTCTGCAGGCCGAGCGTGTCGAAGCCGACCCGCGCCAGGGCGTCGAGACCGGGCTCGTCGACACCCATGTCGGCCAGCATCTCAGCGCGCATCGCGTCGGCCTCCTCGTCGTCACCGAGCTCGACCAGCTCGGCCTCGGATTTGGCGTCGAGGAAGATCGCCTCGGCCGGCGCGACGATCTCGCGCATGCGGGCCTTGAGGTCCTCGTCGTTGAGCTCGTCGGTGTCGCAGTTGAAGACGAACAGCTGGCGCTTGGCGCTCAGCAGGTGCAGGTCGCGGATCGCATCGAGGTCGAGCCCGGCCTGGAACGCACCCTTGCCGCCCTCGAGCACGGCCTGCGCCTCCTTCGCGGCCTCGAACGCGGGGACCAGCGACTTGTCCTTGCGCGACTCCTTGTCGAGACGCGGCAGCGCGTTCTCGAGGGTCTGCAGGTCGGCGAGGATCAGCTCGGTCGAGATCGTCTCGATGTCGTCGGCGGGCGAGACCTTGCCGTCGACGTGCGTCACGTCCTCGTCGCGGAACACGCGGGTGACCTGGCAGATCGCGTCGGACTCACGGATGTGCGAGAGGAACTTGTTGCCGAGCCCCTCCCCCTCCGAGGCGCCGCGGACGATGCCGGCGATGTCGACGAACTGGACCGTCGCGGGGAGCTGGCGCTCCGAGCCGAAGATCTCGGCGAGCTTGCCGAGCCGGTGGTCGGGCACGCCCACCACGCCGACGTTGGGCTCGATCGTCGCGAACGGGTAGTTCGCCGCGAGGACGTCGTTCTTGGTCAGGGCGTTGAAGAGGGTCGACTTGCCCGCGTTGGGGAGTCCGACGATGCCGATGCTGAGAGCCACGAGGATCAATCGTACGGGCTGGCACCGGCGTCACCGTCTGCGGCCGGTCGTCAGACGAAGAGGGCGTCGACCAGCCGATCGATGAGGGTGTCGACTTCCTTGCGGGTCTTCGCCGAGCCGTCGGAGCGGGCGAGGTAGATCGCCGCCTCGTCGAGCGCGCCGATCAGCACGTGGGCCAGCGGGAGGACGGGCTGCTGCGGGATGCGGCCGCTCTCGATCGCGCCCTGGATCAGCGCCTGCACCATGCCCATGCCGTGTCGCAGGCTCACCTCGCGCCACCGCTCCCAGCCGAGCACGGACGGCGCCTCGATCAGCACGATCTGGTGCACCGATGGTTCCGCGCACGCGTCGAGCCAGATCCGCGCGCCGACCTTCATGACCTCGACGAGGTCGTCCTGGTCAGCCTCGGCGATGCCGGCGCTGATGCGCGCCATGACCTCGTCCTCGATCTCCTCGAGCACCGCGGCGTACACCTCGGTCTTGTCGGCGAACTGGTGATACATCGCGCCGCGCGTGACCCCGGCGGCACGCGCGATCGCCTCGGCGCTCACGGCGCCGAAGCCGTCGGCGGCAAAGAGCGGCCGCGCCGCGCGGATGAGAGCCTCGCGCGTCGCCGCCGAACGGTCCGCCTGGGTTCGCCGTTGATCTTTCATACAGACTGTATGTATGTTAGTCGGAGCACGTGTTCACCGTACCCGCGAAGGAGAATCATGGCGACCATCGACACCCCGTTCGGCCAGATCAACTACCGGGTCGCCGGCCCCGAGGACAGCGAGGCGCCTCCGGTCGTGTTCGTGCACGGGCTGCTGGTCAACCACGAGCTCTGGACAGGTGTCGCCGACCGGCTCGCCGCCCAGGGCATCAGGTCGTACGCCCCCGACCTGCCGATCGGCTCGCACCCCATCGCCCTCAACCCCGACGCCGACCTCGCGCCCCGCGACGTGGCACGCCTGATCATCGACTTCATGGCCGCTCTCGACCTCACGGACGTGACCCTCGTGGGCAACGACACCGGGGGCGCGCTGTGCCAGTTCGTGATCGACACCGACCACACCCGCATCGGCCGCCTGGTGCTGACCAACTGCGACGCGTTCGACAAGTTCCCGCCGGCGCCGTTCGGGCTGATCGTCAAGACCGGCCGGAGCCCGATGCGGCTGCGCGCCATGATGGCGTCGATGCGTCCGCGCCTGCTCCGCCACTCGATGCTGGGCTTCGGCGGGCTCGTCGCCAAGCCGCTCGATCCCGCGCTGACGACCCGCTGGATCACCCCCTCGCTGCGGGATGCCGGGGTACGCCGCGACACCGCGAAGTTCCTCCGCAAGGTCAAGCCAGCCGAGCTGCTCGACGTCTCCACCCGGCTCGGCACGTTCGGCAAGCCCGTACGGCTGGTGTGGGGCAACGCCGACCGGTTCTTCAAGCTCGCCGACGGTCAGCGGCTCCGCGAGGCGTTCGGTGACAACGCCGAGCTGGTCGAGGTCGACGGTGGACGTACGTTCCTCCCGCTCGACGAGCCCGAGCGGGTCGCCGACGAGATCCGGACGATGTCCTACTCGCGCGGCTGATCGAGGCGGAACGCGCGGAGCTCCACGTCGTACCACTCCGACCTGAGGCCGAGGTCGGTCATGCCGAGTCGCCGGCACACCGCCTGCGAGGCGGCATTGTCCGGATGGGTCACGGCGTAGATCTCGGTCAGCCCGGCCGCGAAGCCGCGGTCGACGAGCGCCTGCGCTGCCTCGGTGGCGTAGCCGTTGCCCCACGCGTCGGGGTGGAAGTGCCACCCCACCTCCATGTCGTCACGGTCGACGCCTTCGCTGGGCGGCAGCGGCGCGAACAGCACCAGGCCCGCCGGGACACCGGTCTCCCTGACGCTGACGTGGAAGATGCCCGCGGCCGGGTGGTCGCCGGCGCGCTTGGGCTGACCGGCGATGCGCCTGAGCGCCTCGTCGCGATCGGCGATGGGCACGCCGTCGCCGCTCCACCGCGCGACCTCGGGCCGGCTGAAGACGTCGTAGAGGAAGTCGGCGTCGTCAGGAGTGAACGGACGAAGGGTCAGGCGTTCGGTCTCGATCATGGGCGAGCCATCCTTCTCGGGTCGTGTGGACACGGGTTCAGCCGTCGATGCGCTGGGAGACGCTGATCGTGTAGCGCACCTGCTTGGGGTTGCTGACCTTGAGCGAGTAGTCGCCCGCCGCCGGGATGTCGAGGGAGAAGCTGCCGTCGCCGCCTTGGGTGTTCTCGAGGCTGTCGACGACCTTGTCGTCGGGCCCGATCACCAGGATCGTCACCGCGGCGCCGTCAGCCAGCTTGTAGGCGACGCTGGTCCGTCCGCGCTCGCCCTTGAAGGCGAACGTACGCGAAGCCGAGTCGTCCGACTTCGACAGGACCTTCACGTTGCGCCACGTCGTGGTCCCGCCGGTCGTCTCCGTCGTCGCCACCAACTTCTCCGGCGAGGCCGACACCTTGTCGTGCGAGCCGTCGCAGCCCGCCATCGAGAGAACCAATGCACCTGCGGCAGCCATCGCCGCGATCGTCTTCTTCATCCTTGCCCCCGAGTTGTCAGCCTGTCGCATCTGCGCCGGGCTACACCGTACAGGCCCGACACCCCGCCGCAATGCCGGTGTCCCGACGTGTCGGTGAACTACCGTCGAAGCATGTCGCAGGCGGTGTCCCGCACACCCTCAGCCATGGCGCAACGCGATCTCGGCGCACGCCAGGCGATCGTCCTCGCCTGCCTGGCGATGGCCGGCATCATCGGCCTCGACCTGATGGATGGGCACCTCGGTCTGCTGTTCTCGGTCGGCTTCGTCCTGATCGCCGTCACGGTGCCGCTGGCCGTCGACGTACGTTCGTTGTTCCCCGCCGGCGTGCTGCCTCCGGCGTTGCTGATCGGCAGCCTGTTGCTGGTGTGCATGTTCGACTCCTCGGCGATCCACGTGGACGGTCTGGCCAAGGACGTCGGCCTGATCGGCCGGTTCATCGCCGCGGTGATCGACCACGGCCTGACGCTGGTGATCGGCCATGGTCTGGCGCTCGGCGTCATCGCGCTGCGGATCCTCGGAGACCGCCGAACCTCGTAGCTGCTCAGCCGTTGGCCTGGTCGATGTAGCACCAGCGCCAGGCCTCGCCGGGCTCGAAGCTGCGGATCACCGGGTGCTCGGCCTCGTTGGCGTGCTGGGTCGCGTGCTTGCCGACCGACGAGTCGCAGCAACCGACGTGACCGCAGTCCATGCAGAGCCGCAGGTGCACCCAGTCGCCGCCCTCGGCGAGGCACTCCTCGCAGCCCGTCGGCGTCACCGGATTGGGCACCGTGGACGCGGCGGCCAGGTGCTCGCAGGCCGCGTCGGGGTCCGAGGGGCGCAGGTCCTCCTCGCGGTTGGCCGTCGTCTCGTCCTCATAGGCCACGTCGAGGATCGACTCCTCGACGTCGAGGGCGTTCATGACCTGGGCCAGCACGGCCTGGTCGACCGTGCCGAGCTTGCGGATGCGGAGCAGCTCGTCGCGCTCGCGCTTGATCATCTCGCCGCGGATGCGGGAGTACTGCGCGCTGGGGGTCTCCGCGCCACCGAGCCGCTCCCACACCGCGTTCGTACGATCGATGGCCCGCTCGCGCAGCCGGTGCATCACGGCGTCGGACACCGAGTCGTCGACCTCCTCGTCGAGGTAGGCCATGCCGGCGTCGGTCACCGACTGCAGCACGGTGGCCTCCTGGAGGTGGTCCTCCTGGATGTCCGGGCCGGGCACCTTGAGCCAGCGCACGAACATCGGGATCGTCAGCCCCTGGATCAGGAGCGTGCCGACCGTGACGACGAACGCCATGAGCACCAGGACCTCGCGCTCTGGCGTGTCCTCGGGCAGCAGGAACACCGCCGCCAGCGTCACCACGCCGCGCATGCCGGTCCAGGCGACGAGGAACGCCGCCTGAGGGGTGGGTCGCGCCTCGGCCTCGGCGATCCTGGGGATCATCCGCGGGATGTAGGTCGCCGGGAACACCCAGACGATGCGCAGCACGATCACGGTCGCGAGCACCGCGATGCACGACCAGGTGATGCGGGTGGCCGTGAGGTCGCTCTTGCTCAGGTCGTCGACGATCGACCGGATCTGCAGGCCGATCAAGAGGAAGACGGCGTTCTCCAGGACGTACGAGATGGTGGTCCAGTTGGTGCGCTCGAACAGCCGCGACGAGGCCGACTGGATGCGCGGCGACTTGTGGCCCAGCACGACGCCGGCGACGACGACCGCGAGCACGCCTGACGGCTGCGAGTCGAGGCCGTGGATGTGGATCTCCTCAGCCGGCAGGTAGGCGATCCACGGCGTCAGCAGCGACACCGCCACGTCGGTCACGTCGTCCTGGATCAGCTTGCGGATGTGGCCGATGACGAACGCGACGGCGAGGCCGATGGCGACACCGCCGATCGCCGAGACGAGGAACCCGCCGCCGACCTGCCACACGCTCACGGTGCCGGAGATCGCGGCGATCGAGGTGCGCAGCGTGACGATCGCGGTGGCGTCGTTGACCAGGCTCTCGCCCTCGAGGATCGTCACGACCCGGCGCGGCAGGCCGACTCTGCGCGCGATCGCCGTGGCGGCGACGGCGTCCGGCGGTGCGACGACGGCACCGAGCGCGAAGCCGACTGCGAGCTTGACGTCGAGCATGGCCCAGACGACGAGTCCCACGCCTACGGTCGTGAACAGCACGAGCCCGACGCTCAGCAGCGCGATCGGCCGCCGGTACGTCTGGAAGTCGATCAGCGACGTGCGGATCGCCGCCGCGTACAGCAGGGGCGGCAGCAGGCCCACCAGCACGATCTCGGGGGTGAGCTTGAAGTTCGGCACGAAGTCGAGGTAGGACCCGATGATCCCCACGACGATCAGCACCAAGGGCGCCGAGATCTTGAAGCGCCCGGCCGCGGCGCTGACGGTGACGACGATGGCCAGCAGGGTCACGAGCGTCAGGGCGGTGTGCACGGGTCCATTCTCTCAGTGGAGTCCAGCACCTCCCGCACGCGTCTGCCACGATCTAGCCATGAGCAGCCAGACATCCACGCCAACGTTCGTCCGCTCGGACCTCGTCATCCTGGGCGGAGGCGGCCTCGCCGTCGTGCTCGCCGGGATCGCGCACTACGCCGACTGGACCGCGGTCGTCGCGTTCGTGGTCTCCGCCGTCGCGGTCACCCTGCTCGCCACGCTGGTCGGCCGCAGCGTCGAGCAGCTCGGCGACCGGTTCGGACCCGGTGCGACCGGCGTCCTGCAGTCGGCGCTCGGCAACCTGCCGGAGCTGTTCATCTGCATCTTCGCGCTGCGCGCCGGCCTGGTCGACGTGGTCAAGGCGGCGCTGGTCGGCTCCGTGCTGGCCAACCTGCTGTTCGTCCTGGGGCTCGCGTTCGTCGTGGGTGGCCTCCGGCACGGCACGCAGCGACTCGACTCGGAGCGCGCTCGTACGATCGCGGTCCTCATGCTGCTGTCGGTGTCGGCGATGGCGATCCCCTCGCTCGCGCACGGCCTCCACACGCCGGCGGTCGCGCACGAGAAGGCGTTCTCGATCATCGTCGCCGTCGTGCTGCTGGTGCTGTTCGCGCTGTCCCTCCCGGCATCGCTGAAGCGCGGGTCTGCGGCGGCGGACCCCCACGCCGAGGCGCCGCGCTGGAGCGTCGGCCTCGCGATCGGCCTGCTCGCCCTCGCCAGCGCCCTGGCCGCGTTCGTCTCCGACTGGTTCGTCGACGCCCTCGAGCCGGCGATGGACGCGCTCGACGTGTCTCAGGTGTTCGCGGGGCTGGTCGTCGTCGCGATCGCCGGCAACGCGATCGAGAACATCGTCGGCGTGCAGCTCGCCGCCAAGGGCCAGTCCGAGTACGCGTTCGCGGTGATCCTCAACAGCCCGATCCAGATCGCCCTGGTGCTGGCGCCGGCGTTGGTGCTGATCAGCGTCGTCTTCGGGCTCTCCACGCTGACGTTGGTGTTCAGCCCACTGCTCGTGGCCTGCCTGCTGCTGTCGGTGGTGCTGGCGACGGTCATCACGATCGACGGCGAGTCCAACTGGCTGGAGGGCGCCTCGCTGATCGCGTTGTACGCCATCATCGCTGTGGCGTTCTGGTGGGGGTAGCGGCGGCTCCGCGCCCGTGCTCGCTTCGCGAGCGTCTGCTCGCAAGCTCGCAGACCACCCTGCCCCTCGCTTCGCTCGGGCGTCATCTCGCGTTGCGTCGTGCTCGGCTCTCGCTCGGGCGTCATCTTGCGTTGCGTCGGGGTAAGTCGCGATCGCTCGCCTTGAGGCTTACGTTGGTGGGACATCACTGACTGTCTTCCGGGGGGAAGCCATGCTTGAGCTTGTCGCACATGCCCGTCCACGTCGCCGCATCGCAGCGGGCCTTGCCGCAGCGCTCGCCGCTGGCACCCTGCTCGCCGTCTCAGCGAGCCCGCCGTCCTCCGCCACGGCGAGCGGGGCCACGGCGTACGGGTACGGCGGGGCGGTGTCGTCCGTCGACGCCAATGCGAGCCGCATCGGCCTGGAGGTGCTCCGCAAGGGTGGCAACGCCGCCGATGCCGCGGTCGCCACGGCCTCGGCCCTCGGCGTCGCCGAGCCCTACAGCGCCGGCATCGGCGGTGGTGGCTACTTCGTCTACTACGACGCCCGCACCCACAAGGTCAGCACGATCGACGGTCGCGAGACGGCGCCGGCCGGCATCACGCACGACGCGTTCATCGACCCGGCGACCGGCAAGCCGTACCCCTTCACCCCACAGCTCGTCTCCTCCGGCGTCGCGGTCGGCGTACCAGGCACCCTGGCGACCTGGGACTCCGCGCTCAAGCGGTTCGGCACGCGATCGCTCGCCCGTACGCTCGCCCCGTCGATCGACCTGGCGCGCAAGGGATTCGTCGTCGACACGACGTTCCGCAACCAAACGCTCGACAACAAGGCGCGCTTCGCGGCGTTCCCCGACACCGCCAAGCTGTTCCTGCCCGGCGGCGATGCACCCCAGGTCGGCACCCGGTTCCGCAACCCCGAGCTCGCCGCGACGCTCAGCACGATCGCCAAGCGAGGACCGGCGGCGTTCTATCGCGGTCCCCTCGCCGCCGAGATCGCGGACGTCGTGCAGCACCCGCGCAAGGATCCCGCCTCGACGCTGCCGGCCCCGGCCGGCTCGATGACGACCGCGGACCTCGCGGCGTACCGGGTCAGGAAGCAGGACCCGACGAAGGTGTCCTATCGCGGGCTCGACGTCTACGGCATGGCACCGTCGTCATCCGGCGGCACGTCGGTCGGCGAGGCGCTCAACATCCTCGAGAACTACGACCTCGGCAGCGGCGCGAAGCTCGCCAGGAGCCTGCACCTCTACCTCGAGGCGTCGGCGCGGGCGTTCGCGGACCGCGGCGCGTACGTGGGCGATCCCGCGTACGTCGACGTGCCGACCAAGACCCTGCTGAGCCAGAGGTTCGCCGACTCGCGGGCGTGCACGATCGACCCCGACCACGCGTCGACCCGTCCGGTCGCCGCCGGGGCCCTCGACGGCGGCGGGTGCGCGACCGCGAAGCACGAGGAGAAGGCCGATACGGAGAACGTCTCGACGACGCACCTCTCGGTCGTCGACAAGTGGGGCAACGCCGCGGCGTACACGCTCACGATCGAGCAGACCGGCGGCTCGGCGATGACGGTGCCCGGCCGCGGGTTCCTGCTCAACAACGAGCTGACCGACTTCAGCGCGGTCTACGACCCCAAGGACCCCAACCGCATCGAGCCCGGCAAGCGGCCGCGCTCGTCGATGTCGCCGACGATCGTGCTCAAGAACGGCAAGGTCAAGTACGTCGTCGGGTCGCCGGGTGGCGCGACGATCATCACGACGGTGCTGCAGATCCTGCTCAACCGCATCGACCTCGGCATGACGCTGCCTGAAGCCGTGGCGGCACCCCGCGCCTCGCAGCGCAACGCCGCCGCGACCCCTGCGGAGCCGGAGTTCATCGCGGCGTACCAGGACCTGCTGGCGCCGTACGGTCAGGTGCTGACGCCGTCGGGTGACCAGTTCACGTCGGCGGCGGAGATCGGCGCGGCGGCCACGATCGAGGTCGGCCGCCGCGGCAAGCTCATCGCCGCGTCGGAGTCCGTACGCCGAGGCGGCGGCTCAGCCCTGGTGGTGCACCCGAGTCGACGCTGACGAAGCACAGGGTGGTTGAGCTTGTCGAAACCCACGTCACGTCCTTTCGACAAGCTCAAGGACCGGTGGGTCAGCTCTGGGCGGCGAGCTTCATGTCGCGGCGCAGCTCCGGGGGGAGGGCGAAGATCAGCGACTCGTCGGCGGTGCGTACGGCCTGGGCGCCCGGGTGGCCGCGCTCGGCGAGGTAGCCCAGCACCTCCTGCACCAGGTCGTCCGGCACCGAAGCACCTGACGTGACGCCGACGTTCTGGACGCCGTCGAGCCAGCGCTCGTCGATCTCGGAGATGTCGTCGATGCGGTAGGACGCCTTGGCGCCGGCCTCGAGCGCGACCTCGACGAGGCGCACGGAGTTGGAGGAGTTGGCCGAGCCCACGACGATCACCAGATCGGCGTTCTTGGCGATCTCCTTGACCGCGACCTGGCGGTTCTGGGTGGCGTAGCAGATGTCGTCGCTCGGCGGGTCCTCCAGCTGCGGGAACTTCTCGCGCAGCCGTCGCACGGTCTCCATCGTCTCGTCGACGCTCAAGGTCGTCTGCGACAGCCAGGACAGGCGCGTACCCTCGGGGAACTCGAGGTCGTCGACGTCGTCGGGGGTCTGCACCAGCGTGATGTGGTCGGGTGCCTCACCGGCGGTGCCCTCGACCTCTTCGTGCCCCTCGTGCCCGATCAGCAGGATGCGGTAGCCCTCGTTGGCGAAGCGTCGGGCCTCGTGGTGCACCTTGGTCACCAGCGGGCAGGTCGCGTCGATCGTCTTGAGGCTGCGCTCGGCGGCCTCCTCGTGCACCATCGGCGAGACGCCGTGCGCCGAGAACACCACGGTCGCGCCCTCGGGGACCTCGTCGAGCTCCTCGACGAAGATCGCGCCGCGCTCACGCAGGTTGTTGACGACGTGCTTGTTGTGCACGATCTCCTTGCGCACGTAGACCGGTGCGCCGTAGAGGTCGAGCGCCTTCTCCACCGTGATCACGGCGCGGTCGACGCCGGCGCAGTAGCCGCGCGGGTCGGCCAGCAGGACGCTGCCTCCGACGGGGGGCATGCCGAGCTCGATCGTGGAAGACATGTGGACGAGTCTAACGGTGTCGGTCGAAGACCCTAGGGTGTGCGTATGGCTCTGGAGACGACCGCGGACACGCCCGCGCCGCTGCGCCAGATCTCCCAGCTGATCGACGGCTACATCGGCCGGCTCGGCGCGGTCTGGGTCGAGGCCGAGATCGCCCAGCTGACCCGCCGGCAGGGCGTCTGCTTCCTCACGCTGCGCGACCTCGTCGCCAAGATCTCGATCGACGCGACGTGCCACGCCAGCATCCTCGACGCCTCCCCCACGCCGATCACCGAGGGCTCCCGCGTCATCGCGCACGCCAAGCCGTCGTTCTACCTCCCGCGCGGCCAGCTCGCCCTCGAGCTGCGCGAGATCCGGCCCCAGGGCGAGGGCCAGCTGCTGGCCCAGCTCGAGCGCCGCAAGCAGCTGCTCGCCGCCGAGGGGCTGTTCGACCCGCGGTTCAAGAAGACGTTGCCGCTCCTTCCCCGCGGCATCGGCCTGATCACCGGCAAGAACTCCGCCGCCGAGCGCGACGTGCTCGAGAACGCGCGGCTCCGCTGGCCCGACGTACGCTTCCTGGTCCGCCACGCGCTGATGCAGGGCAACGGGTCGGCGCTCGACGTCATGGGCTGCCTCAAGAACCTCGACTCCGACGCCTCGATCGACGTCATCGTCATCGCCCGGGGCGGCGGATCGGTCGAGGACCTGCTGCCGTTCTCCGACGAGGCACTGATCCGCGCCGTCCACGCCTGCAGCACGCCGGTCGTCAGTGCGATCGGCCACGAGCCGGACAGCCCGATCCTCGACCTGGTCGCCGACCTGCGCGCCTCGACGCCCACCGACGCCGCCAAGCGGATCGTCCCCGACGTGCGCGAGGAGCTCGCCGGCCTCGCGGCGATGCGCCGGCGCTCGTCGCACGCGATCCGGGCGATCCTCGGCCGCGAGGTCCAGGGCCTCGCGGCGATCCGGTCGCGGCCGGTCCTGGCCAACCCCACGACGCTCGTCGATGCCGAGCAGAGCCTGGTGCTCGAGACCCGCGACCGCGCCCGTCGGTCGCTGGGTCACCGGCTCGACCGGGCCCACGACGAGGTCGGCCATCACCTGGCCCGCGTACGCGCGCTGTCCCCCCTCGCGACCCTCGAACGCGGCTACGCGGTCGCCCAGCTCCCCGACGGCACGGTCGTCACCTCGATCGACCAGGTCGCCCCCGACGACGAGCTCACGGTGCGCGTCTCCGACGGCACGCTGGGCGTACGCACCCTGACCAAGGAAGAGATGCCTCATGGCTGAGACCCCGCAGACCCCCGAGATCCCCTACGAGCAGGCGCGCGACGAGCTCATCTCGGTCGTGCAGAAGCTCGAGGTCGGCGGCACGAGCCTCGACGAGTCGATCGCGTTGTGGGAGCGCGGCGAGGTGCTCGCCGGCATCTGCCAGCAATGGCTCGACGGCGCCCGCAGCCGGTTGGCCGCGGCCGCCGGACTCGACGCCGAGGATGACACCGACGACTAGCCGCGCGGCCTATCATCGTGACTCCACGCTCAGAGGGGGTCACACATGACGATCGACGCCCTCGACCTGTTCGGGGATCCCTCGATCCTCAAGGTCTCCGCGACCGACATCGCCTCGGCCGGGTCGTGCCCGCGTCACCTGGCGGTCAAGATCCGGCCCGACGTGAAGTCCCGGCGCTGGCGCCGCTCCTTCGGCTCCGAGAAGACGTTCGTCCTCGGCATCGTGACCGACCTCGTACGCGCTGCCCACTCGTCGGAGTGGGCCCATGACCCGCAGCACCTCGCCGGCTGGATCGCGCAGGAGCTCGAACGCCGACGCGTCCACCGGCTGCTGCGCCCGTACGCCACAGCGGCGGTGACCAACATCCTCGAGGCGCACTGGGACATCGAGGACGAGATCGGGCCGCTGCAGCTGTTCCAGTCCGACCCGACGATCGGGACTGTCGAACGTACGTTGACCGTGTGGGGGCCGCTCTATCGCACGGAGGACGGCGTACGCGAGGTCCGGCGCTACCGGCTCGGCACGGCACACGTCGAGCCGACGCACGACGACCTGCTGTGGACCCACACCGCGGCACAGGTCGCGGCCGGCTACCCCTCGCGCGACACCCCGGTGCGCATCAGGGTCGTGGAGATCGGCGCCGCCGACGGCAGCATCGCCGTGCTGTTCGACGGCACGCCCGAGGACGCTGACGCCGAGTTCGCCGCCGAGGCCAAGCACGTCGCCGGCAGCCTCGGCGACCTCGGCACCGCGGTCCCCGGCAGCGAGTGCGCGAGCTGCAAGATCGCCGGCGCCTGCGACGCGCTCATCCCGGTGCCGGAGGTGCTGGGCCAGCCGAGCAAGGGGTACGCCTCGCGGTCGGTCTCGCCGTCAGACCTCGACCGCTACCAGCGGTGCCCCGCACAGTGGTTCCTCGCCGACGCCAGGGTGCCGCGCGACGCCGAGTACTCCGGCGCCCAGACCCGCGGCCTCCTGGTCCACACCTGGCTCGAGACCGCTCACGCGCGGGGCGTCGGCTGCAGCATCGACGACCTGCCCGAGCCCGGTGGCCACATCGGTCTCGCCGCGACCGTCATGGACGCCGACGACTACGCGATCGCCCACCCGTACCTCCGGCACCACGTGTCGAGCTGCCCCCTCGCGACCGACGGCGTCGACTACGTGGCGAGCGAGAGCGCGATCCACGGGTTCGACCACGACGCGGAGGTCATCACCGTCACCAAGCCCGACCTGGTGTTCCGCGTCGGCGAGCGGCTCGTGGCCCGCGAGGTCAAGACGACCGCGACGCTGCCGGCCGGTGGCGCTGACGACGTCTATGCCGACAACCTGCAGGTGCCGTTCCTGCTCGCGATGATGGGGGCAGGCGTCGCGGAGGCTCACGGCTGCAGCACCGCGACGGTCGAGGTCGAGATGCTGACGCCGGAGACCAGCGAGGTCTACGCCTGGGACCTCGACGAGCCTGAGCTCGCCGAGGCGGTCAACGCCGACGTCGCCGCAGCAGCCCGCGACTGGCACGTCGACGCGGAGTGGCACACGCGCCCGGGCCCGCACTGCGCCTGGTGCCCCGTACGACAGTGGTGTCCCGACCGCCAGGTCTACGAGAACCAGGAGCTCGCGGCGGCGCAAAGCTCGCCCGCCGACGACGAGCCGGCACCGTTCTAGGACGTCGTCAGCGACGCGATGTAGTCCTCGATCACGGAGCGCGTCGGGGTGCCCACGACGACCGTCGTCACCTCGCCCTTGCTGAGGACGTACGTCGTGCGGTCGTTCGGGCCCTTGTGCACCGACCAGGTCTGGCCGTCGATCTCGGTCTTGCCGTCGGCGCGGGTGCCGTCGGCGAAGCGCTCGAGCGCCCGGTTGACGCTGACGTCCTTGACCTGGTCGAGGCCGATGTAGTCCTGGTCGCCCCGCACGATGCCGAGGTGCCACCAGTCGATGTTGAGCTGGGCCGCGTTGGCGTGCCAGCCCTTCGGCAGGCTCGACGGGGCCAGCAGCTCGAAGCCGGCGACCGGGCGGGCCTGGTCGGTGAGCTTGGCGTAGTCGACGGCTCGGGTCGGGGTCTCGGGCTTGTCCGTGAACAGCTTGCCGAAGGCGTACAGCCCGATGATGATCAGCCCGATCACGACGACGGACCGGACGATGTCACCCATCGACGGATTGCCGCGGCTCGATCCTGGGCTGCTCATTGGTGCAACTTTACGGGGCGGTGCTGCGAGCAACTCGTCCGGTCACGGACGGCTACCGGCGGGTACGATGACCGCGTGAACAGCCTTCAGCCAGCCGCTCAGGCGCCCGACCGCAACCTCGCCCTCGACCTCGTCCGGGTGACGGAGGCCGGAGCGATGGCCGCCGGCCGCTGGGTCGGCCGTGGCGACAAGAACGGTGCGGACGGTGTCGCGGTCAACGCGATGCGCACCCTCATCAACACCGTGCAGATGAACGGCGTCGTCGTGATCGGCGAGGGCGAGAAGGACGAAGCGCCGATGCTGTTCAACGGCGAGCACGTCGGCGACGGCACCGGCCCCGACTGCGACGTCGCGGTCGACCCGATCGACGGCACGACGTTGACCGCCAAGAGCCTGCCCAACGCCGTGTCCGTCATGGCCGTGGCCCCGCGCGGATCGATGTACGACCCGTCGGCCGTGTTCTACATGGAGAAGCTCATCGCCGGGCCCGAGGCCGCCGACGTCGTCGACATCCGGCTGCCGGTCGCCGAGAACATCGCGCTGGTCGCCAAGGCCAAGGGCATCTCGGTCAACGACGTCACGGTGTGCGTGCTCGACCGGCCCCGCCACCAGGACCTGGTCGACCAGATCCGGGCCGCGGGCGCCCGCATCAAGTTCATCATCGACGGCGACGTCGCCGGCGGCATCACCGCGGCGCGTCCTGACACCGGCGTCGACCTGCTGGTCGGCATCGGCGGCACCCCCGAGGGCATCATCACGGCGTGCGCCATCAAGGCGATCGGCGGCACGATCCAGGGCAAGCTCTGGCCCATCGACGACGACGAGCGCCAGCGCGCGATCGACGCCGGCCACGACCTCGACCGCGTGCTCTACACCAACGACCTCGTCCGGGCCGACGACTGCTTCTTCGTCGCGACCGGCATCACGGACGGCGAGCTCATGGCGGGCGTGCGCTACGGCGCCGGCAAGGCCTACACCGAGTCGATCGTCATGCGCTCGCGCAGCGGCACGATCCGCAAGATCACGAGCGAGCACCAGCTCGCCAAGCTCAAGGCGTACTCGACGATCGACTACGAGTCCTGAGTCCATGACCCGGTCCGGGGAAGAGTTCGCGTCGCTGCCGTCCGGCATCGACATCTGCTACGAGACGTTCGGCGATCCCGAGCACCCCGCGATCCTGCTGGTCATGGGCCTCGGTGGCCCGATGGGCTGGTGGTCAGACGACTTCTGCGAGCGCCTCTCCGGGCGCGGCTTCTTCGTGATCCGCTACGACAACCGCGACACCGGGCGCTCGACCAAGCTGCGCCAGCACAAGGTCGGCAAGCTCGACGTGGTCCGGGCCTTCGCCGGCTTCGGCAAGCCGCCTTACGGCATCGGCGACATGGCCGAGGACGCGTTCGGCCTGCTCGACCACCTCGGCGTCGAGCGCGTGCACCTGGTCGGGGTGTCGATGGGCGGCATGATCGTGCAGACCATGGCGATCGCGCGGCCCGAGCGGGCCATGTCGATGACGTCGATCATGTCGACGACCGGCAACCGCCGCGTGGGCTGGCAGCATCCCAAGATCATGCCGACGCTGCTCGCCTCGGCCGGCTCGACCCGCGACTCGTACGTCGCGAGGTCGCTGCGCACCTCGGCGATCCTCGGCTCCCCCGCCTTCCCCAGCGACGAGGAGCTCTCGCGCGCCAGGGCCTACGAGACGTACGACCGGGGCTGGACCGCGAGCGGCGTCACCCGGCACATGCTCGCCGTGCTGGCCCAGCCCGACCGGACCAAGGACCTGGCGAAGCTCGACCTCCCGGTCACCGTGATCCACGGGCTCAACGACCCGCTGGTGCACCGCTCCGGCGGCAAGGCCGTCGCCAACGCCGTCCCGGGCGCCGAGCACATCGAGATCGCCGGCCTGGCGCACGACCTGCCGGTGCAGCTCTACGACACGTACGTCGATGCGATCGTCCGCACCGCCGAGCGCGCCGTCTCGCGCTGACCGCGTCTGCGGCTCAGTTCGATCCATGCAACCGCAGATCATGCCCTAGAGTTCTGCTCATGGCGCACATACGGATCTCCGACGCCGCGCGATTCCTCGGCGTCAGCGACGACACCGTACGCCGATGGGTCAGTGCCGGCAGCCTGCCGTCCGTGACCGACGCCGGCGGCCGGATGGCGATCGAAGGGCGCGAGCTGGCGCAGTTCGCCAAGTCGCAGGCGGCGTCGTCCGGCGATGCAGGTGCCGCGAGCTCTGCGCGCAACCGTCTCGTCGGCCTGGTCACCGCGGTCAAGGCCGACACCGTGATGGCGCAGGTCGAGCTGCAGTGCGGACCGTTCCGCGTCGTGTCCCTGATGAGCAGCGAGGCCGTCGACGAGCTCGGCCTCGAGCCTGGGTCCGTCGCGGTGGCGGTCATCAAGTCGACGAACGTCATCATCGAGTCCCTGGACGGAGCGTCATGAGGCGGCTCGCCGCGGCGCTCGTGCTGCTCACCGCGCTCGCCGGCTGCTCCCGCGGCGTCGTCAGCGACAGCGATGGTCAGGTGCCCTCCAGGACGCTGCACGTGTTCGCCGCGGCGTCCCTGAAAGGCGCGTTCACCGAGATCGGCAAGCGGTTCGAGGACGCCAACGAGGGCGTCACGGTGACGTTCACGTTTGCCGGCTCCTCCGACCTCGTCGCGCAGATCCAGCAGGGCGCCCCGGCCGACGTGTTCGCCTCCGCCGACACCGCCAACATGGACAAGGCGGTCAAGGCGGGAGTCGTCGGCGGCACCCCGCAGGACTTCGCGACCAACACGCTCGAGATCGTCACCCCACCCGGCAACCCGGCACACATCACGTCGCTCGACGAGCTCGCAGTCGGTGGCGCCAAGGTCGTCGTGTGTGCGCCCGAGGTGCCGTGCGGCGCCGCCGCCAAGCGCGTCGAGCAGGCCGCCGGGATCACGATCAAGCCGGTCAGCGAGGAGCAGTCGGTGACGGACGTGCTCGGCAAGGTCACCTCCGGCGAGGCCGACGCCGGGCTGGTCTACGTCACCGACGTGCTGAGTGCCGGCGCCAAGGTGCACGGCGTGCCGTTCCCCGAGTCCGCCGGGGTCGTCAACACGTACCCGATCGCCTCGCTGCGAGGCGCCGACGACGAGACCCTCGCGGCCTACTTCACCGACTACGTCACGGGGCCCCAGGGCCAGTCCGTCCTGTCGACCTTCGGCTTCCAGAAACCGTGACATGAGCCTGGTCCAGCAGTCCGGCGTGCCCCGGTGGGTGCTGGTGCCTGCTGCGCTCGGTGCGGCGTTCGTGGTCCTGCCGCTCGTCGCGCTGGCCACGCGCATCGAGTGGGGCAGCTTCTGGTCGCTGATCACGTCCGACTCGTCGCGCGCGGCGCTGTGGCTGAGCCTGCGTACGGCCGCCGTGAGCACGCTGCTGTGCGTCCTGCTGGGCGTGCCGATGGCGCTGGTGCTCGCCCGCACGTCCTTCCGTGGGCAGTCGCTGCTGCGGTCCGTGGTGCTGCTGCCGCTCGTGCTGCCACCGGTCGTCGGCGGCATCGCGCTGCTCTACACGTTCGGCCGCAAGGGCCTGCTCGGCGAGACGATCGACGTGCTCGGCCTGCAGATCGCGTTCTCGACGACCGCGGTCGTGATCGCCCAGACGTTCGTTGCGCTGCCGTTCATGGTGGTCAGCCTCGAGGGCACCCTGCGGACGGCCGGCGAACGCTACGAGGTCGTCGCCGCGACGCTCGGCGCGCGGCCGACGACAGTGCTGCGCCGCGTGACGCTCCCCCTCGTCCTGCCCGGGCTCGCCGCAGGCGCGGTCCTGTCGTTCGCCCGGGCGCTCGGCGAGTTCGGCGCCACGATCACGTTCGCCGGCAGCCTGGAGGGGGTGACCCGCACGTTGCCGCTGGAGATCTACCTGCAGCGTGAGACCGATCCCGACGCCGCAGTCGCCCTGTCGCTGGTGCTCGTGGTCGTCGCAGTCCTGGTCATCGGGCTCGTACGCGGGACGCGGAGCACGGCGCTGTGAGCCTCAGCATCGACGCGACGATGACCGATCGCGAGGTCGACGTGTCGCTCGAGGTCGCTGCCGGCGAGATCGTCGCGATCCTCGGGCCCAACGGCGCCGGCAAGTCGACGGTGCTCGCGGCGATCGCCGGGGTCGTACGACCTGACGCGGGCCGGGCTACCCTCGGCGACGACGTCCTGTTCGACATCGCTGCCGGCACCTGGCAGCCGGCGTACGCCCGGGGCACCGCCCTGCTGGCCCAGGACCCGTTGCTGTTCCCCCACCTCGACGTCGCCGACAACGTCGCGTTCGGGCCGCGCAGCGCCGGTCGTACGAGAGCGCAGTCCCGTGCCACGGCGATGACCTGGCTGGCGGAGGTCGACGCCACCGAGCTGGCCGATCGCAAGCCGTCAGAGCTCTCGGGAGGGCAGGCGCAGCGCATCGCCGTGGCGCGGGCCCTCGCCGCAGACCCGCGGCTCCTGCTGCTCGACGAGCCCATGGCGGCGCTCGACATCACGGTGGTCCCGGCGATGCGCCAGGTGCTCAAAAGCGTGCTGGCGGGGCGCAGCGCGATCATCGTGACCCACGACGTGCTCGATGCGTTGCTGCTCGCCGACCGGGTCGTTGTCATGGAGGGCGGCCGGATCGTCGAGGAAGGCCCGACCAAGGAGGTGCTCGAGCGCCCGCGGAGCACGTTCGGTGCCGGCATCGCCGGGCTCAACCTGATGCGAGGTCGTGCCGTCGGTGGTGCCGTACGTACGTCATCGGGGTCCTCGGTGTCCGGCCTCTCCGACGAGCCGCTGCCCGACGGCACCGACGCCGTCGCGGTGTTCAACCCGAGCGCGGTCGGTGTGTACGTCGAGCCGCCCGCCGGCAGCCCCCGCAACGTGTTCGCGTCGACGATTCGCGAGCTCGAGCCACGTGGCGCGCAGGTCCGCGTGCGTACCGACGAGCTGAGCGCCGACGTGACCCTGCCGGTCGTCGCCGAGCTCGACCTCGAGCCGGGCAAGCCGGTGTTCTTCGTCGTGAAGGCCAGCGAGGTCACGATCTACCCGGCCTAGAACCCCGCGATTCGTGAACCTCCAGGCGCTGTCGCGCGCCCGTAGCGCCTGGAAGTTCACGAATCGCGGAGCTCTAGGCTGGTTGGCATGGGTGGGGCGACGGTACGGCGCCGCGACGACGGCGCCCTGGAGCTGCGGGTCAACGGCGTGTTCGTCATGGACGACGTCGAGACATCGTCGGAGCGGGCCCTCGCGCGTACGGTCATCGACCTCGGCGGCCGCGAGGTGCTCGTCGGCGGCCTCGGGCTCGGCTACACCCTCCGTGCCCTGCTGGAGTCGCCGCAGGTCAGCCGCGTCGTCGTCGCCGAGCTGCACCCCGAGATCGTCGAGTGGATGCGCGACGGCACGATCCCCGGCGCCGACCTGCTGGCCGACGGACGTACGCACGTCGTGGTCGACGACGTACGCGAAGTCGTCGCCGACCAGCCGGCCGCCTCCCTCGACGCGATCGTGCTCGACGTCGACAACGGGCCGGACTTCCTCGTGCACGACTCGAACGCGGCGGTGTACGGTCCGGACTTCGTCGAGATGTGCGCCTCGCGGCTCAGGCCCGGCGGGAGCCTGTGCGTCTGGACGATGGCGACGTCGGCGAGCCTCACCGCTGCCCTCGGCACGGTGCTGACGGACGTACGCGAAGAGCCGTTCGACGTACGGCTGCAGGGTCGCGACGAGCGCTACTGGATCGTGTCCGGCACTCGGCGCGACGATGTGGACGCAGCCGACTAACGTCGGAGACATGGAGTCGCTGAGTCGCACCGAGTTCGTTGATGCCTGCCACGTCGCCCTTCGCCTGGCGAGTCGCCCGGAGGTCGCCGAGGCGTGGGACGCCGAGAGTGCGTGCGCCGGCATGACCGTCGGCGGGCTGACGCACCACCTGTTGGCCCAGGCGAAGTACGTCGCGCGGTTCCTGGGGCAGCCGCCGACGACCGACTCGCCGATCCCGTTGCTCGACCACTACGCCGGCGCCGCGTGGGTGTCCGCCGCGCCCGAGGACGAGGCCAACACCTCGATCCGCGACGAGGGCAACGACGCTGCCGCGGTGGGCCGCGACGCCGTGCTGGCCGAGGTCGAGCCCTTGATCGCGCAGCTGCCCGACCTGTTGCGCACACCGCGCGACCCCGACACGATCTTCATCCCGTGGCAGGGCTGGGCGCTGACGACCGACCACTTCCTGGTCACCCGGTCGATGGAGATCATGGTGCACTCCGACGACCTGGCCGCGAGCGTCGGCCTGCCGACCCCGGAGTTCCCCGACTCGATCGCGGCGCACGTGGTCGACCTGCTCGGCGGCGTCGCCGTACGCCGTCACGGTCAGGCGGCGGTGATCCGCGGGCTCAGCCGGCCACAGCGCGCCCCGGGCTCGATCTCGGCCTTCTGACGTACGACCACGCCTGCCGGCCGCGCGCCGCGACCGCAGCGATATCGTCGGAAGCATGACCGAATACCGCATCGAGCACGACACCATGGGCGAGGTCCGCGTCCCCGCCGACGCCCTCTGGCGAGCCCAGACCCAGCGCGCCGTCGAGAACTTCCCGATCTCCGGCACCCCGATCGAGCCCGCGCAGATCCGCGCCCTGGCCCAGATCAAGGCCGCCTGCGCCAAGGCCAACGCCGAGCTCGGCATCCTCGACCAGGACGTCGCCGACGCGATCATCGCCGCCGCCGAGGAGGTCGCCTCCGGCGCACACGACGCCCAGTTCCCGATCGACGTGTTCCAGACCGGGTCCGGCACGTCGAGCAACATGAACACCAACGAGGTCCTCGCGACGCTCGCCACGAAGTCGCTCGGCAAGGACGTGCACCCCAACGACCACGTCAACGCCAGCCAGTCCTCCAACGACGTGTTCCCGACGTCGATCCACGTCGCGGCCACCGCGTCGGCGACCAACGAGCTGATCCCCGCGCTCGACCACCTCGCCACCTCGCTCGAGGCCAAGGCCAAGGAGTTCGCCAGCGTCGTGAAGTCCGGGCGTACGCACCTCATGGACGCCACGCCGGTCACGCTCGGCCAGGAGTTCGGCGGGTACGCCGCGCAGATCCGCCGCGGCATCGAGCGCGTCGAGGCGTCCCTCCCCCGTACGGCCGAGGTCCCCCTCGGCGGCACCGCGGTCGGCACCGGCATCAACACGCCGATCGGCTTCCCGCAGCGCGTCATCGAGATCCTCGCCGAGAACACCGGCCTGCCGATCACGGAGGCCACCGACCACTTCGAGGCGCAGAGCGCCCGCGACGGCCTCGTCGAGATGTCCGGGCAACTCCGCACGATCGCCGTCAGCCTCACCAAGATCTGCAACGACCTGCGCTGGATGGGCTCCGGCCCCCGCACGGGTCTCGGCGAGATCGCCCTGCCCGACCTGCAGCCGGGCTCGAGCATCATGCCCGGCAAGGTCAACCCGGTCCTGCCCGAGGCGACGCTGATGGTCGCGGCCCAGGTCATCGGCAACGACGCGACGATCGCGACGGCGGGCGCCTCCGGCTCGTTCGAGCTCAACGTCATGCTGCCGGTCATCGGCCGCAACATCCTCGAGTCGATGCGCCTGCTCGGCAACGCGTCGCGGGTGCTCGCCGATCGCTGCATCGACGGCATCACGGCCAACGAGGAGCGGTGCCTCGAGCTCGCCGAGTCGTCGCCGTCGGTCGTCACGCCGCTCAACCGGTTCATCGGCTACGAGAACGCTGCCAAGGTCGCCAAGACGTCGGTCAAGGAGAAGAAGACGATCCGTCAGGTCGTCGTCGAGATGGGCTTCGTCGAGCGTGGCGAGATCAGCGAGGCGGACCTGGACAAGGCGCTCGACGTCATGTCCATGACCCACCCATGACCCTCAGCCACCGGCGACGCGTCTGGCGAGGACGTAGCCGTCGCGGTTGAACACCAGCTCGTACGTCCCGCCGTGGGCCTGCTCGGCGTACGCGACGACGTCGACGGGTGAGTCGATGCCGGCGGCGGCGTCGAACAGCACGTACGACGGTTTCACCTGCTTGCCGATGGTGCCCCACCAGTAGACCGTGTGGTCCGTGACGAGGTGGCTCATCATCGCGATGTCGGTCTCGACCGTCGCCCCGTCAGGCACCGCGGCGATCACGGCGTGCGCGGCGGCGGCGCGCGGCGGCTCCTCGTACGTCTCGGAGTCGAGCAGCGTCGACAGCGGTGAGTTGACCAGCGTGAACCCCGTGACCACGACCGCCGCGACCGTCGCCCACCGCAGCACCGGCCACCGCCGCATCGCGTCGATCATCGCGATGAAGACGATCGGCATCAGGAGCAGCGAGTAGTGCCACTCGGTGCCCCAGTAGTAGGCGTTGTCGCCGGCGAACCGCCACGCGAACGTCGGCAGCACCAGCAGCACCCACGGCGACACCAGGGCGGCGAGCCCCGTGATGCCGACCGTCAGCGCCACCGTGCCGAGCTTGCGGTCGGAGTCGTCGAACAGCGTCGCCACGATCCCGCGATCACCGCCGAGCGACGACGTGTACGCGTACGAGTCCCCCGGGTTGAACGACGGCACGATGACCAGCACGATGAACGCCATCGCGATCAGCCCGGCCGCGGCGAGCTGCACGCCCCGCCGTCGCTCACCGGCGAGCCACAGGACGCCGCCGATCATGGCGACGGTGAGCCCGAGGTCCTCCTTGACCAGCAGCAACGGCAGCGACCACAGCACCACGGCACCGAACCGCCGGTCGACGTACGCCGCACCGGCCAGTGCCAGCAGCGGTGCACCGAACGCCACCTCGTGGAACTCCGCCTCGACGCCCGACTGCAGGCCGAACGACAGCCCGTACGCCAGGCCGATCACCGCACCCGTCACCGTGCCGAGGTGGCGCATGGCCACGAGGGCGATCACGGCGACCGAGACCGCGATCAGCACCACCTGCGCCAGCAGGATCGTCTGCGCCGACGGGAACACGCGGTAGAACGGCGCGATCAGCGCGTCGATCGGCGAGAAGTGGTCGCCGAGGATGTTGAAGCCCGGCGCCTTGACGTCGACGATCGGCGCGCCGGGCCGGGCGTAGCCCTTGACCGCCTGCTCGAAGATCGCGTGGTCCCACGACGAGATCGTGAACCGGCGATAGCGCATCAGCGTCAGCACGCCGTACGCCGTGCCGATCACGACGGCGAGCAGCGCGGCGATCAGCCGCTGACCACGAGTGGAGGTCATCGGGCGAGCGTGAGGTTCTCACCCGTCTCGGGGTCGAACACGTGCACCCTGCCGCGCGGTATGACCACCCGGATCGACATCCCCGGGCGCAAGGTGCTCTCGGCGGCGAGCTCGGCGACCAGGAAGCTCTGGAACAGGTCGAACTCCAGCAGGTCCTCGACCTCGTTGAGCAGCTCCTCGACCTCGGGCGCGATGTCGTAGCCGAGATAGGCGAACTGGCTGCTGCCACGCCACTCCACGTCGTCGATGCGGGTCGTGAACTCGACCCGGTCGGTGACCGCCTGGCCGCCCTGACCGGTCGCGTCGTAGCAGTGCTCGGGCCGGATGCCGGCGACGACGACCCCGCGATCGCCGATGCGCTCCAGCAGGTCGTCGTCGAGCAGCATCGTCGCGAGCGGCATGACGAGCTGACGGCCCATGGGGAACGCGGGCACGAGGTTCATCGGCGGCGAGCCGAGATAGCCGGCGACGAACATGTCGGCCGGCCGCTCGTAGAGGTCGCGCGGCGTGCCGACCTGGTGGATGAATCCCTGGTGCATCACCGCGACGCGGTCAGCGGTGCTGAGCGCCTCGGCGACGTCGCTGGTCGTGAAGATCGAGGTGCGCTGGTTCTCCTGCTGCCACTGGCTCGTGACGGACCGGACCTGCGTGCGTACGCGCTCGGACTGCTGCGAGAACGGCGCGTCCAGCAGGTACGCCTTGGCGTCGCGCACGAGCGAGCGGCCGAGCGCCACGCGCTGGCGCTGGGCGTCGTCGAGCTCTGCGGGCTTGAGGTCGAGCAGCTCGCTGAGCGCCAGCAGCTCGGCGACCTCGTGGATGCGCTCCGAGAGCTCACCGCGGTTGTATCCCCGGCGGAGGGTCGCGGCGAACGCGAGGTTGTCGAACACGTCGAGGTGCGGGTGCAGGGCATAGTCCTGGAACACCATCGCGAGGTCGCGTCGCCGCGGGTCGGCGGCGTTGACGACGACGTCGTCGATCAGCACGTCGCCGGAGGTCTGCTCCTCGAGACCGATGAGGGTCTTGAGGAGCAGGCTCTTGCCGGCACCGGAAGGGCCGGTGAGCGCGAGCGTCTCCCCCGACGGCACGGTCAGGCTGATGTCGTCGAGCAGCGGGCGGTCACCCTTGCCGGCCCTCGTGAGGTTGCGGACTTCGATCGAGGTCATCGGTAGGACCTTCCCAGGAGTTGAGTGATCCGGCGCGGGAACACGAGCAGCAGGAGGACGACCGGCGCGAGCCACAGCAGCCCGGCCGCAGCGACGGCGGAGCTCGAGGTCTCGATCTGGCCGGTCGCGAGCATCAGCGTCGCGGGCAACGGTCGCGAACGGTCGTCGGCCGACAAGGCGGCGCCGAGGACGAAGTCGTTGCAGCCGGCCACGAAGACCAGCAGGGTCGCCACGGCGACACCGGGCAGGACGTTGGGCACGGCGAAGCGTACGAGCGACTGCAGCCAGGTGGCGCCGTCGGCACGCACGGAGTCGCGCAGCGACCACGGCACGTCGTGGAACACCGTGACGCAGAGCCAGATCGCCAGCGGCAGCGTGATCAGCAGCGCCGGGGGCACCAGCGACATCCGGCTGCCGAAGCGGTCGGCGGCGATGACCTGGTCCGTGATGGGCCCGGCCAGGGCGAGCACCGGCATCAGCAGCGCGGCGACGACCAGGCCGTACGCCACCCGCCGGCCACGCATCGGCTGGCGCACGAACGCGTACGCAGCGGCGACCGCCAGCGGCATCGCGACCGCCGTGGCGATGCCGGCGACGACGATCGAGGTGACGGCGGCGTCCTGGAGGATCTGCGAGTGCAGGGCGCCGTCGAACGCCTTCCACGAGATGTCCTGCGGCCACACCGAACGCGGCGTCGTGCCGCTCGGCGCGGTCGCCACGGTGAACGTCCACAGCAGCGGGACCAGTGTGAACACGGCGAACAGCTCGATGCCGATGAGCGACCAGACCGACAGGGGCCGCGGCGTGTCGGCGAACAGCACGCCGGCCGCGCTGGTGGCCATGAGCACGACGGCGAGGCCGACCCAGATCCACAGGTCTGGCCGGGAGACGCGGATGATGCCGTAGTTGGCCACGGCGAAGCCGAGGACGAAAGCGAATCCCGAGGCCCAGAGGCGCGAGCGTACGGAGGGCGTCACACGACCCTCCTCACGCGGAACAGCGGCACCATGATCGCGGCCATCACCGCGGCGATGACGAGCAGGACCATCGACATCGCCGCGCCGAGCCCGAGCTCCAGCGACGAGAACGTCGTGTCCCACACCAGCAGCGGTGCGGTGCGGATCGTCGTGCCGGGCTGCTCGACGAGCAGCGGACCCTCGAGGATGCGGAACGTGTCGAGGCTCCGATAGGTCGCGGCGACTGCGATCGCCGGGCCCATGGCCGGCAGGACGACACGGCGGGAACGTTGCCACGCCGTGGCGCCGTCGGCGACCGCCGCGGCCATCAGCGAGCTCGGCACGCGCAGGAGTCCGGCGAGCAGGATCAGCGCCGTGATGCCGGTGCCCCGCCAGAGCTCGCCCACCGTGACGCCGACGAGCTGGCCGAAGGGCCCGACGTCGTCCAGGCTGAACCACTCGGCGGCGAAGCCCGTGGTGACGGCGTCGCGCCACACGACCGCCGACACGACGGCCAGGAGGGCGAACGGGAGCAGCACGATCAGCCTGGTGACGGGCCACAGCAGGGTGAGGCGGCGCAGCGCCACCGCGAACACCAGGCCGATGAGCAGCTGCAGCAGCACGACGACCACCACGATCACGAGCGTCGTGGCGACCGCGAGCCACCAGCTGCGGTTGGTCAGCACGTCGGTGTAGTTGTCGGCACCCACGAACGTACGGTCGTCGGGATTCGTCAGCGGCGCGGAGTGCAGCGACAGCCAGATGGCGCGGCCGATCGGCCAGCCGGTGATGGCCAGCAGGAGCAGGAAGGCGGGAGCGAGCCAGCGCCAGCCCTTCACCGGAGCTGCCCCCGGATCGCAGCGCGTACAGCCTTCTGGGAACGCTCGAGCGTCGTGTCCTGCGAGAAGTCGCGCAGCGGCAGCCAGGTGTCGTCGAGCGCCGACTCGGCGACCTGCCAGTAGGGCGTCACGGGCAGCGTCGCGCCCGACTGCACCGCAGGACGGGTGACCGCGGCCATCGGATAGGCCCGCTTGACGGCCGGGTCGTCGTACGTCGTGAGGCGGCTCGCGCTGTGCCCGGTGCTCACCATGATCGAGGTGAGCACGGCGGGCGACGTCAGACAGCTGATCGCCTGGTAGGACAGGTCGCTGTGCGGGGCGTAGAGCGGCACCGCGAGGCCGATGCCCGACAGCGGGGCGACGCTCGTGTCGCCGACGGTCGGATAGGACGTCCACGACATGTCCGAGGCGACCGCGGCGAGATCGGGGTCGGCGATGACCGAGCTGGGGGCGAGCAGGAAGCCGCCGTCGGCTGCGGCGAACTTCTTGAGCGCGTCCTTCGACGGTCCGGTGCCCCCGGAGTCGAGATAGAACTCGACGACAGACGCAGCGGCCCGACCGGCTGCCGTGTCGAGGCCGACCTTGGCCTTGCGACCGGTGCCGTCGACCAGCGAGCCGCCGGCACCCTTGATCAGCGCGTTGACCCATTGCGCGAGACCGGTGCCGTCGTCGTCGGCGATCTGGATCGTCACGCCGAGCCGCTCCGCACCGGCGACGAGGTCGTCCCAGCTGATGGGCTTGGTCGTGTCGAGTCCCGCCCGTTCAGCGACGTTGCCGCGGAACCAGAGCAGCTGCGGGTCGAACCACCACGGCGCCACGGTGAGCTGGCCGTCGTACGTCGCGGCGGCCAGCGCGGCCGGCGCGACGTCCTGGCCCAACGGCACCTTCATGGCCTCGGGCAGCGGGGCGAGGAAGTCGGCGGCGGCGAACTCAGCCGTGAAGGCCGAGTCGAGGCTCAGGATGTCGATCGACGTGTCCTTGGCCAGCAGCCGGCGTACGAGGAGGGCGTGCCGCGCATCGACGTTGGCGGGCAGTTGCTCGACCTTGATCTCGTACGCACCGTTGGCGGACGCGGTGCACGTACGCGCGAGGGCTGCCGTGTCGGCGCGATCGGGGCCGACGTACCAGGTGAGCGTGGGGATCGCGCCGGGCTTGCCCTCGGAGGAGGACCCGCAGGCGGCGAGCACGCACAACAGGGCAGCGGCGGCCACGCGTGCCCATACCCTCCCTGGTGCGCTCACCTGCGCAACTTTGCCACAGAGGAGGGGCCCTTCCCGGCCATACCGGGAAAGGCCCCTCCGTCACATGAGTTGACTCACGTCACAGCGAGGGCGGCCGGCAGGTCGCGGCGCCTCCGGACGGGCGACAGGAAGACCGGGACGAACGCCAGGGCGAGGATCACGGCGCCCACCCACAGGGTCGCGCGTACGCCCAGGAGCTCGCCGAGGAGTCCGCCGAGAGCGGCACCCAGCGCGAGGGCTCCGGTCAGCAGGAAGCGGAACGTGGCGTTCATCCGGCCCAGCAGCTCGGGCGGGGTCATCCGCTGCCGCAGGCTCACCCCGACGACGTTGTCCATGCCGGTCTTGAACAGTGCCAGGGTCCAGCCGAGACCGGCCAACCACAGCACCGGGCCCCGGTCGATGAGGGGGACCAGCAGCGCCGCAGGCGCGACGCAGAGGCCGATCAGCGCGAGGTTGCGGCCGTAGCCGAGCCGTCGCGCGGTCGGCAGGGCACAGCGGGCTCCGAGGAGGAGACCCGCGCCTCCGACGGCCCAGAACGCCCCGAGCGCACCCGCCGGCAGGTCGAGGCTGCGGACGAACAGGATCGGCAGCATCGTGTTGATGACCTGGCTGCCGAGGTTGTTGAGGGTCGCGGTCAGCGCCAGCGCCCGCAGCTCGGCGTGCCCGAGTACGTGCCGCAGGCCCTCGGCGATCTGCACCCCCAGTCGCGGGCGGGCGGTGCCGTCGACCGGTGGCCGCACGACCGGTGTCATCCTCGTGAGGGTGACGGCCGAGAGCAGGTAGGCGAGCGCCGAGCAGAGCGCAGCCACCGGCGCGGTCAACAGCTGCACCAGCGCTCCGCCCGCCCCGCGTCCGGCGACGTTCGCCAGCGCGATCAGGGTCACGACGGCGGCGTTGGCGCGCACGAGCGCGGCGGGGCCGACGATCCGCGGCAGCACGCTCTGCGAACCCACGTCGAAGAACACCGTCGCGGCTCCGCCGGCGAACGCCACGACGTACAGCTGCTGCATCGTCAGGCGATCGAGCCACCACGCGACCGGGATCGTCGCGAACAGGAGTGCCCGCGCGAGGTCGGCGAGGATCAGCACCTGGCGGTGCCGCATCCGGTCGACCCACGCGCCGACCGGGAGCCCGATCAGCAGGAACGCGACGGTGCTCAACGCAGCGAGTGCGCCGACCTCAGCCGGTCCGGCGTGCAGAGCAGTGACCGCGATCAGCGGGAGCGCCACGTACCCCGTGTTGCTGGCGAACTGGCTCAGGCTCGCTGACTGGAACAAGGTGGTGAAGTCGGCGAAGCGCCACGGCGACTCGGCCGGGTCCGGGCGTCGCCGTACCCGCTTGGCCCCGAACACCGCTCAAGTCTGGTCGGCCGCACCCGGCCGGCCCAGTCCGGATGCCGCCACATGTCCGCGACATCCGGTCGACTTCGCGCCCCCACGTTGGATCGTTGGAAGGAAGCCACGGGAGAGGAACGTCTCCCCACCCGTGGACTCCCAACGTGGCCGTCGTCCTACAAGGTGACATCCTCAAGCATCTCGGTCACCAGCGCCGCGACCGGCGAGCGCTCCGAGCGCGTCAGCGTGACGTGGGCGAACAGCGGGTGGCCCTTGAGCTTCTCGACCACGGCGACCACGCCGTCGTGGCGGCCCACCCGCAGGTTGTCGCGCTGGGCGACGTCGTGCGTGAGGACGACCTTGGAGTTGGCGCCGATGCGCGACAGCACCGTCAGCAGGACGTTGCGCTCGAGCGACTGGGCCTCGTCCACGATGACGTACGAGTCGTGCAGCGAGCGCCCGCGGATGTGGGTCAGCGGCAGGACCTCGAGCATGCCGCGGTCGAGGATCTCCTCGATGACGGCCGGCGAGGCGACGGCGCCGAGGGTGTCGAACACCGCCTGACCCCAGGGACCCATCTTCTCGGACTCGCTGCCGGGGAGGTAGCCGAGCTCCTGGCCACCCACGGCGTACAGCGGGCGGAAGATCACGACCTTCTTGTGCTGGCTGCGCTCCATGGTCGCCTCGAGGCCTGCGCACAGCGCGAGCGCCGACTTGCCGGTGCCCGCCCGGCCGCCGAGCGAGACGATGCCGATGTCGGGGTCGAGCAGGAGGTCGAGGGCGACCCGCTGCTCGGCGGACCGGCCGTGGATGCCGAACGCGTCGCGGTCGCCGCGTACGAGCTGCACCTCCTTGTCGGCGGTGACCCGGCCCAGCCCGCTGCCCTTGTCGGACAGCAGCACGAGGCCCGTGTGGCACGGCAGGTCGCGCGCCTCCGGGAGGTCGAGGGTGCCGCCTTCGTAGAGGGTGTCGAGGTCGATGCTCTCGACCTCGAGCTCACGCATGCCGGTCCAGCCCGATTCGAGGGCGAGCTCGGCGCGGTACTCCTCGGCGATCAGGCCGACGGCCGACGCCTTGACCCGCATCGGCAGGTCCTTGGAGACGATCGTGACGTCATTGCCCTCGTTGGCGAGGTTGCGTGCGACGGACAGGATGCGGGTGTCGTTGTCGCCGAGGCGGAAGCCGGACGGCAGCGAGGACGAGTCGGTGTGGTTGAGCTCGACGCGGATCGTGCCACCCTCGTCGCCGATCGGCAGCGGCACGTCGAGGGTGCCGTGCAGCACCCGCAGGTCGTCGAGGAAGCGCAGGGCGCTGCGGGCGAAGTAGCCGAGCTCCGGGTCGTGGCGCTTGCCCTCGAGCTCGGTGATCACCACGACGGGTATGACCACCTCGTGCTCGTGGAACCGGTTGACCGCGTTGGGGTCCGCGAGCAGGACGCTGGTGTCCAGGACGTACGTGCGGCGGACAGGGCTCGTGCTCGGCTTCTTCGTGCGCGTTGCGGCCACAACTGTCTCCTCAACGAGCCCGCGCGCACCCTGCGCCGGCCCTACTCGTGGGCGGGAAATCGGGGCTCAGGGGCGAGCGTCAACACATCTCGAACGTACGACCGCGAGTCGCCGATTCCGGTCGCGACACGCTGACGGCAGGTCACGAGCGTGTGAACAATCGGTGGTTGAGGTGGGGAGCGGAGCGGGAGCCGCCGTTCTGCGGACAGGGTGTCGATCGACCGATAGCGTCACGGGATGCGAGGCACATCGATCGTCCTGGTCGCGATCCTCGGCATCACACTCAGCGGTTGCCATGGCAGCTCCGGAGACGCGTCGCCCGCGACCGAGGCGAGCCCGGCGAAGGCCAGTCGCACTCCCGCTCCCGAGGAGACGTACGTGCCGCGGCCGGGTGATCCGAAGACCCATGTCCTCCGGCTGACGATCCGTGACGTGGCCGGCATCGACGCCTACGCGACCGACAGAGAGGGATGCCCGGTGCTCGGGCCCGCGAACCTTCCGCCGCAGGTCTACGTCGCGGGTCCGAACACCAAGGAGCCCACTGCCACCTTCACGACCGTCGACGTCCCGAAGGATGCCGAGCCGATCATGGGCGCGTGCGAGGCCCACTTGACCATCACGGTGCCGTACGCGCCGCGCTACACGATCGGGATCGCCAGCGAAGGCCAAGGCATTTCCCGACCGGACGCTCCGCCGCCCAGCTGGATCATCACGAAGGGCGCCTCGCAGAAGGTCACTCTCGTGTCCCAGGTGGTCCAAACGCTGCGCTGATGTCGGGCGTACGGGCCGCCGGACACGTGCCGAGTGTCCATTCTTTCAGACGGGTCTGACACGCGATACGATCTGCCATTCCAGCAAATTACCTGTTGTCATCGAACGTCTGTTCGACTACAATGAAAGTGTGAATCCGCAGCCCACGATCGACGCGATGCGCACCGCCGCGAAGACATTGCGAACCGGTGACACGCGTGAGCAACTGCGGGCTCTCCAGGAGGCCCGGCACGCGATCGACGCAGCCCAAGCCGCACTGTTGGGCGAGCTGCAAACGTCCAAGGACTACGAGCTCGATGGCGCCTCGACCCTGAACACGTGGGTGCGCAACCAGCTGCGGATGAACTCAGGTGAAGCCAACGCCCTGGTCCGCGGTGCAGTCGTCGCCCGCGGCCTTCCGCTGGTCGCCGAGGCGGCTTTCGACGGCCGGATCAGTGCTCAGCATGTCCGCGCGTTCGCCTACGGATTGCGTCACGTCGGTGTGGAGCCGATGCGTCTGTATGAGGAGCTCCTGCTCGGCGTGGCGTTGGAGCACGCACCAGCGGACCTGTTCGAGGCCATCAAGCACCTCAAGGACGTCATCCATCCCGAGGACCTCGACGACGCGTGGGAACGAGGCATGGATCGCGAGGACATCAGCGTCGAAGCCGTCCCCGACGGATGGCACGTGAATGGCTTCCTCAACACCGTCACCGGCGCCAAGCTCAAGACCGTGCTCGATTCGGTGTCAGCACCCCGCGACAAGGACGACGACCGCACCGGATCAGAACGCCGGGTCCAGGGCTTCGACGACCTGCTCGACGCCATCTTGGCCAACGGCCTGCCCTCCGACAAAGGGGTCCGACCCCACCTCTCGGTGTTCGTCGACGCCGACACCGTCGCCGCAGCCGCCGACCACGTCCAGAACGCCACCGACAACCCGTTCACCACACCCGATCCGATGCCCGAGACTGAGCCGGCGACGCTTGCCGGGCACGGAGCGATCGGACCCCACCTGCTGATGTACCTGGCATGCATCGGCGACACCACCGCGTTCCTCACCCAGCACCGCGACGGCCAACAAGCGCAGATCCTGAACGCCGGGACCGTCAAGTATCAACCCACTCTGCTGCAACGCCGTGCCGTCCTCGCCCGCCAGAAGGGTGTCTGCGCCACCCCTGGTTGCCACCACACCCACCTGGAGATCCACCATGTGATCTGGTGGTCCCACGGCGGACCCACCGACCTCGACGTTCTTGTCGGGTTGTGCGTTCGGTGCCACCACCTCCTCCACCGCGGCCGACTCCACATCACAGGCAACGCCGTCACCGGATTCGAGTTCACCAACCGCAACGGCCGAGGCCTCCGCCGGCGACGACAAACCACCCGCCCCCAAGCCGCCTGACCCCCGCCCGGCGGCCCACCGGCACGCCCCGAGCAGTCAGCGCGGACTCCACGGTGGCGTTCTTCCGGTCGGGTCGTAGCGAGGCGGGTTGTTCCAGGGAGCCCGATCCCTGCCACTTCTCCACGCGATGAAGTCGACAGGGTACGAGTCGAGCTCACTGACCGAAGCGGCGTTCCCTTGCGGCATACGAGCGCATCGCGCGGAGGAAGTCGACGTGGCGGAACGCGGGCCACAGGGCATCACTGAAGTAGAACTCCGAGTGCACGCTCTGCCACAGCAGGAAGCCCGACAGCCGCTGCTCCCCCGACGTACGGATGACGAGGTCAGGGTCGGGCTGGCCCTTGGTGTAGAGGTGCTCGGCGATGTCGTCGACCTCGAGCGTCTCGGCGACCTCGGCGAGGCTGCGGCCTTTGGACGCCTGGTCCAGCAGCAGCGAGCGCATCGCGTCGGTGAGCTCCTGGCGGCCGCCGTATCCGACGCAGATGTTGACCCGCATGCCCTTGACGCCCGAGGTCGAGTCGGCGAGCCGCTTCATCCGCCCGGCCGACTCGTCGGGCAGCATGTCGAGGTTGCCGATCACCGCGAGCGACCAGCGCTGCTCGGCCGACAGCTTCTCCATCAGGCCCTCGACGGCGGCGAGGATGCTGCCGACCTCCTCGGGCGAGCGCTGGAGGTTGTCGGTCGACAGGAGCCACAGTGTGACGATCTCCACACCCAGCTCGTCGCACCACTGCGCGAACTCCGAGATCTTGTCGGCACCGGCCTGGTAGCCGTGCTCGAACCGGGTGCCGGCGCCCTTGGCCCAGCGCCGGTTGCCGTCGACGATCGCTCCCACGTGGTGCGGGAGGCGGGCGGGATCGAGGCGCTTGACGAGTCGCCGCTCGTACACGCCGTACGCGAGATCGCTCACTCCCATGCGGGCCAGAGTAGTACCCGTCCACGCACTACGCTGTGCGCATGACCGACCGGCAGCCTGAGGGCATCGTGCACGAGGCGACCGACCGGATCCGCGAGACCGTCGACGAGATCAAGCCCAAGCTGCGCGGGTGGCTGCATGCCATCACCCTGCCCCTGGCGTTCTTCGCGTTCATCGTCATGCTGGTCATCTCCGACGACATCCTGGTGCGCATCGGCGTGGCGGTGTTCATGGTCAGCTCGATGCTGCTGTTCGGCGTCAGCGCGGTCTACCACCGCGGCACCTGGAACGACCGGGTCAAGGGTTTCTGGAAACGCTTCGACCACGCCAACATCTTCCTGCTCATCGCCGGGTCCTACACGCCGTTCTCGCTGCTCCTGCTGTCCAAGCAGCACGCGGCGATCATGCTCTCCCTCGTGTGGGGCGGCGCGTTGCTCGGCGTCGCGTTCAAGATCTTCTGGATCGGCGCCCCGCGCTGGCTGTACGTGCCGCTCTACCTGCTGCTGGGCTGGGCCGCGGTGCTCTACTTCCCCGAGTTCGTCGACAACGCCTCGACCGCGGTGCTCGTCCTGTTGATCACCGGCGGCGCGCTCTACTCGCTGGGCGCCGTCGTCTATGGGTTCAAGTGGCCCGATCCGTCGCCGAAGTACTTCGGCTTCCACGAGATCTTCCACGCGTTCACGATCGCGGCGTTCATCGTGCACTACATCGGCGTCAGCCTGCTGGCGTACCAGAAGCACTGACCGCGTGACCCGACGAAACCGGCCGCCCAGCCGCGACGAGGCGGCCGACCGCATCTCCGCGTACGTCTACGGCAACATCCTGGTGCTGTCGTCGCTCATCGTGCTCTACAACAAGGACGTACGCAGCGGCGCCGGGCTCGCGATCGTGCTGGGCACCGCGGTGTCCACGTTCGCCGCGCACGCGTACTCCGAGTGGTTGGGATCCGCGGTGCGCGAAGGCGGGCACGCGTCGCTGCCGGTCGTGCTGCGCGACAGCCTTCCGATCATGTCGGCGGCGTCGGGGCCTGCGGTGTTCATGGCCGTCGGCGCCTTCGAGTGGCTGCCCGCCAAGGTCTGCCTCGAGCTGGCCGAAGCCTGGGTCATCGCGCGCATCGCCGCCACGGGATTCGCACTCGGCCGTCTTCAAGGGCGACCCGTCACGGCAATCACGTGGATCGCGTCGCTCGCCCTCGCGGCGGTTGCCTTCGCGATCGTCGGGCTCAAGCTCGCGCTGGCCCACTGACCGAGCTCAGCAGCTCGTCGGGGTCCGTCACGGGCTGACGACAGACGAAGCCCTCACAGACGTACGCCGCGGGGCGACCGCCGACGAGGTCGCGCTGCTGGAACAGCGGGATCGCGAGACCGACGTCGCCGGCGATCACCACGGCACCCGGCGAGGCCAGCCGCACCGCTGCATGGTGGAGCGCGGCACGGTCCTCGCGCGGACCGACGACGGCGACCTCCAGGGGCCCGGCGACGACGGCCTCAGCGGCCGCCAGCGTCCAGCCGGCGAAGCGCGGGACCTGCGTCGCGATGTTCGCCGCCGACGCGATGCCGGACTCCGCGGCCGCGCGATAGCCGTGCTCGCCGGTGATGGCAGCGAACGACAGCAGCGCGGCGACGGCCGCCGACGTGCCGGAGGGGTACGCGTTGTCAGAGGCGTCCTTCGGGCGTACGACGAGGTTCTCGGAGTCGTCGGCGGTGTCGAAGAAGCCGCCCTCGGGGTCCACGAAGTGCTCCACGACCCGGTCGAGCAGCAGCCGCGCACGGTCGAGCCACACCGCCTCGCCGGTGATGCCGAGCACCGCGATGAACGCCTCGGCCACCGCGCCGTGGTCCTCCAGCACCGCCGAGTTGCCGCCGGCGACACCGTCGCGTGAGGTCCGCGCGAAGCCGTCGGCCAGGTGCACGTCGACCAACAGCTGCGCCGCCGCGACGGCGGCGTCGGCGAAGTCGGGCTCGTCGAGCAGCACCGCCGCCTCGGCCAGCGCCGTGATCGCCAGCCCGTTCCACGACGCCACGACCTTGTCGTCGCGCGCCGGCCTGGTGCGCTCAGCGCGGGCGGCGAGGAGCGTCGTGCGTACGCGATGCCAGCGCTCGGCGTCGTCAGGGTCCACCCGGAGCTGCAGGGTCGAGAAGCCCCGCTCGAACGTGCCCGGCCCCGTGACCCCCAGCAGCTGGGCGGCCCAGGCCCCGTCGTCGGCGCCGAGCAGCCGCATGAGCTGGTTGGGGTTCCACACGTAGAAGGTGCCCTCGTGGCCGTCGCTGTCGGCATCGAGCGCCGACGCGAACCCACCCTCGGGCGTACGCAGCTCGTCGAGCATGAACCGGGCGGTCTCGCGCGCGATCCGCTCGGCGAGCGGCGAGCCGGACTGCCGCCACCAGTGCAGGTAGACCCGCAGGAGCAACGCGTTGTCGTAGAGCATCTTCTCGAAGTGCGGCACCCGCCAGAACCGGTCGACGCTGTAGCGCGCGAACCCGCCCGACAGCTGGTCGTACATGCCGCCCCGCGCCATCGCCTCGCACGATCCCGCGACCATCGCAAGCGCCTGCTCCGAGCCGGTACGTGCGGCGTTGCGCAGCAGGAACTCCAGCACCATCGACGGCGGGAACTTGGGGCTCGTGCCGAATCCGCCGGCCTCCACGTCGTACTGCTTGGCCAGCTCGGCGACCGCCTCGTCGAGCTCGTCGGGCCCCAGGGGCCCACCCACCGTGTCGGTGTTCTGCCGGAGGTGCTCGAGCACGTCGCCGCTGACCTTCAGCACCTCGTCGCGCCGGTCACGCCAGGCCTCCGCGAGCGCCTGCAGCACCTGCGTGAACGCCGGCGCACCCTGCCGCGGCTCGGGCGGGAAGTACGTACCGGCGAAGAACGGCTCACCCGTCGGCGTCAGCACGCACGTCATGGGCCAACCGCCCTGGCCCGTCATCGCGGTGGTCGCCTTCATGTAGACCGCGTCGATGTCGGGCCGCTCCTCGCGGTCCACCTTGATGTTGACGAAGTGGTCGTTCATGTACGCCGCCGTCGCCGCGTCCTCGAACGACTCGTGCGCCATGACGTGGCACCAGTGGCACGCGGCGTAGCCCACGCTCAGCAGGATCGGCCGGTCCAGCTCCTGGGCGACGGCCAGCGCCTCGTCGCTCCACTCCCACCAGTCGACCGGGTTGTCGGCGTGCTGCTGGAGGTAGGGACTGGTGGCCTGCGCGAGGCGATTCGGCATACCGCCAGCCTAGGTGCGTGGTTCCATGTCGGCATGGCGCGTTCGAGTCCGGCGGCGAGTGCAGCCCTCATCGCCCTCGGCGTGCACGTCGGGGTCGGCATTCCGATCTACTTCTGGGCCGGCCTTTCGACATACTTCATGAACGACCTGCCCACCGCGCACGACAACGTCAGCTATCTGCGATGGGGCGTCATCTCGGCGCTGCTGTCGGCCACGGCACTCGTGCTCCTGTCCGTCAGGAATCCTCGAGGGACGTGGCGTGCCATCGCGTTCGCGGCAGCGACGGCTGCCGTGCCCAACGGTGCCTGGCTTGCCTTCTTCTTCGGCACCCAGATCTCGGATCTGGGCGATGACTCGGGGACGACCTACGACGCGATGTCGACCTCGACCGTGCGCTCGATCGCCACTGCCTGCGTGGTGGCAGCCGTCATCGGGCTGGTCGTCGCCGTCGTGAGCCGACCACGCCGCGCCCACGCCTGACACACTGTCCCGGTGCTCCTGACCATCTCCGCCTCGCGATCGGACGTCCTCGACGACGCCTCCGACCTGGGCTTCCTGCTGCACAAGCACCCCGACCGGCTGCAGAAGTTCGACGTGCACGGCGGTCAGGCGCACGTGTTCTATCCCGAGTCCGGCCCGGAGCGGTGCACGGCTGCGCTGCTGCTCGAGATCGACCCCATCGCGCTCGTACGCGGCAAGGGTCGGCACTTCGACGGCTTCTCGCTGGCCCAGTACGTCAACGACCGCCCGTACGCCGCGTCGTCGCTGCTGTCCGTCGCGATGGGCAAGGTGTTCCGCACCGCGCTCAGCGGGCGGTGCGAGAGCAAGCAGGAGCTCGCCGATGCCGACCTGCCGCTGACGATCGCCATCCCCGCAGTCCCGGGCGGCAGCGATCTCGTCACGCGGTTGTTCGCACCGATGGGCTGGACCGTCGACGCCGAGACGCTCCCGCTCGATCCCGAGGTGCCGGACTGGGGTGACTCCTCGTACGTACGCCTGAGGCTGACCGGGACGATGCGGCTCGCGGCGGCGCTCAACCACCTCTACGTCCTGCTGCCCGTGCTCGACGACGCCAAGCACTACTGGGTCTCCGACGACGAGGTCGACAAGCTCCTGCGCGCCGGCGCGGGGTGGCTCGCCGAGCACCCCGAACGCGAGCTGATCTCGCGTCGCTACCTCGCGCACCAGCGATCCATGACCGACGAGGCACGCACGCGCCTGGCCGAGCTGGACGGTGAGGTCGTCGCCGACGTCGAGGAGACGGAGCGGCCGCGCCCTCTCGTCGCGCTCAGGCACGACGCCGTCATCAGCGCCCTCACCGAGGCACGCCCCGCCTCCGTGGTCGACCTCGGCTGCGGCCCCGGCGCGCTGATCGGGAAGCTGCTCGACATCCAGGGCATCGACCGGGTCATCGGCACCGAGGTCAGCGACGCCGCCCTGCGCCAGGCCGCCCGTCGCCTGCACGTCGACGCGATGACCGAGCGCCAGGCCGATCGGCTCTCGCTCTGGCTCTCGTCGCTGCAGTACCAGGACGCCCGCCTGACCGGCCTCGACGCCGCAGTCCTCATGGAGGTCATCGAGCACATCGATCCGGAGCGGGTGCCCGCCGTGACCGCCAACGTGTTCGGGTTCACGCGACCCCGCACCGTCGTGGTCACGACGCCCAACGCCGAGCACAACGTCCGCTACGAGGCGCTGGCCGCCGGCGCCATGCGGCACCCCGACCACCGCTTCGAGTGGACCCGCTCCGAGTTCGCGTCGTGGGCCGCTGCCGCCGGCGAGGCGTACGGCTACACCGTCGAGCACCGCCCGGTCGGACCCGTCGACGACGAGGTCGGGCCGGCGACGCAGCTCGCCCTCTTCACCCGCACGGAGGTGGCCTCATGACGACGCTGGGGATCCCCGAGACGTCGCTCGTGGTGCTGGTCGGCGTCAGCGGCTCGGGCAAGTCGACGTTCGCCGCGAAGCACTTCAAGCCGACCGAGATCGTGTCGAGCGACTTCTGCCGCGGGCTCGTGGCGGACGACGAGAACGACCAGGCCGCCACCAAGGACGCCTTCGAGGTGCTCGAGTTCATCGTCGGCAAGCGGCTCGAGCTCGGCCGGCTCACCGTCGTCGACGCGACGAACGTGCAGCCCGGCGCCCGCAAGAGTCTCGTCGCGCTGGCCAAGGCCCACGACGTCCTGCCCGTCGCCGTCGTGCTGGACCTGCCGACCGGCGTCAGCGTCGAGCGCAACGCCGCACGCGAGGACCGCGACTTCGGCGCCCACGTCGTCAAGCGTCAGCACGACCAGCTCCGCCGGTCGCTCAAGGGCCTCAAGCGAGAAGGCTTCCGTACGGTCCACACGCTCAGCTCCGTCGAGGAGGTCGAGGCGGCGACGTTCGAGCGCCAGAAGCTCATGAACGACCTGCGGGACCAGACCGGTCCGTTCGACGTCATCGGCGACGTGCACGGCTGCCGCCTCGAGCTCGAGGAGCTGCTCGCCGAGCTCGGCTACGACCTCGTACGCGACGACACCGGCCGCCCCGTCGACGCCAGCCACCCTGACGGCCGCCGCGTCGTGTTCGTCGGCGACCTCGTCGATCGCGGCCCGGACTCCCCCGGCGTCCTGCGCCTCGCGATGGGCATGGTCCGCGCCGGCCACGCCCTCTGCGTCTCCGGCAATCACGAGGCCAAGCTCAACCGCGCGCTCGGCAAGCGGAGCGTCACGCTCAGCCACGGCCTCGAGCGCACGATGGAGCAGCTCGCACAGGAGCCCGAGGAGTTCGTCGAGGACGTGCGCCGCTTCGTCGACGGGCTCATCGCCCACTACGTGCTCGACGAGGGCAATCTCGTCGTCGCGCACGCGGGGCTCAAGGAGAGCTATCACGGCCGGGCCTCGGGCCGGGTGCGCTCGTTCGCCCTGTACGGCGACACCAGCGGCGAGACCGACGAGTACGGGCTGCCGGTCCGCTACCCGTGGGCCGAGGACTACCGCGGCAAGGCGATGGTGCTCTACGGCCACACGCCGGTTCCCGAGACCGAGTGGATCAACAACACCCTGTGCCTCGACACCGGCTGCGTGTTCGGCGGCGCGCTGACCGCGCTGCGCTATCCCGAGCGCGAGGTCGTGTCCGTCGACGCCCACGAGGTCTACTACGAGCCCGTACGCCCGCTGGCTCCGCCTCCGCGCGATCCCGACATCCTCCGGCTCGACGACGTGCTCGGACCGCGGGTCATCGAGACCGCGCACATGGGCCGGGTGTCGCTGCGTGAGGAGAACGCCGCCGGGGCGCTCGAGGTCATGAGCCGGTTCGCGGTCGATCCGTCGCGCCTGGTCTACCTCCCGCCGACGATGGCCCCGTGCGACACGTCGGCGCTCGAGGACCACCTCGAGCACCCGGTCGAGGCGTTCACCCACTTCGCCAGGACGGGGATCGACCAGGTCGTCTGCGAGGAGAAGCACATGGGCTCGCGGGCGGTCGTGCTCGTGCGCCGCGACGCGACCGGCGTGATCCACACGCGTACCGGCCGTTCCTTCTTCGACGCCGGCACCGAGTCGGCCATGCTCGCGGCCTGCGCCGCGGCGGCGACGTCGGCCGGGCTGTGGGACGAGCTCGGCTCCGACTGGGTCCTGCTCGACACCGAGATCATGCCGTGGTCGGCCAAGGCGATCGACCTGATCCGCAGCCAGTACGCCGCGGTGGGCGCGGCCGCCCGCTCAGCCCTGCCGGCCGCCCTCGACGCCCTGGCCGCCGCCGCATCGCGTGGCCTCGACGTCGGTGAGCTCGCCGCGCGTACGGGGCAGCGCGCCGACGACGCGGAGGCGTTCGCCGCGGTCTACCGGCGCTACTCCTGGCCCGTCGACGGCACGGAGGGCCTGCGCATCGCGCCGTTCCAGGTGCTCGCGAGCGAGGGCACCACGTACGAGACCCGCGATCACGGCTGGCACCTCGGCATCGCCGACCGGCTCGTCGATGCCGATCCGGCGCTGTTCGCGCCGACCCGCCGCCTGGTCGTCGACACGGCGGACGCCACGTCGATCGCTGCCGGCGTCGACTGGTGGCAGGCACTGACCGCCGAGGGCGGCGAAGGCATGGTCGTCAAGCCGCTCGCCAACCTGGTGCGCGGTCCCAAGGGGCTCGTGCAGCCCGGGGTCAAGGTGCGCGGCCGCGAGTACCTGCGACTGATCTACGGCCCCGACTACACGACGCCGGCGAACCTCTCGCGCCTGCGCAACCGCAACCTCGGCCACAAGCGGTCGATGGCTCTGCGCGAGTACGCCCTGGGGCTCGAGGCGTTGCGGCGACTCACCACCGGTGCTCCGGTGTGGCAGGTGCACGAGTGCGTGTTCGCGATCCTCGCGATGGAGTCCGAGCCGGTCGACCCGAGGCTGTGACCGGCTAGCGGTCCTCGTGCTCCCAGGGCTGCTGCGCCTTCTTGGAGTGACGGAGGAACGACCGCGCCAGGAAGTAGGTCGCGACGCAGAGGGCCACCACGATGCCGAGCGCGAGCCATCCGGGCTTGACGTCGTCGTCGGTGAAGGCCGGCTCGGCCGTGACGAAGGAGGCGATCGCGTACACGTTCATGCCTCCAGAGTAGTCGCCGCTGGTTTCGACGCCTCGGCCGCGGGCGGCTCAACCAACGGGCAACGGTCAGGCCTGTTTCGCGTACGTCGCGGGTGGCGTGCCCACCACGGCCGTGAACGCGCGGGTCAGGTGCGCCTGGTCGCTGAAGCCGAGCTCGGTCGCCAGCGCGGCCCAGTCAGTGCGCGTGCCGGCATGCGCGGCGGCTGCGGCGTCGAGCATCCGGAAGCGCTGCACGACCCACTTGGGACCGATCCCGAGGTAGGCCGTGAACTGCCGCTGCAGCGTGCGCAGGCTGACACCGGCGAGGTCGGCGAGCTGCTCGGCGCGGATCAGCGACCGGTCGTGCTCGGCACGATCGACGAGCGCGTTGAGCTCGTCGGCGTACGGATCGGCGGTGACGTCGAGCCGGTCGAGATAGGCCTCGAGCGCCGCGACCATCCCCTCGTCGGTGACGTCCGACCCCAGGATCTCGGCGGCAGCAGGTGAGTCGTCGTGACTCACCTGGTCACCGATCGGCACGGTCAGTCCCGACACCGTGCTCAGGTCGGCGCCGAGCACCGCACGGAAGCTCGCCGGCTTGAACGCCGCGCCCAGCACATGGCCCGTGCCGGTGAGCGTACGGACGAACGGCTCGCGGGTGATGCCGTTGACCAGCAGCCTGGGCGCACCGTCGAACGGCTCGGCCGACACGTGCACGAACGGCTGCGGGATGACCTGCTGGTCGAACGGCTCGGGGCACTCCCACCGGACGATCCAGTGGTACTGGATGAACGGCTGCCAGCGCTCCGCCGGCACGACCCGGCGGATGTCGATGTGCTGCGCGGCAGCGGTCGGCCGCACGATCGCGGAGTCTCCCCTGCCTGCCGGTTCTGACGTCATGGGACCCAGTGTCGCGTTTGTCCAAGACAGTTCCGGGCGCCGCCTCCTAGCGTCGGGGCCATGAGCAGAGCACACACCACATCAGGCACGTTCACCGTCACGTCATGGGAGGAGAAGGTCGTCGTCGACATCGACGGCGAGGGCACCGAGATCAACGGTGTCACCTATCCGAAGCGCGGCTTCTCGCGCGCCGACACGACGTACACGTACTCCGGCGACATCGAGGGCACCAGCACCGTCGCGTACCTCATCTCGTACAACGAAGGCTTCGCGCCGGTCACCGGTTTCGAGCGCTTCGAGGGCTCGATCGACGGGCACGACGGCTCCCTCGTGTTCCAGCACGTCGGCGACCACGACGCCGAGGCCGTGCGCGCGACGCTGACGATCGTCGAGGGACTCGGCACCGGCGGCCTCGAGCGCATGACCGGCGAGGCGACGATCGAGCTCGCGGGGCACAGCGACGACGGCTACCCGATCACGCTGAGCTACGACCTGTGAACGTGCCGACGGCCACGATCGGGAGGACAGTGATCGCATGAGCACCGAGACGACAGGACGATTCATGCCGACCGGCTGGGACGAGTCGGTCATCGAGGACATCGACGGCGAGGGTGAGACCAAGAACGGCACCTACTACCCCAGCCGTGGCGTCACGACCGCCAAGGTCACCTTCCGGTACACCGGCGACGTCGAGGGCACCGGTGCGACGACGTACCTCTTCGCGTACCGCGACAGCAAGGCCGGTCACGCCGACATCGTCGGCTACGAGCGCTTCACCGGGACGATCGGCGGCCGGACGGGGTCGTGCGTGTTCCGGCACACCGGCTCGTACGAGGACGGTGCCGTCAGCGACCACGTCGAGGTGCTGCCGGGTCTCGGCACCGACGAGCTGGCCGACCTCACCGGCTCGGCCGACGTCTCGATGGCCGGGCCGCCGCCCGAGGGCGGCTACGAGTTCACGCTGACGAGCTAGATCGAGTCGAGGTCGGGGTTGGGCGGCTGTCCGGGACGCGACACCGTCAGCACCGCCTCGACCACCGACTCGTCGGTCTCGAGCTCGCTCTCCAGCATGCGGAGGTGGTCGGCGACGCTGGACTCGACGTCGTCGCCGACCAGGTCGACGCTCGCGACGAGATAGACCCGGCGCGGGCCGACGAACTCCATGTGGAGGTAGCCGACGCTCGACACCCCGGCCATCGCCGCGAGCCGGGCCCGAGCGGCGTCGAGGAGCATCGGCGACGCCTCCATGCCGACGAGGAAGCGGCGGTTGCGGTCGATCAGCACGATCGCGACGACCGCGAGCAGGACGCCGACCAGGATCGAGCCGATCGCGTCGGGTGTCGGCGAGCCGGTGACCTGGTGCAGCGCGATGCCGGCCCCGGCGATGAGGATCCCGATCAGCGCGGCCGCGTCCTCGGCGAACACCGCCCGCAGCGTCGGGTCGGAGGTCTGCAGGGCGTGCTGGAGCAGCTCGCGGTCGATCGTCGACGCCTCGCGGCCGACCTGCCGGAACGCCTGCGCGAACGACACCCCTTCGAGCACGAACGCGATGCCCAGCACGACGTACGCGACGACGAAGTCCGACGCCTCGCCCGGGTCGATGAGCTCCTGGACACCGTGGGTGATCGACACCGCGGCGCCGGCGACGAACAGGCCGAGCGCCGCGAACATCGACCAGACGTACGCCTCACGGCCGTAGCCCAGCGGGTGCGAGTGGTCCGGGCGGCGCTGCGACCGCCGGTCGGCGACAAGCAGGAACACCTCGTTGCCGGCATCGGCCCACGAGTGCGCCGCCTCGGCGACCATCGACGCCGAGCCGGTGAACATCGCCGCGGCCGACTTCGCCAACGCGACGAGCGCGTTGGCGAGCAGGGCGATGACGACCGTGAGGTTCATGCGCCTAGGGCAGCGAAGCGTCCGTCTCGCGCAGCCCGGCGAACAGGTCGTCCTCGGGGACGCTCGTCTCGACCTTGGAGTCGACGAGCTGGTAGTCCTCGGTCGGCCACGCCTCGGCCTGGATCTCGTGCGGGATCGCGAACCAGAAGCCGTTGGGGTCGATCTGCGTGGCATGGGCCAGCAGCGCCTGGTCGCGGACGCCGAAGTAGTCGGCGCACTCGACGCGGGTCGTCAGGCGTGCCTCGTCCTCGGGCTTGCGCTCCCAGTCCTTGAAGCGGTCCTCGTAGGGGTTCTCGAGCCCATGGGCCACCATCGCGTTGGCGATCGCCTCCATGCGCTTCCAGCTCCAGCCCAGGTGGTAGTAGAGCTTGGACACCTGCCACGGCTCGCCGGCGTCGGGATAGCGGTCAGGGTCGGCGGCCGCCTCGTACGCGTAGACGCTGATCTCGTGGCACTTGATGTGGTCGGGGTGCGGGTAGCCGCCGTTCTCGTCGTACGTCGTGAGGACGTGCGGCCTGAACGAACGGATCAGGCGTACGAGCGGCTCTGCGGCCTCCTCGATCGGCACGAGAGCGAAGCAGCCCTCGGGCAGCGGCGGCTTCGGGTCGCCCTCGGGCCAGCCGGAGTCGACGAAGCCGAGCCAGTCCTGCTTGACGCCGAGGATCTCGCGGGCGCGCTCCATCTCCTCGCGGCGGATCTCCGTGATCAGCTCCGGGTTGTCGACGATGCCGGGGTGCTCGAAACCGGGGTTGAGGATCGAGCCGCGCTCACCGCCCGTGCACGTGGCGACGTGGACGTCGACGCCCTCGGCGACGTACTTCGCCGTCGACGCCGCTCCCTTGCTCGACTCGTCGTCTGGATGGGCGTGTACGTGCATGAGGCGCAGCTGGTCGACCACGGTTCTCCTTCGAAGGCTCGAGCAAAATCCTCGCACTGTCTCCAACATCGTGTGCAGCCCGGGTTGTTCCATCCGCCATACTCACGGAATGACAACTCCCGATGCCGTGATCGTGACCGGCGCCTCGACCGGGATCGGCAAGGCCATGGTCGACAACTTCGCCGCCAACGGCATCCGTGTGTTCGCCGCGGTGCGCGACCTGACCACGGTCGACGAGCACGCGCTCGTCACGCCCGTACGGCTCGACGTCACGTCGGCCCAGGAAGCCCTCGACGCCGCCGACCTCGTCCGCGGAGCGCTGGGGCCAGACACCCGCCTGCGCGGCATCGTCAACAACGCCGGCATCGCGGTCGGTGGCCCACTGGAGTTCCTCGACCTCGACGACCTGCGCCGCCAGCTCGAGGTCAACGTCGTCGGCCAGCTCGCCGTGACCCAGGCCTTCCTGCCGCTGCTGCGCGAGCACGGCAAGGGTCGCATCGTGTTCACCAGCTCGATCGGCGGACGCGTCGCCGCGCCGTTCATCGGGCCCTACGCCGCGTCGAAGCACGCCCTCAACGGCATGGCCGAGTCCCTGCGCCGTGAGCTCAAGCCGTGGGGCATCGGCGTCTCGGTGCTCGCCCCCGCGACGGTGTCGACCCCGATCTGGGACAAGGCCGGCGCCGACATCGACGAGATCGAGGGCAAGCTGCCGGCCAAGGCGCTCGAGCTCTACGGCGAGGCGATCACGGCGATGCGGTCGATCTCGGCGGACGCCCGGCACAGTGGCATCCCCGCGTCGAAGGTCGCCGAGGCGGCGCACCACGCGGTGTTCGCGCGGCGGGCCAAGGCGGAGTACCTCGTCGGCACCGAGGCCAAGATGATCGCCACCGCGTCGAACGTGCTGCCGTTCCGCACGTTCGACAAGGCCGTACGGAAGCAGATGTTCGGCTCCTGAGACAATGGCAGGCGTGACCGACCTCAGCTCCCGCTATGGCACCCGGACCCGACCCCGGTGGTTCTGGCCCGCCATCGCGGCGATCGGCATCGCGATCGGCGTCTCGTTCGCGGCGTGGGTGGGCTTCCAGGACGAGCCGGTCAAGGGCCGCCTCTGGGGATACGACGTCAAGAGCGACCACCTGGTGACCCTCAAGGTCGACGTGATCCGCCCCGATCCCCTCGCCGTGCGCTGCACCGTCTACGCCCAGGCGGCCGACCACTCGATCGTCGGCGAGAAGACCGTCGACGTCGCCGCCGGCAAGGCCGAAAAGACTCGCATCACGATCGATGTGCAGACCGAGCGAAAGGCCGTCACCGGCGTCCTGAAGACATGTGAACCTCGCGGTTGAGTGCTAACGTTGGAGGTTCACCCCGGGCGTACGCCTGGGGTGCAGCACGTAGAGGAGCGCTCACATGACTCAGCCCACAGAGACCGACACCATCTGGGTGACCCAGGAGGCTTACGCGCGTCTGCAGCAGGAGCTGGAGCACCTGAAGGGCGACGTACGCGCCGACATCACGGCCAAGATCGCCGCTGCCCGCGACGAGGGTGACCTCAAGGAGAACGGCGGCTACCACGCCGCACGCGAGGAGCAGGGCAAGACCGAGGCCCGCATCCGCCAGCTCGAGGACATGCTGCGGCGTGCCGAGGTCGGCGACAAGCCTGCCGACGACGGCCTGGTCGAGGCCGGCATGATCGTCACGATCCGCTTCAAGGGCGACACCGACACCGAGCAGTTCCTGCTCGGCTCGCGCGAGCTGCTCAGCATGGACTCGAGCGTCGACATCGACGTCTACTCGCCGACCTCGCCGCTCGGTGCCGCGATCCTCGGCAAGCACAAGGGCGACGAGGCGACCTACGAAGCGCCCAACGGCAAGAACATCACCGTCGAGGTCGTCGACGCCAAGCCGTTCTGACCCCGTGGCCGCTGGAGCGGTGACTCAGGTCGAACGTCGCGACGGTGCCGGTGACCTAGGTCGAATCGCGGACCAGAACCGGTGGCTGTGGTCGAACCTGGGCGCTGCCGGTTCGACTCAGGTCACCGCCCCTGCAGGACCGGTGACTCAGGTCGAACCACGCCGCGGCGCCGGTGACTCAGGTTGAACGAGAGACCTGCCGGTTCGACTCAGGTCACCGCCTCACCAGCCGAGGTCGCGGGCGGCGATCTCCATGCCGGTGATGCCATGCACCTCGCGCTCGTGGATGACGACGCCGGCCATCCCAAAACGCGGCGCTGCGGCCGAATCGTTGACCCGTTCGATGATGTGGTCGACCAGGACCGTCTCGAGGTTCAGCCGGGGCCATTCCGCGTGGACGGCGTCCTGGAGCTCCCGCTGCGGTTCTTCGGCCCGGCCGAAGTCGGCGACGATCCCGGCCCGGACGACCCTCGGCAAGGCACCGCGACGCTCCGCCAGGCCGCCAGAGGTGTGCAGGGCGATCGCGTCCCACACCTGCTCGGTGTCACCCTCGCTCACCCCCAGGCCGAGCAAGGTCTCGGCGGCGATGTCGGCACCCTCGATCTCGAACCGCTCCCGACCCGGGGCCAGTGCACTGGCGCCCAGCTCGTGCAGCAGCGTCGCCGCGAAGATGAGGATCTCCGGCGCCTGATCCAGGAGCCCCGCGGACTCGGCGTACGAGCGGGCATGCCAATAGCTGCGCATGCTGTGGTTGAACAGCGACACGTCCTGGCTGTCGCGCGACGTCGTGAGGATCGCGGCAGCGATCGGGGTGGCCGGCAGGTCGAAGGTACGCACAGAGGTCGCCTTTCGAGTGTCAAGCGGTCGTGGGTTCAGACGAGCTCGTAGCCGAGCTCGACCAGGCGGTCGTGGATCTCGGCGCGGTGCTGGGGCCCGCGCGTCGCGACCTGGACGTCGACGTCGACCTGGCCGACGCCCAACGTCTCGGAGGCCCGGTCATGGTTGACGTTGAGCACGTTGACCTGCATCTCGGCGAGATCGGTGAGCAGGCGCATCAGCTCGCCGGGCCGGTCGGAGATGCGGGCGCGGAACAGCAGGAACCGACCCGCCGCCGCCAGGCCGTGACGGATGACGTCGAGCAGCACGAGGGCGTCGATGTTGCCGCCCGACAGCACCGCGACGACCGGCCCCTCGAACGCGTCCGGCTGCTCGAGGATCGCCGCCACGGCAGCGGCGCCGGCGGGCTCGACCAACAGCTTGGCGCGCTCCAGCAACGAGATGAGCGCACTGCTCATCGACTCCTCGCTGACCGTCAGCACCTCGTGGCACAGCGACTCGAGGATCCCGTACGGGATGTCTCCCGGCATCGCGACCGAGATGCCGTCGGCCATCGTGATGCCCATCGGCGACGTGACCGGCTTGCCGGCCGCGAGCGACGGCGGATAGGCGGCGGCGTCCTTGGCCTGCACGCCGACGATCCGCAGGTCGGGCCGCTCGGTGCGCAGCAGCGCGATCCCGGCCGCGAGTCCCCCGCCACCGAGCGGGACCAGGATCGTCTTGACGTCGGGCAGCTGCTCGAGGATCTCGAGCCCGAGCGTGCCCTGGCCGGCGATGATGTCCTCGTGGTCGAAGGGGTGGATCAGCACGGCACCCGTACGCTCGGCGAACTCGCGAGCGGCGACCAGCGCCTCGGTCACGCCCGTGCCGTGGAAGTGGATGTCGGCGCCGTAGCCCTCGGTCGCCGCGACCTTGGGCAGCGCCGCGCCGATCGGCATGAAGATCGTGGCCTTGATGCCGAGCAGCGACGCCGCGAGCGCGACGCCCTGTGCGTGGTTGCCGGCACTCGCAGCGACGACGCCGCGGGCGCGCTCGTCCTCGCTGAGCCGCGAGATGCGGACGTACGCTCCGCGGATCTTGAACGAGCCGGTGCGCTGGAGGTTCTCGGCCTTGAGGAACACCTGCGTCGACGTCCGCGAGCTGAGCCAGCGCGAGTGCGCCATGGGGGTCACCTCGGTGACTCCTTGGAGTAGCTCGCGGGCGGCCCTCACATCATTCAGATCCACCTCTCCAACGTAGTGGCTGCGCCGGGGCGGCGGTACGTTCGACCCCATGGTGAATGACGACGACCTGCGACACCTGCGACGCTGCATCGAGCTCGCCGCCGAGGCCATCGAGGCCGGCGACGAGCCCTTCGGCTCGGTCCTCGTGGGCGGTGACGGCACGGTGCTCGCCGAGGACCGCAACCGCGAGACCTCCGAGCGCGACCAGACCCGGCATCCCGAATTCGCACTCGCGCGGTGGGCCGCCGGTCACCTGGACGCCGAGCAGCGTGCAGCCGCGACGGTCTACACGTCGGGCGAGCACTGCCCCATGTGCGCCGCGGCGCACGGCTGGGTGGGCCTCGGCCGGATCGTCTTCGCCAGCTCGTCCGCCCAGACCAGCGCCTGGCTCGGCGACCTCGGCGTCGGCCCCTCACCCGTCAGGGCGATCCCGATCCAGGACGTCGCGCCCGGCGTCGCCGTCGACGGCCCGGTGCCCGGTCTCGACGAGGAGGTCCACGAGCTGCACCGGCGCTACCGGCAGCGCACCTGACCCCCTGGCCTAGGCTCGCGCCGTGCACATCGAGCTCTTCACGATCGTCGTCGACGACTACGACCCTGCGATCGACTTCTTCGTCCGCGTCCTGCAGTTCGAGCTCGTCGAGGACACGCCGTCCCTGACGAACGACGGCCGCGAGAAGCGATGGGTCGTCGTACGCCCTCCGGGCGCCCAGACCGCGATACTCCTCGCCCGTGCCGATGGCGAGCGCCAGGCAGCTGTGGTCGGCGACCAGCTCGCCGGCCGCGTCGGGTTCTTCCTCCGCGTCGACGACTTCGACGAGGCGTACGAGCGGATGGTGGCCCACGACGTGAGGTTCGTGGGCGAGCCCCGCGACGAGGCGTACGGACGGGTCGCGGTGTTCCAGGACCTCGCCGGCAACCGTTGGGACCTGCTCGGACCTGCGGCGGTCCAGTAGCACCACCATTTGGTTGCACCACACAACCTGATATATGGTTGCAGCATGCAAACACAGACCCCGGAGGTCGGCGCGACGGCTGAGGACGCCCTCATGCAGCTGATGATGGCGGTCGGCCGGCGGTTCCGCTCGCGCATCGACGGCGACGGCGTGGACCCGTCGCAGGCCGCGCTGCTCTACACGCTGAAGTGCCGCGGCGCGATGCGGCTCGGCGACATCGCCGAGGTCATGCAGCTCGACGCCTCGACCGTCAGTCGCCACGTCCAGCAGCTCGGTGACCGCGGATTCATCGAGCGCGAGCCCGATCCGGTCGACGGGCGGGCCCGCATCATCGCCCTGTCGAGCACCGGGGCCGCCACCCTCAAGAAGACCTTCGACCAACGACGCGCCTTCCTCACTGCGGCCCTCGCGGACTGGGACGACGCCGACCGCGAACGCCTGCGCCACGACCTGACCCGCCTCACTGCCTCACTCGGAGCCACTTCATGACCGACGCAACACCTGCAACCGTCACACCCACCTACCTCTCGCACCGCCAGATCCTGGTGATCCTCGGCGGCCTCATGACCGGCATGTTCCTCGCCGCGCTCGACCAGAGCATCGTGGGCACCGCACTCCCCCGCATCACGTCGGACCTCAACGGGCTCGACAAGCTCAGCTGGGTCGTCACGGCGTACCTCCTCGCGTCGACCTCCTCGACTCCCCTGTGGGGCAAGATCTCCGACCTCTACGGCCGCCGGCTGATCTTCCAGATCGCGATCGTCACGTTCGTGGTCGGCTCCCTGCTGTGCGGCTTCTCGCGCAACATCGAGGAGCTCATCGGCTTCCGTGCGCTGCAGGGCGTCGGCGGTGGCGGGCTGATGGCCCTCGCGTTCGCGACGATCGGCGACGTCATCCCGCCCCGCGAGCGTGGCCGCTACATGGGCTACATGGGCGCCGTCTTCGGCACCTCGAGCGTCGCCGGCCCGCTGCTCGGCGGCTGGCTCGCCGACGGACCCGGCTGGCGCTGGATCTTCTGGCTCAACGTGCCGATCGGCATCGTCGCGCTCGTCGTCACCTCGTACGCGCTGAAGCTGCCGCACACCCGCCGCGAGCACGTCATCGACTGGCTCGGCGCCTCGGTGCTGGTCAGCGGCGTCTCCTCGATGCTGCTGTACGTCTCGTGGGCCGGACCGGACCACGGCTGGGGCTCGCGCCTCGGACTCGGCCTGCTCGCCGGTGCGATCGTGCTGACCGCGCTGTTCATCCTGGTCGAGCTGCGGGCCGCCGAGCCGATCATCCCGATGGAGCTGTTCCGCGGCTCGATCTTCCGCACGACCAACGCGATGTCGGTCGTCATGGGCATGTCGATGTTCGGCGCGATCATCTTCGTCCCGCTCTACCTGCAGATCGTCATGGGCATGTCGCCGACCAGGTCGGGCCTGGGCATGCTGCCGATGGTCACCGGCCTGTTCTGCACGTCGATCCCGTCGGGCAACTGGGTGACCCGCACCGGCCGCTACCGGCCGCTGCCGATCGCCAGCACCGTCGTGGTGTTCGTCGCCCTCCTGGTGCTGTCGACCGCCGACGCCGACAGCCCCTACTGGCGCATCGGCCTCGGCATGTTCATCCTGGGTGCCGGGCTCGGCCTGACGATGCAGCTCCTCACGGTGATCGTGCAGAACTCGGTCGACCCCCGCCACATGGGCATCGCGACGTCGACGATCACGTTCTTCCGTACGCTCGGTGGCGCGTTCGGCGCGGCGATCTTCGGCGCGGTGCTCAACACCCGGCTGACGCATCACCTCGCGGCGACCGTCGGCACCGGCGGCGATGCGCCCAAGATCAACACGAACGACGCCTCGGCGATCCACGCCCTGCCCCAGCCGTTGCAGTCCAAGGTCATCGAGGCGTTCGCCGACTCGCTGCACGACGTGTTCCTCGCGGCGCTGCCGATCGTGACGATCGCCTTCGTGTTCGCCTTGCTGATCAAGGAGATCCCGCTGCGGACGCGCGACACCCCGGTGCCGGCGGAGGCGACCGAGCTCTAGGGCCGGTCGCGGGCGGGGAGGTTGTCGACCACCAGGTCGTACGAGTCCTCGACCAGCTCCTCGACGAGGCCGGGCGGCAGCGCGCCGCCGACCTGCACGGTGATCCAGTGCTTCTTGTTCATGTGATAGCCGCGGGTCACCGCGTCGTACGTGTCGACGAGTCCGGTCACCTCCTCGGGCTCGGCCTTGAGGGTGACGTGGGTCGGTGACTCGGCAGCGGTGATCGCGAAGACCTTGCCGCCGACCTTGAACACCGCCGTCTCCTCGCCGAACGGGAACGTCATCGATGCTCCGGGCAGCGCCAGGCACACCGCGTGGATGTCGGTCATGCGAGTCCGGGCAGGGCTTCGCCGCCGTCGTCGGGTGGCTCGTCGTCGAACTGCTCGGCGACCGTGGCGAGGTGCCGCACGACGCCGTTGAGGCACGCCGCCAGCGGCACCGCGATGAGCGCGCCGACGATCCCTGCGACGACGACGCCGGCCGCGATGGCGAAGATGATCGCGAGCGGGTGCACCGCCACGAGCCGGCCCATGAGGAACGGCTGGAGCACGTGCGACTCGATCTGCTGGATGATGATCACGACGATGAGCATGAACAGGGCCGTCCACGGCCCCTGCGCGACGAGGGCCACGAGGACCGCGACCATGCCCGACAGCAGCGCACCGATGATCGGGATGAACGCACCGAGGAACACCAGCACGCCGATCGCGAACGTCAGCGGCACCCCGAGCACCCACGCACCGAACGCGATGCCCAGCGCGTCGGTCAGCGCGACGATGACGGTCGCGCGTACGAACGCCGTCAGCGACGCCCACGCGGTGTGACCCGACGAGTTGACCCGTTCACGCGCCGCGCGGGGGAACAGCGCGACGACCCAGCTCCAGATGCGGTTGCCCTCGTAGAGGAAGAAGAACGTCGAGAACAGTGCGATGAAGAACCCGGCGAACAGGTGGGTCAGCGTCGTGCCCACCTCGCTGACGCGGGTGATCACCGAGGTGTCGCTCGACTGGATCGACTCCTTGGCGTTGTCGATCCAGGTCTGGATCTGGTCGTCGCTGAGCTTGAGCGGGCCGGTCTTGGCCCAGTCCTGGATCTTGGAGATGCCGTCGACGACGCTCGAGCGCAGGTCGGTCGCCTGGGTCGCGAGCTGCTGGCCGACGAGCGTCAGCATGCCGAAGAACGCGACGAGCAGCGCGATGACGACGATGAACGTGGCGGCGAGGCGTGGCACGCGATGCGCCTCGAGCCAGTCGACACCGCTGACCGTCAGCGCCGTGACGAGCACCGCCACGGCGATCGGCACCGTGATCTCGGAGAAGTAGCGCAGGAAGAACACGCCCAGCAGCACGGCCGACGCGATCACCAGGATGCGCCAGGCCCACTGGGTGGCGATCTCCATGCCGATCGGCACCTGGTAGCGCTCCCTCACGACCCACACCTCATGCGGAGGAGCCTAGGCCATGCCGTGCGGAACCTCGCGGCGCTCCGAGGAGTTGAACCGGCGTGAACAAGGTCCTGGCCGCGGCGCCCGTGGTGGTCGCGCTGGCGGTGACCGCGTGCTCGTCGTCGCGTCCCTCGCCGGAGCCCGCGCACCCGGCCACGTCCCACTCGATCTCGACGCCGACACCCACCCCCAATCCGTACGCTGCGCTCTCCAAAGCCGAGCAGGGCCGACGCCTGCTGTCGGCCGTGACGAAGGGCCGGGCCACCGAGGTCGGCCAGCTGCTCGAGGCAGGCGCGGACACCGAGGTCCGCGATGCGCGGGACCGCACCCCGCTCCTGCTGGCTGTGACGCACGATCGCGTCGCGGCCGCTCGCGCGCTGATCGCCGCCGGTGCCGATCCGGATGCCTTGGACGATCGTCACGACACCCCGTGGCTCGTCACCGGCGTCACCGGCAGCGTCGCGATGGCCGAGGTCGTCCTGGCGGCGGACCCGGACCTCACGATCCGCAACCGGTTCGGCGGGCTGTCGCACATACCGGCGAGCGAACGCGGCCACGCGGACTACGTGGCGTACGTGCTGGACCACACCGACATCGCCGTCGACCACGTCAACGACCTGGGCTGGACGGCCCTGCTCGAGGCCGTGATCCTCGGCAAGGGAACAAGACCGTGGCAGCGCATTGTTGAGTCATTGGTCGACCACGGTGCGGACGTGTCGATCGCCGATCGCGCCGGCGTGACTCCCCTGGAGCATGCACGGCGTCACGGCTTCGTCACGATCGCTCGAATCCTCGAGCGGGCGTGAATCCGTAGACTCGACACGAGAGGTGGAACGCATGATCTTCAACCGCAGCAAGTCAGAGCTCCCCGGCGCCGAGAGCGCCCTCCCCGGCCGTGAAGGCCGTCCCTACCAGGTCGGCGGCACGCACCTCACGCTCGGCAATCCCGTCGAGACCCAGGCACCCGAAGGATTCGGTGTCGCGGTGTTCGGCCTCGGTTGCTTCTGGGGCGAGGAGAAGACGTTCTGGGAGGTTCCCGGCGTCTGGTCGACGTCCGTCGGGTACGCCGGCGGCGTCACACCGAACCCCACGTACGAAGAGGTGTGCACGGGTCGCACGGGGCACGCCGAGGTCGTACGGGTGATCTTCGACCCGGCCAAGGTGACGTACGAGGACCTGCTCAAGGTGTTCTGGGAGAACCACGACCCGACGCAGGGCATGCGCCAGGGCAACGACCGCGGCACGCAGTACCGCTCGGTGATCCTGACCACGACCCCCGAGCAGCAGGCCCAGGCCGAGGCGTCCCGCGAGGCCTACCAGGTACGGATGACGGAGGCCGGCTACGGCGAGATCACCACGTCGATCCTGCCTCTGGAGACGTACTACTACGCCGAGGACTACCACCAGCAGTACCTGGTCAAGAACCCCTTCGGCTACTGCCCGCTGCACGCCACCGGTGTCTCGTACGCCTGATGTTGCTGCGGGAGCGGTGACTCAGGTCGTACCCGCGAGGTTGCGGTTCGACCTGACTCACCGCTGCCTGGCCTGAAACCTCGGCGTCTCACCCGCCTGTTGGGCTCAGCCTCCCGCACCTGACGGGGAGTAGACCGGCACCGGGTAGTGCACGCCCTTGCACTGGACCTCGCCGACCGGCTCGCACGAGATGCGGTCCTTGACGAGGTGCCAGCAGTAGTCGCTCAGCAGGATCCGTCCCGGCTCGCACTGCGCCTGGAGGCGGGCCGCGATGTTGGTGTGCAGCCCGATCGCGGTGTACGTCATCCGCCCCTCGGAGCCGAAGCTGCCGACGCTCAGGACACCGGTGTCGATGCCGATCCGCATCCGCATCGGCCCGCTGACACCGAGCCGTCGCCACTGCCCGTTGAGGGCCGGGAGACCGTCCTGCATCGCCTGGGCCGCCAGCACCGCGCTCGACGCCTGTTCCTCGACGTCCATCTCGTCGGGCGCCCCGAACAGGGCCATCAGGCCGTCGCCCGCGAACTCGTTCACCAGACCGCCGTGCTCGTCGACGAGCTGGCTCATGGTGGTCATGTAGTCGTTGACCACCTGCGTCAGGATCTCGGCCTCGACCCGGTCCGCGAGATCGGTGAACCCCACCAGGTCGGCGAACAGCACCGTGACCCGTCGCCGGGTGGGCACGTCGATGCCGACGGTGTCCCCGCTGACGATGTGCTCGAACACGGGGCGCGGGACGTAGCGGCGGATGGTCTCCCTGCTGTGGCGCAGCTCCCGCTGCTGTGCGTCGATGATCTGGTCCTTGCAGAACGCCCGACGCTCGACGATCTCGATGACGACGCAGACCATGAGGCATCCCAAATAGGCGATCCACTCCGCAGCAGCCAGCGACGCGGACTCGACGCCGTTGAGCTCCCCGTCGTTGTAGTTCTGGAGCAGTTGGTACGAGCCGAACGCCGCATACGGCGTCACGGCAGCCATGGCCACCCCGGGCGGGATGCGGAAGATGCCGTAGCCGAAGAACATGACGACGAGCAGGCCCGCGATCATGACCCCGGCCCGCGTCTGGGTCACCTCGCCGGCGAGCGCGACCTCCGAGGTCAGCCACACGACCAGGAAGCCGGCCAGGCAGTTCGCAGCGGCGGCCAGCGGCATCACCGTACGGCGCAGCCTGGGCGGCACGGTCAGCCAGGTGAGCACGAGGAGCAGGAGGATCCAGCCGACGACCCAACCCGCGGCGCGGTGGGCGGCATGGGGATCCAGGAAGATCATGGCGATCAGCAGCAGGATCCAGCTCGGCGCCGAACCGATGTAGCCGATCCGGACGAACGGCGTCACGGTGTCGATCCGCCAACGCCGGTAGGCCCGTTCGGTGTCGCGGCTCTCGAAACGCAGTCCCCCGAGGAGCAACGCGTGGGCGGGATCGCGTGTCCGGGTCATACCGTCCCCTGCTCGGTCGCCCCGAAAAGATCACGGGCTTCCTTGACCGGCAGTCGCTGGCCAGGGTGCCGCCCGCGCTCCTTCCCACCTCCATGAAAGCAGCCAATCGGCGATACGTCATGCCCTTTCAGGGTTATCGGCTGTCACACACCCCGTCTCAGTTGTTGGTCTGGCCGGGGCAGGCCGGATCCTGCTGCCACTCCCCGGCATGGTCGGCGATCGCGGAGCGGGCCCGCGAGCGGCCGAGGTTCCACTCGAGCCAGTCGTCGTGCGTACGACCGTCCAGCGAGACCGCGCACTCGACGAGGTCCGGGGGCAGCGTCGCCAGGACGGGGAGCGCGTCGTCGGACAGCGATCGGAGGTACGTCCAGTCGACCTTGCCGCTGGTCTCGTAGCGATCGATGTTGTGCCGCGCGACCCACGCATCGGGGTTGATCGCGGCCAGGCCGACCAGCAGCACCACCCCGCTGAACAGGGCGAAGCGCGGCAGCCACACCGCCCGCAGCGCCACGCCACCGGCGAGGGTCGCCACCACCAGGATGCCGAGCCAACCCTCGAACACGTCGACGAGCAGCCGCAGGCCGGTGAACCCGTACGCGTCCTGATAGACGTGCATCCGGTGGAGCGCCGACGCCACGACGACCAGCGTCAGGCCGCACAGCAAGCCGAGCGACCCGCGGATCCACGCCCTGTCGGCCGGTGTCTCGCGCGGCGCCTTGCGCGACGCTGCCCAGACGACCAGCAGCGTGAGGGCGGTCGCGACGGTGAGCTGGCCGAATCCTTGGTGCACGTACTCGGCATAGGTCAGCCCGGTCGTACGCCTGAGGTAGTCGTGGCCGCCGAAGATGACCGCAGCCTGCGCGATCAGGAACACCGCGAACACCGCGTCGACCACCAGCACCGGCGCGAGCCACTCGAACCGGTGCGCGACCGGACGCGGCGCCCGCTCGGCACGATTGACCTCGGGGGGGTTCAGGCCGAGGTACGCACCGGCGAGCACGACCCCGCCGACGAAGAACGCGACGAAGGCGCGCAGCGCGAACTCGGCCGAACCGACGTTGGGCACGACGGCGCCGACCCACTCGGCGAACAGCGGGTCCGCCGAGGCGAACAGCAGGGCGAACACCGTGACGCCGACGACCGAGAGGACGGCCGTACGCACGAGAGCCGCGCCGCCGCCCATGCCCGTGATGCGCCGAAGCGTGCGGCCGAGCCACGGCATGCCCCGCAGTCCGGCGAGCGGCCAGGCGATCCCGGCGAGCACGAACGACAGGAAGGTGCGACCCCGCACCAGCCCGATGATGCACAGGCCGGCGCCGGCGAGCAGGCACAGCATGACGATCCACTCCGCGTCCCGCAGCAGCACGACCACCGACAGCAGCCCACAGAGCCCGGCGCACGCCAGGGTGAACGGATCCCGCCGGTTGCGGCTCGTGCCGAGCAGCAGCGCACCAGCGGCGAGGAGCACGAGGAACACGCCGAGGCCGTGGTCACGGAACGGGATGATCGCTCCCGCGAGCACGCCGACGCCGAGCGCGCCGAGCAGAACGCGCACGTTGCCCGGCACGCCGTCATCGGGCCAGAAGTCGCCGAACGTGCTGTCCGTCAGCGACGGCAGGGCCGGTTGCGGGTAATGGGGATAGGCCGGCGGGCCCATCGGTGCAGCGGTCGACTCGGTCATCGGGCTCTCCTTCGTACGCATGAGGGTGGGGTTGAGCGGGAGGTCGGCCAGGACGCGTGCGCCCGACTCCCCGGGCTCGGGGTTCGCGAAGCCGATCGTTCCGCCGTGCAGGTCGGTGACCCAGCGGGCGATCGCCAGGCCGAGGCCGGTGCCGCCGCCTCCGTCGACCTCCGAGAGCGTCCCGAAGCGTTCGAAGGCGCGTTCGCGGTGCACCGGCGCGACGCCCGGGCCCTGGTCGGCGACCACCAGGTGCCAGTGGTCGCCGAAGACATCGGCGCGAACCGTCACGGTGCTGCCGGGTGGGCTGTGCCGCGAGGCGTTGTCCAGGAGGTTGGCGACGAGCTGCCGGAGGCGGGCGGGGTCACCCTGCACCACGAGCTCGGGCGGGTTGACCTGCACGGCGAAGGTCACGTCACGGTCGCTGACCCGCAGCTCCGTGACGGCGGCCACCAGCAGCGGTGCCACCTCGACGTCCTGCAGCTCCAGCGGCGCCTTGCCGGCGTCGACGCGTGACAGGTCGAGTAGGTCGGTGACCAGGGCGGTCATCCGTTCGCCCTGGTCGAGCGCGGCGCGCAGGGTCTCCGGATCGGGCTCGGCGACACCGTCGGCGAGGTTCTCCAGCAGGGCGCACAGCGCAGCCAGCGGCGTGCGGAGCTCGTGGCTGACGTTGGCCACCAGCTCGCGGCGCTGCCGGTCGACGCCGGCCAGCTCATCGGCCATGCGGTTGAAGGCACGAGCCAGCTCGCCGACCTCGTCGCGGGACGTCGCCGACACGCGCACGGCGTGGTCCCCCGTCGCCATGCGCTTGGCCGCGGCGGTCATCTCGCGCAGCGGCGACGTCATCCCGACGGCAAGCAGCTGGGTGACGGCGAGTGCGAGGGCGATCGTGACGGGGATGCTGAGCCAGATCGGCACGCCACCGGCCGAGCCGATCGTCGCGACGATCGAGGCCACGGCGACGCTCGCAGCGACGAGCAAGCCGAGCTTGACCTTGACCGACTGGACCTGGTCGAGCGGACGGGTGGTCATCGGTCGGCCCCGGGCTCGAGGGCGTAGCCGACGCCGTGGACCGTGCGCACGCGCTCGGCGCCGATCTTGGCGCGCAGCGCCTTGACGTGGCTGTCGACCGTACGCGTGCCCGAGGCGTCGGACCAGCCCCAGACCTCGGCGAGCAGGTGCTCGCGGGTGAGGACGACACCGGGGCTCGCCGCGAGGCACAGCAGCAGGTCGAACTCGGTCGGCGTCAGGTGCACCTCGTCGTCGGCCGTCCACACCCGCCGGGCACCCGGGTCGATGCACAGGTCACCGAGGTCGGCGATGCCCTGGCCGGCCAGCTCGGCCGCCCGGTCGACCCGGCGCAGCAGGGCCGCGACCCGCGCCACGAGCTCGCGCATCCTGAACGGCTTGGTGACGTAGTCGTCCGCGCCGACCGCCAGCCCGACGAGGATGTCGGCCTCGTCGTCGCGAGCGGTCAGCATCAGGACCGGCACGGGTCGCACGGCCTGGATGCGCCGGCAGACCTCGTGCCCGTCGAAGCCCGGCAACATGACGTCGAGCACCACCAGGTCCGGCTCGTGCGTGCTGAACGCCTCGACGGCGCCAGGCCCGTCCCAGGCGCGGACGACGTCGTAGCCCTCGGCGACCAGCCGGTCGGTGACCGCTCCGTTGATGATGGGCTCGTCCTCGACGACGAGGATGCGACGGGGTGCGGTCATGCCCTCAGCGTAGGAGCGCCGTTGGTCGGAAATCGGGGTCGACTCGTGAAGATCCTGTGCAGGTTGTCAGGGCGTACGGGCTGGTCAGCTCACCGGCAGGTCGTACTCCCGCCGCACGCTCGCACCCTCGGCGCCCAGGTCGGCGCCATAGACGTGCAGGGAGATCGCCGTGACGTCGCCGGTGTTGTGCACGCGGTGGATGTCGCCAGGCGGGGCGAATCCGCTGGCGTCGCCGACACCGTTCGCCGCCCGGCCGATCTCGGTCAGGTGGTCGCCGTGGTCCCGGTAGAGGGTCTCGTACTCGACCCCCTGCAGGACCACGAACGCGCACCAGGCCAGGTGGTCGTGGATCGCGGTGAGCTGTCCGGGCTGCCACACCACGGCCTTGACCGAGAACGCCGACTCGGTGTGGAGCACGTGGCTCACGAGCTCGTCCGGGGCGCCGAGGCGCTCCTCGGGCGTGAGCAGCTCGACGCCGGGGGTGTGCTCCCTCAGGACGTCGGCCACCGCCAACGCCGTACGCCGCGGATCGAGGCCGCGACTGGTCTGGGCCCGGATGCCGTCCAGGAGCTCGGGCAGGCCCACCCGGGCCTGCTGTGTCGGGGATGTCGTGGAGTTCATGACTTCAGCATGCGTCCGCTGATTCATCACGTCTAATGCCAGTTTGATGGCAAAAACATCGATAGAGTTGATGAATGCTCGACCTCAACCGGCTCCGCGTGCTGGCCGCCGTCGCCCGGCACGGCTCGGTCACCGCGGCCGCCGCCGAGCTCCACTACTCGCAGCCGTCGGTCAGCCACCACCTCGCCCGGCTCGAGGCCGAGACCGGAGCGCAGCTGTTCCAGCGCGCCGGCCGCGGCATCAAGCTGACCGAGGCCGGGCTCGTCCTGGCCGAGCGGGCCACCGAGATCCTGGGCCGCGTGGAGTCCGCGTCGGCCGAGCTCGAGGCCCACGTCGGGCTGAGCGCCGGCCGGGTCCGGGTCGCGGTCTTCGGCTCCGCGCTCGTCGCCCTCATGCCGGAGGCGTCCGCCGAGCTGGCCGCCAGACACCCCGGGTTGCGGCTCGACCTGGTCGACACGCACCCGCCCGAGGCCATGGCCATGCTGCGCGCCGGCGAGGTCGACGTGGCCGTCGTGTTCCGCTACGACGAGACCGAGCCCGATCCCCCCGGCATCCGGTTGACCCATCTGGTGGACGACCCGACGTTCCTCCTCACGACGGACGACCGCGACACCATCGCGCAGCACCGGGACGGCCGCTGGGTCGCCGGCTGCGTCCGCTGCCGGGCCCATCTGGTGGAGCTGTGCGATCGCGAGGGCTTCGAGCCAGAGGTCGCCTTCACCACCGACGACATGGTCGGGATCCAGGCGCTCGTCGCGTCCGGCATGGGAGTCGCGACGATCCCCGGGCTCGCCCTACGAGGGCACCGCAACCCGGCCGTCAACGCGTACGAGGTGCCGGGCGCACCGCGGCACGTCTACGCGGCGACGTACGGCGAGCCGCCCGACCCGCCACCGACGGCTGCGCTGCTCGACGTGCTGACGTCACTCGCCTGAGGTCTCGTACGCGTCGCGCATGCGCAGGTCACGGCGCGGGTCGGCGACGGTGCAGCAGGCCGACATGCGGACCCGGCCGGTGAGCGCACCGACGACCAGGAAGGTGAGGAAGCCGATGGCGAGCGCACCGATCACGTAGGGCATCGCGGGTCCTCTCGGGCTGGTCCGCCAAGCCTAGCGCTGGGGGGTGGTCTCCGGGTCCGACACCGGATGGGTGAACGGCTCCGAGCCCGGACCGGGTTCACCGTCGGGCTCTGCGGGAGTCGGGGCTCCGGGGTCGAGGCTCGGCTCACCGTCCGGAGGCGTCGAGACCGGATCGTCGGGGATCGTGGTCATGAGGTGCTCCTCTCGTCGCCCACGGCGTACCCCTCGGCACCTGCGCATACGCGCCACCGCGCATACGCCGCACACCGGCGGGTACGCCTCGGGAGTCACCGACCCCAGGAGGAGACATGACCGTCCCGCCCACAGGACCGGACCCCGACCTCGGCGTCCCCGGCGACGTCCCGGAGGTGCCGAACCCGGACGTGCCCGACGAGCCGGGCGATGCCGCCGATCTGGTGCCCGACGGCGACCGCGCCGCCCAGGCGGAGAGCGCATGGCCCGATGACGACGACCAGGGCATCGTCCCGGACGCGGACCGCGTCGTCCCCGGTCTCGACGACGACGTGTGAGCCCCTGCTAGTTTCGCGCGATGGGCTACACCCGCGAGGAATTGCTCTCGTACGCCGGTCGCACGATCCCGGACCTGGTCGGCGACGGCCTCCGACTGCTGTTCGTCGGCATCAACCCGGGCCTGATGAGCGCGGCGACCGGGCTGCACTTCGCCCGGGCGGGCAACCGCTTCTACCCTGCGCTGCGGCTCGCCGGCATCCTCCCGGCCGACGTCATGACGCCCGAGGCGGCCAGACCCGTCCTGGTGAGCCGGGGCGTCGGCATCACCAACATCGTCGCGCGGGCATCGGCGCGCGCCAATGAGCTCGACACCGCGGAGCTCGTGGCGGGTCGATCACGGCTCGAGGCGTTCGTGGACGAGCACCGGCCACGCGTGGTGGCGATCGCGGGCATCACGTCGTACCGCATCGCGTTCGGGCGCAAGGCGGCCCGGGCCGGCCGGCAGGACGAGACGCTCGGCAGCGCCCAGTTGTGGATCGTGCCCAACCCCAGCGGGCTGAACGCGCACGAGACCGTGGAGTCGCTCGCCGCGGCCTATCGCGAGGCGGCAGTCGCCGCCGGCGTCGTCTGACCCGGCACGTCCGGCCAGTGCGGGTGGCGCCCAGACAGTCCGATGGCGCGGTGCAGCAGCGGCGCGGTCTCGGGCACCGCGACGACGGGTCCGAAGATCGGCGAGGGCGCACCGTCGGCTCGCGACTCGGCCAGGAACGCGTGCACCGCGGCGCTCGCCTCGTCACCCGGGTCGAAGTCCTGCCCGGTGGCTCGCGCCAGGTCCCAACCGTGCACGACGACCTCGTTGAGGGCGACGAGCCCTGCGACGTCACCGGGAAGGGTGACGCCTCCAGCCTCGGTCGTGCCCGTCCACGCCTCCGGCTCACGCCACGCCAGCCCGAGCGCGTTGAGGTACTCCGGCGTCGACTCGCGCCAGTCCTCGGGCAACGGGTTGGCCTGGGGCTGGCCGCCGGTCAACGGCCCGAGATCCTTGCGGGCGGTCGCGGTGAAGACCTGCGCCAGGCCGTGGATGTGCGTGATCATCCCGGCGACGGTGTAGTCCGGGCACGGCGTCGGCCCAGCCAGGTGCTCGTCGCGTACGTCGTGCAGCAGGTCGGCGACGGCCCACGCGGCGGGGGCAAGGTCAGGTCGGGTCATGTCGGCTCCTCGAAAAGTGTTCCTAATAGGAACATAGCGCACGGGCCCGACACACCGTCACCGCTTGTCGCGCTGGCCCTCGACCATCGACTTGGAGACCTTCTCGCCGCCGCCGAGCTTCTGCAGCGTCGCGGAGATCGTCGGGAACGAGGCACCGAACGAGGCTCCAGCGCGCAGCTCGATCGGAGCCACCACGACCTCGGCGCTGTCGTGCCGGATCGCCCTGACGACCTTGCGGGCGACCGCCTCCGGCGTGACGGTCCGCAGACCCTTGGGCAGCGTGCCGCCGGACTCGACGAACATCCCGGCATCGCGTACGAAGCCGGGCTCGACGAGGGACAGGCCGACCCCGTGCCGCGCGAGGTCCTGCCGGAAGCCGAGCGAGAAGCCGCGCAGCCCGAACTTGGTCGCGTTGTACATCGCCGCGTCCGCGGAGGCGATCTTGCCGGACACCGACCCGATCATCACGATGTGTCCCCGCCCGCGGGCGACCATGGCCTCGGCCGAGTCGCGAGCCATCAGGATCGGCGCCTCCAGGTTGACGGTGATGCTGCGGAGGATCTGCTCGTGCGAGTACTCGAGCACGTCACCCGATCCGGGCAGTGCGGCATTCGCGACCAGGATGTCGACGTCACCTGCCTCCGCGAGGAGTCGGCTGACCTCGGCGAGGTCGGAGAGATCGGCTGCGATCGCGGTGGCACCGAGCTCGGCGGCCAGCGGCTCCAGCACCTCGAGCCGGCGCCCCGTGAGCACGAGGTCGGCACCTTCGGCGGCCAGCGCCCGGGCGATCGCCTGACCGATGCCGCCGGTCGCGCCGGTGACGAGCGCGCGGGCTCCGCGGATCTCGAACCTGGGCATGGCTGGTCCTCTCGACGTCGTGCACCGAGAGTAGTGCGTCAGGCCGACGTGGCCTTGGCCTGCATGACGTCGGGCATCACGGCGTACAGCGCGAGGATCAGGTCCTTGACGGCCACGGCGACCTGTTCGCCGTTGGGCGTCAGCCGGTAGTCGACGTGCGGCGGCAGCGTGGACTTCACGTGCCGCTCGACGAGCCCGTCGGCCTCCAACGCCTTGAGGGTCTGCGACAGCATCTTGTCGCTGACGCCGTCGACGCAGCGGCGCAGCTCGCCGAACCTCGCCGGCTCAGGGCTCAGCGCCGCCAGCGTCAGGGAACCCCACCGGCTCGTGACGTGCTCGAGCACATCGCGTGACGGGCATGCGCCACTGAACACGTCGAACGGGCGTCGCGGGTCTTCAGCCATGGTCGTCCTCCTGTATCCCTCATACTAGCAGTTCGTTAGTGCTAACCCTGAGTTTGTGCTTTCGTTTGGTTAGTGTACGTTCGAGACACCGCCAACCACGAAGGAATCACCATGACCATTGCCGTCACCGCCGCCACCGGCCAGCTGGGCACGCTCGTCGTCGACGCGCTGCTCGAGCGCACGACCCCCGACCAGGTCGTCGCGGTAGTCCGCGACGCCGCCAAGGCCGAGCCCCTGGCCGCCAAGGGTGTCGCCGTACGCGTCGCGAGCTACGAAGACCCGGCCGCCCTCAAGGACGCGCTCGCCGGCGTCGACCAGGTGCTGCTGATCTCCGGCAGCGAGTTCGGCCAGCGTGCGGTGCAGCACCGCAACGTGATCGACGCCGCGATCGCCAACGGCGTGTCGCGCCTCGTCTACACGAGCGCGCCGAAGGCCGACACCTCCACGCTGCCGGTCGTGCCGGAGCACCTCGCCACCGAGCAGTACCTCGCCACCGCCGGCATCGACCACGTCCTGCTGCGCAACAACTGGTACAACGAGAACTACGGCCAGACGCTCGAGACCGCCCGCCAGACCGGATCGGTCCTGACGAGTGCCGGCGACGGCCTCGTCGCCAGCGCCGCTCGCGCCGACTACGCCGAGGCTGCCGCCGTCGTGCTGACGACCAAGGACCCCGTCAAGCAGGTCCACGAGCTGGCCGGCGACGTCGCCTGGAGCCAGGACGAGCTCGCCGCTGCGCTCAGCGAGGTGCTCGGCACCACCATCACGGTCAGCCAGGTCAGCACTGAGCAGCAGGCCGCGATCCTGGTCGGGGCCGGTCTCGACGAAGGCACCGCGGGCTTCGTCGCGGCGATCGACACGGCCACCGCCCGGGGCGAGCTCGCCCTCACGAACGGCGACCTGCGCGCGCTCATCGGTCGGCCGACGACACCGCTCGTCGAGTCGCTCCGCGCCCTCGCCTGACAGATTCCGAGACGAATCGCCGACGTACCGACATCATGAAGCATGCGGCCCGCGTCCCGGTTCCTCGTCCTGGTGGCTCTCGGCATCCTGCTGTCGACCACCTCGCCGGCCGTCGCCTCGTGCGCGGCCGGCGCCGGGCCGGCCGGCTCGCCCACGATCTTCGTCGGCGTGGCCGGCCCGACCTCGGGCGGCTACACGACGATGCGGGTCGAGGAGGTCTGGGCCGGCCGCGATCTGCCCATGAGGGTCCACGTCCTCTCCGGACAGACCCAGCCCAACGTGTCGAGCTCGATCGACGCCGACCTCGAACGTGGTCACCGCTACGTGATCGGCGCGGACACCAAGCTGCGCACGAATGCGTGCTCGATCACTGAGGTCGACTCGGCCGAGGTCACGAAGGCGTTGCGACCCGATCATGTGCGTCAGCCGTTCTCACGCGCTGACGGGGACTTCGGCGACACCGATTCCCCGGACACCACGGCCATCGTCGCGATCGGGCTGTTGCTTGCCCTGACGACGGCGCTCGGCGTGGCGGTCGTCAGGTCCCGGCGCTAGCGTCGGAGGTCGAGACCGGGCACACCTCCTCCGTGTCCGCCCGAGGCGCCGGTTCTCCCCCTGACCCGGCCGTCGGAGTGCGCGGCGAGAGGGTCAGCTCGAAGCCCCTGGGCATCAGCGTGAGCCGCTCGGCGATCTCCAGCTCGTACGCGGGATCGCCCGCGATGTCGTAGCGGTGCAGCAGACGAGCCAGGACCAGGATCGCCTCGTGCAGCGCGAACTGCCGGCCGATGCACGACCGTTCCCCCGTGCCGAACGGCTTGTAGGAGTGCGGCTGCCGGCCTCGGGACCTCTCCGGCAGGAAGCGGTCGGGGTCGAACTCCTCGGCGTCGTCGCCCCACACCGACGGGTCGCGGTGCATCAGCGGGAGGATCACGATCGCCCAGTCCTCGGGTCGCATCGTGTGACCCGTGCTGAGCACCGTGGTCTCGCGCGGGCTGCGGGTGAACGCCGGCGCCGTCGGCCACAGTCGCAGGCTCTCGTCGAGCACGCGGCGCAGGTAGCGGAGCTTCGCGACCTGCTCGAACGTCGGCTCGGCATCCGGGTCCGCCCCGAGGACCTGGTCGACCTCGGCCTGCGCCTTGGCCAGCACCTCCGGGTCGCGGGACAGGTAGTAGAGCGCGAACGACAGGGCACCTGACGTGGTCTCGTGCCCGGCGACGAGGAAGGTGAGGATCTGGTGCCGGATGTTGAGGTCGTCGAGCCGCTCCCCCGTCTCCGGGTGCGGCGTGTGCAGCATGATGCCGAGCAGGTCGCTGTCGTCCGCCTCGTCGGCGCTGCGACGCTCCGCGATGATCTCGTCGAGCAGCGAGTCGACGTACGCCTGATGGTGGGCGTTCTTCTTGTCGATCCGCTTGGCCATCAGCCCCGCTCCCGGCATCGCGTTGAGCGATCCCTTGCGCTGCCCGGCCTTGAGCGCCGCGATCATCGCGGGAATGAACGGATGCGGCTCGGAGCGGCTGAACGAGCCGAAGTCGGTGCTGAACGCCGTACGGCTGATGGTCTCCATCGTCAGCTTCGTCATGTCGGCGGACACGTCGACCGGGCCCTCGCGGTCGTCCCAGGTGTCGAACAGCTCCTGGGCGGCCGCGAGCATGATCGGGTGGTAGCGCTGCATCGCCGCCTTGGTGAACGCCGGGCGCAGCAGGTCGTGGGCCAGCGCCCAGTTGGTCTCGTCGTTGTAGGCCGTGAACAGCCCCTGCCCGGCGAACTCGCGCAGTGCGACGAGAGCCGGCGACAGCCCCTTGGCGAAGCGCGACTCGTCGGCCAGCTCGGCCGCGAGCTCGGCGCCCGTCACGAAGACGAACTTCTGGTCGAACACGTGCAGCTCGAAGATCGGACCGAGCCCCTTGGCCCGGCGCATCGTGCTCTGCAACGGTGCCCGCATCTCCGCGCCGAGCGCGTCGCCCACGACGGGCCGACGCCCCGGCGGGTGGGGGAACGTCTGACCTGACCAGTCGTTGCGCACCATCACTCCCTTATTGGACTGCAATTCAGTAATGCGAGCCTAGTCCTTGCTGAATCGATGTCAAGTAGTCTGGCGCGCATGGCCACCCGTACCCGACTCAGCCGCGAAGCGCGGCAGGACCAGTTGCTCGAGCTGGGCGCCGAGCTGTTCGCCGATCGGTCCTACGAGGACGTCCACATCGAGGAGCTGTCAGAGGTCGCCGGGGTCTCGCGCGGGCTGCTCTACCACTACTTCCCGACCAAGCGGGCGTTCTTCGCGGCGATGGTGCGACGAGAGTCGAGCCGGATGATGGAGCTCACCGCGCCGGACGAGTCACTGCCGATCCTCGAACGACTGCGCCACGGCATCGAGACCTACCTCGACTACTGCCAGGACCACAAGATGGGCGTCAAGGCGATCTTCCACGGCGCTGCCTCGGCGGATCCGGAGATCCAGGCGATCGTCGAGGAGGACATCCAGCGCCAGCAGGACCGGATCACCGCCGGCGTCGAGCCGAACGGCCAACCCTCCGAGCTGATGCAGATCGCTGTCCGCAGCTGGCTGCACTTCATGCGCAACGCGTGCCACCAGTGGCTCGACTCGACCGAGACGAGTCGCGACGAGGTGCGCGACCTGTGCGCCCAGGCCCTGGTGGGCACCCTGCTGGCCCTGCCCGAAGGATCCCGCCCGTCAGCCCTGGCCGAGCTGACCGGCTAGTTCTCCCGGCATTTTGCCGCGCGAACCGATCGCCGCCGATAGCCTCGGCGCATGACGAATGCCGACACGATGTCTTGGGTCACGCGATGAAGGGCGTCGAGGAGCTCGTCGGCGCACCGGTCGAGGCAGGGTGCGTGGTGAATCCGCCCGGCAGCGCCGGCTCCATCGCACGGGGCGCCGCAGCCCGCAACCTCGGCTCCGGCGCTGTGGGCGTCACAGCCGACGGCGACGTCGCCCGCAAGTCCGCCGACGCGTTGCCGGTGGCGACCGGCTCGTGGGTCGCCGCCTATCTCGCGCTGACCCCGGAGGTCGTGGTCCTCGTCCGCGTCAAGCAAGGGCTGGTCCGGCCGAAGCTCGACGGCGAGATCGCCCGCATCCCGCGCTCCGCCGTCACCGGGTTCACGCTCGACGAGGGTGGACTGCAGTCGCCGTTCTCCCTGCAGCTGTCGGACGGCACGTCGTGGGAGTTCGGCCTGCCCAAGCTGTACGTCAAGAAGGCCAAGGAGCTGCTCGACCGCCTGGGCGTCCAGCCGTCGTGAGGTCTAGAGGCCGTTGCGCTTGCTGAACGCCGACACCGCGCGCTGGTAGCCCGAGCCGGTCAGGCGTACGAACTTGTCGAGCACCCACGCGTCGGCGCCGATGAGGACGCGCGCCTTGTTCTTCTCGACGCCCTTGAGGATGACCTCGGCAGCCTTGGCCGGCGACGTCCGTGCGAGCTTGTCGAACGAGCCGGCGAGCCTGTCGTGGTCGAGACCCTCGACCTGCTCCGCGTTGCGGGCGATGTTGGTCTTGATGCCGCCGGGATGGACGCAGGTGACCTTGACCGGCCGACCGTTGATCGCCATCTCCTGGCGCAGCGACTCGGTGAAGCCACGGACCGCGAACTTGGCGGCGTTGTAGGCGCTCTGGGTCGGCACCGAGAACAGCCCGAAGATGCTGGAGATGTTGACGACGTGACCGTCGCCGGACTCGACGAGGTGCGGCAGGAACGCCTTGGTGCCGTTGACGACGCCCCAGAAGTCGACATCCATGACGCGATCGATGTCCTTGAACGACATTGCCTCGACGTCACCCGTGAAGGCGATTCCGGCGTTGTTGAACACCAGGTTGACCCGGCCGAAGTGCGCCACCACGTCGTCGGCATAGGCCAGCACGAGCTCGCGCTGCGAGACGTCGAGGTGATCGGCCTTGACCTCGGCACCGGCCTGCGTGACCAAGGCCTCGGTCTCGGCGAGACCGTGCGTGTCGACGTCGCAGATCGCGAGCTTGGCGCCGCGTCGGGCCAGCTCGACGGCCAGCGCGCGACCGATGCCGGAACCGGCACCGGTGACGACGGCGACCTTGTCGGTGAAGTGGGTCATGGCGTCCTCTCGCATTCAGATACTGAAGGTATCTGGATCGAGGCTAACAGATAATGCGATTAGCCGGGAAGGGGCTGCTCGACCGTGCCGGCATCGAACTGCGTGCGGTGCAGCTCCTCGTAGCGCCCGCCCAGTGCGAGCAGCTCGTGGTGGGTGCCCTGCTCGACGATGCGGCCGTCCTCGACGACGAGAATGCGATCCGCCGCTCGTACGGTCGACAGCCGGTGGGCGATGACCACCGACGTACGCCCGGCCAGCGCGACAGCGAGTGCCTCCTGCACCGCGGACTCCGACGTCGAGTCGAGGTGCGCGGTGGCCTCGTCGAGGATCACGACGCGAGGATGCGCGAGCAGCAGGCGGGCGATCGTCAGTCGTTGCCGCTCACCACCGGAGAGCCGGTAGCCGCGCTCGCCGACGATCGTGTCGAGTCCGTCAGACAGCGAGGCGACGAGGTCGTCGAGCCGTGCATCACGGAGCGCGGACCAGAGCTCGTCGTCGGTCGCCTCCGGTCGGGCCAGCCTGAGGTTGTCGCGCACGGACTCGTGGAACAGGTGACCGTCCTGCGTCGCCATGCCCAGGGTCTCGCGCATCGACGACATCGACAGGTCGCGCACGTCGACGCCGCCGAGGCGGACCGAGCCGGCGTCGACGTCGTAGAGGCGTGGGATCAGGCTTGCGATGGTCGACTTGCCGGCGCCGGACGTGCCGACCAGGGCGACCAGCTGCCCGGGCTCGACACGGAACGACACGTCGTGCAGGACGTCGACTCCCCCGCGGTTGTCGAGCATCGCGACCTCTTCGAGCGAGGCCAGCGAGACCTTGTCGGCCGAGGGATAGGCGAACGTCACGTGCGAGAACTCGACCGACACCGGCCCGTCGGGCACCGCGACTGCATCGGGCTTCTCGCGGATCAATGGCTGCAGGTCGAGCACCTCGAAGACCCGCTCGAAGCTGACGACGGCGCTCATGATCTCGACCCGGGCGCTCGCGAGCGCGGTCAGCGGTGCGTACAACCGGGTCAGCAGGAGCGCGAGCGCGACGACGTCACCGGGGTCGAGCGAGCCCTTGAGCGCGTAGAACCCGCCGAGCCCGTAGACCACGGCGAGGGCCAGGGCCGACACCGTCGTGAGCGCCGTGACGAAGACCGACTGCAGCATCGCTGACTTCACGCCGATGTCGCGGACCCGGTCGGCGCGGGCGGCGAACTCGACAGACTCCTCGTCGGGGCGGCCGTAGAGCTTGACCAACGTGGCGCCCGGCGCCGAGAACCGCTCCGTCATGCGGGTGCTCATGACGGCGTTGTGGTTGGCCGCCTCACGTGACAGCGCGGCGAGCCGGCTGCCCATGCGGCGGGCCGGCACGACGAACACCGGGAGGAGCACCAGAGCCACGGCGGTGATCTGCCACGAGATGCTGACCATCACCACGAGGGTCAGCGTCAGGGTCACGAGGTTGCTGACGACGCCCGACAAGGTGCCGCTGAATGCCCGCTGGGCGCCGAGCACGTCGCTGTTGAGCCGGCTGACCAGGGCGCCGGTGCGCGTACGCATGAAAAACGCGATCGGCATGCGCTGCACGTGGTCGAACACCGTGGTGCGCAGGTCGAGGATCAGCCCCTCACCGATCGTCGCGGACAGCCAACGGGTCCAGATCGCGAGCGCCGCATCGGCGACCGCGATCAGGGCGATGAGCCCGGCGAGGCCGAACACCGTGCTGCGCGAGTCACCGTTGACGATCGCGTTGACGACGTGACCCGCGAGGACGGGCGTCGCCACCGCAAGGCAGGCCGACACGACGCTCAGCACGAGGAACTGCACCAAACGGCGCTTGTGCGGCGCGGCGAATCCCGCGATGCGCCTGAGCGTCTCCTTGGTCAGTCGCTGAGGACCGTCCTGCGTGTTCATCACGCGGTGCAGCGAGTTCCACGCTGCGGCATCCATGCTCATGTCGTCCTCCTGATCGGCGTACGCCTTGCCCAGTGTCCACCTCAGGCACGACAAACCTAGGACCTCAATCGGAGTTGAGGTCAATCCGAGGAGCTAGGCGACGGTGCGGCGACGCGGCTTGAGCCGCAGCTCGGGCATCGGCGGGGCGGGGATGCGCTGCCCCTTGTGCCCGGCGACCTCGCCGAACCGCTCCGACTGGGCCTCCCAGTCCGTCCGCGCCTGCACGATGTCCTCGTGCGACCGGCCGATGAAGTTCCACCACATCACGAGCTCCTCGTCGAACGGGGTGCCGCCGATCAGCAGGAGCGTCGTCTCCGCAGGGACGAACAGCTCGACCTCCTCACGGCCCGGGGCGAGATAGCGCATCTGCCGGTGCACGATCTCGGTGCCGCCGACGAGCGCCTCACCGGTGACGGCGAGGATCGCGTGCTCGAACTCCAGCCGTAGGGGCACGACCGCACCGCCGGGGCGCACCGTCAGCTCCGCGCCGACCATCGGTGAGTACGTCGTGGCGGGCGACGCCGCGCCGTCGAGCTCGCCCATGAGGACCTTGGCGGACCAGTTCCTGCCGTCGGCGACCGGCAGGTCCGGGTGGTGCTCGAAGCCCGCCGCGCCCGTACGCCGGAGGTTGGGCAGGGCGACCCACAGCTGGATCCCGTGCATGGGACCGCCGGTGTCGCCGACGGAGAACTCCGAGTGTGCGACGCCGTCGCCCGAGGTCATGAGGTTGAGCTCGCCGGGCTTGAGCACGACGTCGCTGCCGAGGTTGTCGCGGTGCCGGATGTCACCGGCGAGGGGCCAGGTCACGGTCTGCAGCCCCGTGTGCGGGTGCGGGAGCACGTTCATGTGCTCACTGGTCGGACCGAAGTGGTCGACGAAGCACCACGGGCCGACCGTCGGCAGGCCGCGATGGGGAAGCGTGCGGTGCACCGTGATGCCGCGGACCCCGCCGAGCGGAACCTCCCGCGCATCCAGGGACAGGTCGAGCGAGGTCATGTGAGAAGCGTACGTCTCAGCTGCTCGACCAGGTCCTCGCTGCCACCGATGTCGATGAACCAGCCCTCGATGCCGCCGTCGTGCGAGTCCCAGAGGTCGAGCACACCTTCGATCGCCTCGACCGGCACGGCGAGGAACTCCGGCGGCAGGGCGGCCCGGTGATGACGACCCGGCAGCTTGCGGAGCCGCGAGGAGATGGCCTGCTCGGCGTGCTGGGTCTCGAGGAAGTCGGCGACGACGTGCTCACGCTCGACACCGACGAGGCGCAGCAGCATCGCGACCGAGACACCGGTGCGGTCCTTGCCGGCGGCGCAGTGGATCAGGGTCGCTCCGCGGGCGGTGCCGACCTCGCGCACGAGCTCCACCAGGTACATCGACGCGTGGTCGAGCATCAACAGGTAGAGGCCCGCCAGGCTCTCGGCGGGTGCGGTGCCGGGACGGAGGGCGCTGAGCAACGGCAGGTTGACGATGCGCGCGCCCGACCGGGCGAGCGGGTGGATGGGCTCGGACTCGTTGGCCGATCGCAGGTCGATCACCAGCGAGGGGGGCCAGACGATGCCGTCGGGCGCGATGTCCTTGTGGGACGGCATCGCGCTCCGCAGCACCCGGCCCCGCTGGACCAGCTTGCCGTCGGCCGTCTCGACTCCGCCCACATCTCGAAGGTTGGGGACGAATTCGCGCACGCAGCCACCCTAGGCGTACGGAAGGCCACACCGCTGACCAGCCCTTTTCGTGTGTTTCGGTCGTACGGCCGACGTAAAATGACATAGTGCCTCGCCCCCGTCGTATCGCTGCCGCCACCCTGATCGGCGGCAGTGCCACACTCTCGGGCTTCTACGGATTCCTCATCGGCGAGGCGATCCTGGCCCGTCGAGCGATCGGCACCACCGACGACCGGCCCCCTTCGCCTGACGGCATCTACGGCGACGACCTCCCGGGACGTACGATCCGGGTGCTCGTGCTGGGCGACTCCGCCGCCGTGGGCTACGGCGTCACCCGCGCCGACGCCACCCCGTCCGCGATGATCGGCGTCGGCCTGGCCCACGTCATGGACGCGCCGGTCGAGGTGCAGTGCCGCGCCGTCGTCGGCGCGCAGACCTCCGACCTCATGGGCCAGATCGACCTCGATCCCGACTGGCACCCCGACGTCGCGGTGATCGTGATCGGCACCAACGACGTGACGCACCGGGTCACGCCACACGCGTCCGCTCGCATGCTGGGCCAGGTCGTCCGCCGCCTCGTCGCCGACGACTGCGACGTCGTCGTCGGCACCTGCCCCGACCTCGGCACCGTGCAGCCGATCCACCAGCCCCTGCGCGCCGTGGCTCGCCGGTTGAGCCGCGCGCTGGCCCGCAAGCAGACCATCGCCACGGTCGAGGCCGGTGGGCGTGCGGTGTCGCTCGGCGACCTGCTCGGCACGTTGTTCGCCGAGAAGCGCGACGTCATGTTCGGCGCCGACCACTTCCATCCGTCGGAGACCGGCTACGCCAACATGGTGTCGGTCCTGATCCCGGCGGTCTCCGCCTCGTTGCGGCAGAAGCAGACCTCGCTGGCCTACGCCGGCCAGACGCGCGACCTCGTCGCGGTCGCAGACGCCGCGGCGGTCTCGGTCGAGCATCCCGGCACCCAGGTCGCGCCCGACGCCGGCCCCGGCGGGCGGTTCGCGTCGGTCCTGCGCCGTCGCCGCGCCTCCTGAGAGATCGTCTCGCCAGGCCCTCAACGACGAAACGGCCGACCCCCGAAGGGATCGGCCGCTCGTATGTTCAGCGCTGGAGATCAGTCGCCACGCAGGATCGCGAGGATGCGCAGGATCTCGAGGTAGAGCCACACCAGCGTGACCGTGAGGCCGAACGCCGCGCGCCAGGACTCGCGCTCCGGCAGGCCGGCCTCGACGCCGCGCTCCACCTGGTCGAAGTCGAGGATCAGGAAGAACACTGCGAGCACGACCAGGCCGCACGACACCAGGAGTCCGAGGGTGTCGAAACCGCGGAGTCCGCCGTTGTCGAAGACACCCGTGAGGCTGAGCACCATGTTGAGGAGGAGCACACCGACGACGGCGATGCCGGCGATCGACACGATCCGGCGGAACCGGTCCGTGACCTGGATGTTGAAGAACTTGTAGGCCGCCAGGGTGCCGGCGAAGGCGACAAGCGTGCCCAGCACCGCCTGGAAGACGATCGACGGTGCGTCCACGTAGGCGGCGATGACCTTGGAGAACGCGCCGATGAAGGCGCCCTCGAACACGGCGTAGGCCAGCACGAGCGGCGGGCTCACGACCTTCTTGAACGAGTTGACCATGGCCAGTGCGAAGCCGACGATCGCGCCGATGGCGGCGAACGTCGCGGCCTTGCCGTAGCTGGCCTCGCCGGTCGTCGGGTCCACCAGGTCGCCGATCGCGAACCAGGTGATCGCAGCGGTGATCGTGAGGAGGCCCAAGGTCATGGCGGTCTTCTCGACGACCGTGTCGATCGTCATGCGGCCGGCACCGCGCTCGGTGTGCGTGGGTGATCCGCTCAGGTCGACCTGCCACTGGGACGGGTCGCTCGCGACGGCACCGCCGCGGCCGTTGAACTCGGCGCTGCGGGCGAAGACGGGATTGCTGCTCTTCATGATTCCCTCCGTGGGATGGCTCCGAAGATGGAGTCGTTGTCGTTCACCCTATCCAACGTTGCAGACACCCCGTTTGATCCCGAGTCACTCGTTGGAGTTCGCAACCTTCTTGGGCGTGAGCACACCGGGAACCTTGAGGAACGGCGCCTTGGGGACGACCGTGGTCGCACCCGGCTTCGGGACGGTCTGCTGCGCCTGGTCGTCCCACTCCGCGGCGACGGTCCCCAGAGGGAACACGTTGAAGACCGGCTGCCCGGTCTCGAGCTGCCTCGACTGCCACACCGTCGAGCACTCGTTGGCGGCGCACGGGACGTCGTCGGACTGCGAGGCGTAGGGCTCGAGCGGCTTGCCGTCAGGAGTGAACAGCTGGACGTCCCGCAGGGGCTTGCCCGAGGCGTCGTACGCGAAGATGTTCGCCACCGGGTGACCACGGAACGTCAAGCCGTCTGGTGCGGGGTCATTGACCGTGGCGTCGACGCCGGACTGGAAGCCCCGGTCGAAGTCACCGGCGCTGCTTCGTGGGTCGTCGGTGGCCGCCAGGACCGGGAGGAATGCGATGACGGCGATGACGTTCCCGATGGCGATCAGGGCCGGCACTCCCCTGCCCTGCCACCGACCGCGGCCCCACTGCACGCTGATGACGGCGAACGCGGCGAACACCAGCCACCACGTACCGGCCATGCCGTAGCCGCGCTCGTTGCCGAAGAACCACGCGACGAGCCACGCCGCCAGCCAGGCGCGGACGATCCACCACGCCGGCCGGAGCTCGACGAGGAAGTCCACGGCGCTCGCGAGAGCAGGGTTGCGGCGGCTCGCGACCGCGAGATCCGCGCGGGTCTCGTGCCAGCTCGAGGCCAGCCCCGCGAGCACGCCGGTCTTGACCGTCGTACGCATCGGCAGTCCCGCCGCGGCGCGCAGCTCGGTCGCGTACGCCGCGGGGTCGGGCAGCTCGCGCTGCAGGTCCTCGGCGTAGGCCTCGGCGAGATCGGCCTCGAGGCCTTCGGTCAGGTCGTCGACCTCCTCGGCGGGCAGGTCGGCCAGCGCGGCGCGGACACCTTGGGCGAACGCGACGATCTCGGGCGTGACGGTGGACGTGGTCATGCTGCCTCCCCTGTGAGCAGGTTGTTCATCGTGGTGGAGAACTCGGTCCAGACCTTGCGCTGGAGATCGAGCATGGCCCTCCCCTGGGCGTTGATGCCGTAGTACTTGCGGTGCGGCCCCTCCTCGGACGGCACGACGTACGACGTGAGGGCGCCGGCGGTGTACAGCCGGCGCAGCGTTCCGTAGACGGAGGCGTCTCCGACTTCTTCGAGGCCGGCCGCACGCAACCTGCGCACGACGTCGTAGCCATATCCGTCCTCGTCCTCGACGACCGCGAGCACCGCGACGTCGAGCACGCCCTTGAGCAGCTGGGTTGCATCCATGGATGGGACAGTACCACGCAATACGCACTACCGCGCGTCATGCACAACGGCCCTGCGTGTCGAGCTCAGGTGACGCGGTGCGGCCCGGCGTACGCGTTGAAGGCGCCGTCGCGGCTGAAGCCCAGCAACGTCATGCCAGCCGACTCGGCATGCTCCACCGCGAGCGAGGACGGCGCCGAGACCGCCGCGAGCACGGGGATGCCGGCCATGTGGGCCTTCTGCACGAGCTCGAACGACGCCCGGCCGGACACCTGCAGCACCGTGCCCGCCAGCGGCAGACGGCCCTCGCGGAGTGCCCAGCCGACGACCTTGTCGACCGCGTTGTGCCGGCCAACGTCCTCGCGCAGGCACAGCAGCTCGCCCGACACGTCGAACAGCCCGGCGGCGTGCACTCCCCCGGTGCGGTCGAAGACCTTCTGGCCCTCACGCAACCGGTCCGGCAGCGTGCCGAGCAGGTCGTGGGTCCACGAGCTCGCGTCGTCGAGGTGCCCGAAGTGGGCGGCCTTGTGCACCGCGTCGATCGAGGCGGTGCCGCAGATGCCGCACGAGCTCGAGGTGTAGACGTGGCGCTCGAGCGAGACGTCCAGCGGCGGGGTGTCGGCGCTCAGCTCGGCGTCGATGACGTTGAACGTCTGCAGGCCGTTGTCGTCGGTGCCGGCGCAGAACCGCATCGAGACGAGCTGGTCGGCCGACCAGATGACACCTTCGGACACCAGGAAGCCCGCGACCAGGTCGAAGTCGTCGCCCGGCGAACGCATCGTGACCGACAGCGACGTGCCGCCGACGCGGATCTCGAGCGGCTCCTCGACCGCGAGGGCGTCCTCGCGGACGGTCGACGAGCCGTCCGGCGCGAACCGGGTGACCTTGGTACGCCTCGTCAGCCGTCCGGCCATCTACGCGGACTCCTCCTCGATGCGCTCGCACAGCGCCGTGGCGGTCTCGATCGCGTCCTTGAGGTCGGACTCGGACCCTCCCGCCATGCCGGCGGCGAGGCCGGCGAGGAACGTCGTGAGGGGCGCGGCCGGGCGTACGACGGCATGTGCCGCGTCCGCCGCGAGGTCGAGCACCGACTCGGTGTCGAGGTCGAGCTCCTTGATGCCGAGCTCGGTCGCCACCATCACGACCCAGTCGTCGAGGGACATGTCAGCCATCGTGGTTCCCTTCTGCCAGCGCCTTCTCCTGATCGTGCCACGTGTCGATGTCGAGTGCCGCACGTACGGGGATCGGGATCTCCATCAGCTCCAGCGGCACCAGCAGAGCGCGTACGGACAGGTCGACCAACGTCGGCTGGGCGGCGATCGAGGCCCGCAACGCCGACGAGTCGAGGACGCTCATGAGGTACTGCCGCCGGCCGCCGTCGTCGATCGCGATGACCCCGTCGCCGGACGCCGAGTCGAGGAGCAGGTCGACCGCGTCGGCGAGGAACGGGTGGTCGCAGCCGGCCAGGAAGACGTAGGGCGCACGCACCTCGGCCATCGCCGCACCGATCGCTGCAGCAGGCCCGGAGAAGCGGGGCTCCTCCTGCACGACGACCACATCTTTGGGCACCGGTCGCGGGTCACCCGCGACGATGACCCGGCCTGCACCGTCGACAGCGCGGAGCGTACGGGCGAGCAGCGTCTCACCGTCGAGCTCGAGCGCTGCCTTGTCGACGCCGCCGAGCCTCGACCCGCGGCCGCCCGCCAGCACGATCGCGTCCCAGTCGGCGGTCGGCGGCATCGTCAGCCTCGTACGTCGTGGAGGTGGTGGACGATGTCGTGGAGGTAGTACTGCGACAGCGTCGCGACCGTGAACTCCGAGCCGTCGCTGCGGAAGCCCGTGCGGTCCCAGGCGTCGTCGGGGATCGATCCGAGGAGCTCGACCATGCCCTCACCGGCCTCGACGAGCTGAGTCGCGACGGTCGCGGGGTCCTGCGAGGCGTAGTCGTCGGCGAGCGCGGTCTCGTCCTGGTCCCAGTTGGCGAAGTGTGGCCCGTCCTGGTCGAGCATGAGGCGCATCCGCTCGGCGAACAGGACGTGGACGTCGCGGACGTGGCAGGCGTACTCGGTCGGCGACCAGGTGCTGGGCGCGGGACGCTCGCGTGCATCGGCACGCTCGAGGACGGCCGACCAGCGCGGCAGGTCGGCCTGCACCCGGTGCGCGACCTCGGCCGGGGGCACGTCGCCGGCCGCGAGACCGCACTCCGGGCACGCCTGGTCGAGGACCCAGGTCCAGTCCTTGGTGTCAGGTTCGATGTCCACGCGTCTACGCTAGCGCGAGTGGAGCCCACGCCGTACCGGACCGAGCCGGTCTCGTTCACCCGACGCGGAGGCCGCCTGACCGAGCGCCAGCAGGCCGCGTGGGACGCGATGTCCCGGACGTACGTGCTGGAGGTCCCGCGCCACGGCCCGAGCACGTCGGTCGACCCGTCGTACGTGCTGGACACGGAGCAGGCGTTCGGGCGCATCGCCCCGCTCGTCGTCGAGATCGGCAGCGGCCGCGGCGAGGCGCTGGTGCAGGCCGCGGCGGACCACCCCGAGCTCGACTTCCTCGGCCTCGAGGTCTACGTGCCCGGCGTCGCACAGACCCTGGTGACGATGCGGCACGTCGGCGTCACGAACGTACGACTGATGGTCGTCAACGCGGCCGAGGCCCTGACCACGATGTTGGCGCCCGGATCGGTCCACGAGCTGCGCATCTTCTTCCCGGATCCGTGGCACAAGAAGCGGCACCACAAGCGCCGGCTCGTGACACCGGAGTTCGCCCGCCTCGCCGCCCGCGTGCTCGAGCCCGGCGGCCTGTGGCGCCTCGCCACCGACTGGGAGGACTACGCCGAGCAGATCCGCGCCGTCGTCACCGAGTCCCCCGACTTCGACGGCGGCGAGTGGGGACCGCGGTTCGAGGGGCGGCCCCAGACGCGGTTCGAGGGCAAGGGTCTCGGTGTCGGGCGTACGATCCGGGACGTCACGGCCGTCCGCCGCGTCCACATAGGATGACGACATGACGGAGACGACGAACGCCGAGAAGCTCAGGATCGGCGACGGGTTCGTCGTGTGGATCATCGGCGCGAGCGTCGAGGAGACGTCGCTGCTGGACCCGTTGCCCGAGGGCGCGGAGACGATCGAGGTCCGCGACGAGGACGAGCCCGAGAACGTCGACGCGGCGATCCTGGTCACCGACGACCGCACGGCGCTGACCGACGACTTCGACGAGGTGCTGCCCCAGCTCGGGTCGATCCCGATCGTGTGGATCACCTATCCCCTCACCGGTCACTCCGACCTCGACGAGGACACGCTGCAGGACCTGATCGGCGACTACGGCTGGTCGGCGGTCGAGAGCATCGCGCTCGACGAGACCTGGGCAGCGATGCGGATCCTCCAGAGCTAGCCCTGTCCGGCCCGCCGCAGCCGCGTGATCCAGATGCCGGGCGGCACCTGCTCGTCACCCTCGACGCGGAAGCCGTGCTTGGCGTAGAGCGACACGGCCGGGGCGTTGGCGCGACCGGTGGCCACGACGATCTCGCGACCCGACGCGCGCCCGAGCACCTCACGGAGCAGCGCGCTTGCAATGCCTCGCCGCGTCGCAACCGGGCTCACCATGACCTTCTCGATGTCGATGCGGTCGTCGTCCTCCCACCACGCGATCGCCCCGACCAGGTCGACGCCGTCCCACGCGGTCAGCCACCGGCCGCGCCAGGCGGTCAGCTCGACCTCGTCCTCCAGCAGTGGCGGGATGCGGTCGTCCCCGATCAGCTCGGCCTCCAGGGCGTACGAGGTCTTCTGCAGGCGCAGCAGGGTCACCGCGAAGTATGGGTCGCTGGCCGGATCCGGCGACGAGAAGATCACGCGGCACCCCCGAGTGCATCGAGGCCGGCTTCGGCCAGGCGTCCCCACGTACCGGACTCCTCCGCAGGCACCGCCACCCAGTCCTTGAACGGTCGGCCCTTGCCGGAGGGATCGAACAACGACGCCCCGGCCAGTGCGAGAGCGTCGGTGTGCGCGACGGTGCCGGCGCCGAGCCTGACGGCCAGCTGACCGCCCTTGAGGCAGGCGAATGCCGTGCCCTCGACGGTCATCGACCGGGCACCGAACAACGCTCCGGGCAGCACGCCACGAGGCGCCAGATCCTCGACGATCTCGTCGAACCGAGCCTCCGCGTCCATCCTCACCTCGCTGCGCGCCAGCCTAGTCCCGGTGCGTCCTGCTCGAACGGCTATTCGGCGATCGTCCACGGCTCGAGGGCCAGGCGCTTGCCGGTGCGGCCGTCCCCGGACGAGCGGCCCCTCAGGCGCCGGCCGATCCACGGACCCGCGAACCCGGCCCACCACTGCAGCTCACCGACGACCCGGCGGACGGGCGCCGGTTTCGGGCCGGGCACCAGCGGCTCGTCCCAGGCGGACTCGGTCGGCAGACCGAGCGTGTGCAGCATGGCCAGCGCGAACCGCGTGTGACCCAGCGGCGAGAGGTGGAGACGGTCGCTGCTCCACGCCTCCGGGAGCCCGAACACGTCTCGCGGCGGGAGCGGGGCCAGGATGGCTCCCCGTCGCGCCGCGACGTCGGTAAGCGTGCCGTTGAGGGCGTCCACCCGCCCCTTGAGCCTCGCACCGATCGGCAGCAGCCCGGTCATGTCCGGGAGCGGGACGAGGACCGTGACGATCCCTTGGTCGGTCAGCCGCTGAGCCATGTGGTCGAGATCGGCTCCGACGGTGTCGATGTCGACCTTGGGCCGCATCAGGTCGTTCATGCCCGCGGTGACGGTGACCAGGTCGGGCTCGGCAGCCAGTGCCGCCGGCAGCTGGGTGGCCCGCACCTGCGCAGCCTTCTGCCCACGGACCGCGAGATTGGCGTAGTGGACGGGGCGACCGGCCTGGTCCGTGAGGTGCTGCGCGACCCGGTCGGCCCAGCCACGGGGAACGTCGCCCGGCCACGGATCGTCGCCGAGGCCCTCGGTGAGGCTGTCGCCGATGGCGACGTACCGGCTGAACATACGAGCTCCTGGTTGGTGTGAGGGGCGGGTGGCTACCAGCGCGGGTGGATCGCGTCGCGCAGGTGTCGGTCGTAGATGTCGTGCACGGTCTGGTCGAAGCCGTCGGGCAGCACGACGTCAGCCGCCGCCGCGTTGGAGCGCGACTGGTTGACGTTGCGGGCACCGGGGATCGCGGCCGTGACGCCGTCCTGCGCGAGGATCCACGCAATGGCGGCCTGGGCCGGGCGCACGCCCTCCGGGACGGCCGCGGCGAACTCCTGGGCGGCACGCACGCCGGTCTCGAAGTCGACGCCGGAGAACGTCTCGCCGACGTCGAACGCCTCGCCGCCGCGGTTGTAGGTGCGGTGATCGTCCGGTGCGAACGTCGTGCTGGTCGTGTAGCGACCCGACAACAGGCCGCTCGCGAGCGGCACGCGAGCGATGATGCCGACGCCGGCCTCCTTGGCCGCGGGCAGCACCTCGTCGAGAGGCTTGAGCCGGAACGCGTTGAAGATGATCTGGACGCTCGCCACGTTGGGCCGGGCGATCGCGGTGAGCGCCTCGTCGACGGTCTCGACGCTGACGCCGTACGCCGCCAGCACGCCCTCCTGCACCAGCAGGTCGAGGCCGTCATAGACCTCGTCGCTGGAGAACACCGGCGTCGGCGGGCAGTGCAGCTGCACCAGGTCGAGCGTCTCGACGCCGAGGTTGGTGCGTGAACGGTCGGTCCAGGCACGGAAGTTGTCGAGCGTGAAGTTCACCGGGTCCTGGTCGGCTCGTCGTCCCATCTTGGTGGCGACGAAGACGTCGAGCTCCGGACGGTCCTTGAGGTACTCGCCGATCAGCTGCTCGCTGCGGCCGTCGCCGTAGACGTCAGCGGTGTCGAAGAACGTCACGCCGGCCGCCGTCGCGCTGTCGAGCACGGCGATCGCCTCGTCGTGCGTCACGTCGCCCCAGTCCGCGCCGAGCTGCCACGTGCCGAGTCCCACGACCGAGACCTTGCGTCCCGTGCGACCCAGTGTGCGAACGTCCATCGTGGTGCTCCTTGTGCGTGGCGGAAGGCCAGCCTACGACCCGGTCAAGCACGCTCGACGGGCGACCGATTGACCCCGGCATTCCGTGGGTATGTGCTCGGTAACCGTTCGACGAAAGGACTGTTCGATGAGCACGTCACGCAGCGTCGGCACCGATGCGGAGCGGCTCGCCAGGACGGCAGCCGCGGCCGTCGGCGCCGTGTTCCTCCTGGTCGGTGTCCTCGGCTTCATCCCCGGCATCACGACCGACTACGACTCCCTGACGTTCGCCGACCACGACAGCGGCGCCCAGCTGCTCGGCATCTTCCAGGTCTCGATCCTGCACAACCTCGTGCACGTCCTGTTCGGCGTCGCCGGACTGGCCGCTGCCCGCGAGGCCCGCCTCGTGCCGCCGTTCCTGTTCGGCAGTGCCGCGATCTACGCCGTGCTGACGATCTACGGCATCGCGATCGACAAGGAGAGCGGCGCCAACTTCGTCCCGCTCGACTCCGCCGACAACTGGCTGCACCTGGTGCTGACGGTCGCGCTCGCCGGGCTGGGGTTCTACGTCAAGCGGCAGCTCGAAGGCCGGCGTACGACGGCATAGCGCCGGTCGATCGAGGTCAGCCCAGGTCGAGGCGCATCAGCACACGCGGGAAGCCATTGAGCACCGACTGGGTGGCGGCCGCTTTGGTGAACCCAGCACGCTCGAACAGTCGCCGCGTGCCGACGTAGGCCATCGTGAGGTCCACCTTGCGATCGCCGTTGTCGACCGGATAGGCCTCGATCGCCGGTGCGCCGTTGGCACGGGCGAAGTCGACGGCGCCGGCCACGAGAACGTGCGAGATGCCCTTGCCGCGGTGCCCTGGGCGTACGCGGATGCACCACAACGACCACACGTCCAAGTCGTCGACGAGCGGGATCTTGCGGTTGCGGGCGAAGCTCGTGTCGGAGCGCGGATGGACCGCCGCCCAGCCGACCACGTCGTCACCGTCGTACGCCAGCACGCCGGGCGGCGGGTCCTCGCGCACCAGCTCGGCGACGCGTTCGCCGCGGGCCGGGCCGCGCAGCTCGACGTTCTCCTTGGAAGGGATGCGATAGCTCAGGCACCAGCAGACGTTGGCATCCGGACGCTTGGGCCCCACCATCGTGCGTACGTCGTCGAAGCTGCTCGCCGGCCGCACCTCGATCGCCATGGGGACATGCTGCCACCGGCGACCGACAGGACCGGTCCACGTGCTCCCGGTGGGGGTCGAACCCTATTCGGCCGCTTTGCCGACCTGCGGAGATGTCATTTTCTCCGGCAATTTCAATGAATGCGTCTCACGTGAATCACGGCAATCGCAGGTAGATCACGAGCGTTTGTGCTCAAAATGTGCTCACGAATGTGTCTGCCGACCTCCAGCCGAGGGGGAGAGGTGTGGCGTTGACGTAAGTCGTCTGGCCAATGACCAATTTACCTGGCCAAGCGACAGGGAGACCTGGCTTCCACTTCCGCTGGCGTGAAAACGATGACCTCCTCACCCCTAGTGACGCAGGCCTGAGCAGAGCCGCATGAGCGGCAGCGAATCGATATGAACCGACGCTCAACGGCCAGTCGTCCGGATAGTGAAGAAGCGGATTGTGAGCAAGCTCGCCCCCGCGCCGGTGCTAGCACGACGGCCACCGGGGACGCTTTGTCGCCCTTGACAGCCGGCATGCACCGGTCCCGGCCATGGGCGCCACGCTGACCTGCGAGGGCCTCAAGTCGAAGCGGCGGCCGCAACGGCGGCCGCGAATGCTCGGAGTGTCGCGACTTGCTGAGTCGTACTCGGCGGGGTGTCCGCCATCTGCCACGTGGAGACGAGCGCCACCATGCCACCTATCGCGAAGACGCGCCCATCGTCGGTGAGCACAATCTCTGATCGATCGTGACCGCCACTCGACTCCGTCAGCCAGGTGGTCACGGCCGCCGCGAGGATCTCGGCGACACGTTCGCCACGTGGGATGGCCCGAAGCTTGTCGAAGAACTCACGGTTGTCCCGCCCTGCGGTGAGCAACGGCTCGATTCCGCGCTCTCGGACCGCTCCGGTGAGCGCCTGGACGAGGTCAGAGGCACTCTCGTCCAAGGACAGCCGGCTGTCGAGCAGCCGGCTGATCCAGACGTCCGTCGCAAGGTCGCCGACGCTGTCGTAGTGGTTATGCAGCGCCTGCCTGCTCAGTCCTGCACGGTGCGCGACCGCGCTCATCGAGATCGACTCGCCCTTCGGCGACTCGGACACGATCGCCGTCAGTGCGCGGATCAGGGCCGCGCGGGTGCGGGTGACTCGCGGATCGACGCGCTGTCCCCTAGGTGGCGACGTCCTCATCTCCTCAGGCATGCATCCATCTTGCCACCACCAGGGCACTGATGTACATTCGTCTTATAGTTTACATCTGTAAAGGACATCATGACGCAGCCTGAACAGCCGGCATCCCTCCACGACGCTCCGGTGCACCCAGACTTCGAGGCTGCGGCAGCAGGAGGCTCACTGACCTCCGAGGGGCCGGGATCCGCTCACCGCTACCGGAACGTGGTCCTCGGCGGTATCGCGATCCTGCTCCTGGCCATGGCGATGCTCACGAGCTACTCGAGCGCGTTCGGCAACCCCAAGCCCAACAACGTCCAGCTCGCCGTCACCGGCGACGCCAGCACGGTCGCGGCTCTCGAGCGGCAGGACTCCCTCGACGTCAAGGTCGTCGCGTCCGCGGCCCAGGCGCGAGCCGCCGTCCTTGATCGAGAGGCGGACGGGGCCATCGTCCTGCCCACACCGGGCAACGACGCCGGCGTCACCACCTACGTCGCCAGCGGCGGCGGCCGTGCCCTCGGTCAGGCGATCGCCGGCATCGGTGAGTCGCTCGCGGCACGGCTGAACGTCGCCAACACGACCTCTGACGTCGCACCGTTGCCCGCGACCGATCCCGTCGGATCGATCGAGTTCTACGCGATCCTATTCGCCGGGCTGGGCGCAGCACTCGGCGCGACCGTGTTCGGTCGCGTCCTCGGCACGGTCGACACCGTGAAGAAGTTCGCCGAGCGCAGCGTCGTCCTCGTGCTGTACGCGGGCGCCCTCGCGGGACTCATCACCCTGTGGATCGACGTCGCCCTCGATGCCGTGACCGTCGGCCCCTGGGAGGTGTTCGCGATCTTGTGGTTGACGGCGCTGGCCATCGGAGGCGCGGTGACCGGCGTCGCCGCACTCGGCGGCACCATCGCCGCGCTGGGCGTGACGATCACTCTGGTGATCCTCGGCAACACGTCCTCCGGCGGCCCCCTCGGCGTCCACGTGATGAACGACTTCTTCCAGACCCTCTACTACGTCTTCCCGCAGGGTGATGCTCTCGACCTCCTGCGGTCCGTCCAGTACTTCGACGGCGCGGCCGTCTCCGGTCCCATCGTCCGACTGAGCATCTGGGCGGTCGCAGGCATCCTCCTCACCCTGGCGGCGATGCTCCTGCGAAGCCGTCGAGAGGTTGCGGCTCGAGCGGCGAGTGCCGCCCACCTCGCCTCGCGGTCCTGACGCTGATGACGCCGACCCACAGGACGCACGTGCACCTCGGACCCCGGCTCGTGCGAACGGTTGGACGACGTCGGGCACGTCTCGATCATTGACGATCCCCATCTTCGCGGACGCCATTAGCCGATCAGTCGCAGTTCCGAGTCGATGGGAAGTGCGGCGATACGCTGTGACGGTGTCATCCCCACGGCTCCCCGGCGAAAGCTCCCTGCGAGCCGATGCTGCGCGCAACCGTGAGCGTATTGCTCAGGCGGCCCGGTCGGCCTTCGCCGAGCTGGGAGCAGACGCTCCGGTCGCGGAGATCGCGCGGCGCGCCGGTGTAGGGTCGGCGACCCTGTACCGGCGCTTTCCAACGAGGGAGGACTTGCTCGAGCTGGTGTTCGCTGACCAGATTGTGCGGTGCGCCGAGAAGGTCGAGAGCCTCGTCGAGCGCGCCGACCCGTGGGAGGCCTTCGCGGACTACATGACCTTCCTTTTCGAGCTGCAACGAGACGATAGAGCCTTCACGACCGCACTGCTCCGATCCTTCCCGCAGGACGGTCGCCTAGGACGGGAGCATCGGCGTGCCGACACCGGCCTCGAGCTTCTCGTCGATCGAGCACGCGAGGCCGGGGCCTTACGCTCCGACTTCACGGGCGTCGATGTCGTCATCCTCTTGCAGGCACACGAAGGCGTTATCGCCCCCCTGGCCGCTGCCGATCGGGATTGCATCGAGGCGGCGTCGGCGCGCGTGTCGGCGATCCTCCTCGACGGCTGCCGGCCACACGGGGCAGAGGTCCGAGCACACCCCGACTAAGTGGAGAGTGCCGCCCATTTGTGTGTATCCTCTAAGTGAACATAGATCCCCACTTAGGAGCACGCCATGAGCACCATCGCCATCGTCGGAGCCGGTCCCGGTCTGGGTCTCGCCATCGCCCGCGTCTTCGGACGGGAGGGCTTCTCCGTGGCACTCATCTCCCGGACGCAGAGCCGCCTCGACGAGCTCGCCCGGACGCTGCGCGACGAGGGCATCGAGGCGCGCGGCTTCGCCGGCGACGTGATGGACCGTGACAGCCTCACCGCCGCCCTCGCCGCCGCCAAGAAGATCTTCGGCTCGATCGACGTGCTCGAGTTTTCGCCAGCGCCACACGCCCCGGTGCCGGGAGTCGAGATGGTCGGGGCGTTGGACCTCACGGTCGACTCCATGGCCCCTCAACTGGAGTTCTACCTGTACTCGGCCATCACGGCGGTCCGCGAGGTGCTGCCCGAGATGCTCGAACGCGACTCGGGGACGCTGCTGTTCACAACGGGCGGCGGGTCCATCAGCCCGATCCCGATGATGGGCAACATCAATGCCGCATCGGCGGCTCTGCGCAACTGGGCCATCAACCTGAACGGCGCGCTGGCCGACACCGGAGTTCACGCGGCGTACGTCGCCATCAACCTGCTGATCGACTCCGGGCCCGAAAAGGCGTCTGCCGCAGCCATCGCGCCCCTCTACTGGACAGCGCATGAGGCGCGCGACACCCCTGAGTACGTCTACGCTCTCGAAGCCGACTGAGAACAGGCAGCTGTCCGCGCTACCCCAACCAGTGCCAGGCAGCGGGCTGGAAGCGATTCAGAAGACCGCGTCAGGACGTTGGTTCGGCCTGGATCACGACCACGCCGCGTTTCTCAAGCGACCACCCCTCGTTGCATTCATGACCAGCTCTGCAATCTGCGAGTGATTGTGCGATCGACGAAGGCCCTCACTGAAATTCAGTAAGAGGCTCCGATTGGTAGCGGAGACAGATCAGATTGTGTGATCTCCACCGATACAAACGATGCGTCAGAGCGCCTACATTCCCCGTCCAAGAACGCTCTCCTCCAACATCCACACACCTCTTGCATTCTCGGTGTCCCCTTGCGTCCGTACGAAAGGCCTTAGGGGTCATGAATGCAGAAAAGAAGCGCGATAAGCGCGAGGAAAGTGGCCGAAAAGTCGCGGAGGGAACATGCCCTCGATGCGGCAGGCCGACGCAGAGCAAGCCGATCGGGCGACCACCGATCTGGTGTTCACAGGCGTGCCGGAGGGCCGCGTATGAGGAGCGGCGCGCAGCCACCCACGGAGCGATCGCAGTTGAAGTTGTCGAACGCGTCGAGACTCTCGAGCACCCAATAGGCACTTGCGTCGACCGCACCTTGGCGTCACCAGCTGGGTGCCGACGGGTCGTCTACGAGTTGGCCCGACTTGCTCGCGAACGAACCTTGCAGTCAGATCCCAGATGGGAATCGACCTACAACGCCTTACACAACGGACTCATGGACGCCCTACACACGCCGTTCGACCGGCGCCACTAGACCGAGGGGTGGTGCCTGAGTCGAGAGCATTTCGCCCCGAAGGGGCTACCTGTCGGGGCGCCTATTCCGTCGCTTCGAGGTTGATGACGGTGATGAACTCGGCGAGTGCGCGGGGGTCGCGGGTCACGTCGTACTCGCGCCGGAGCCGGATGTAGGTGGCGCGGTCGACTTCCCAGTCGTAGGTGTGTACCGGCTCCCAAGCTGTTTGCCCCGCGAGATACACAAGTTCCGCCAGCAGTCGGGTCACGCGACCGTTGCCATCTACAAACGGGTGGATGCGGACCAAGGCAGCATGAGCGGCGATGCCCAGCATTCGCGCGTCCATACCCGTCTGGTGCTTCCAGTGATAGTTGAGGTCGTCCAACGCGTTGCGCATCTCAACGGCGATGTGCTCCGGGGCGATGCCAATGTTGGTTTCCCGCCGGCGCTGGCGCCCTCCCCACTCCCAGACCGGCGCATAGAGACGGCGGTGGAGGTCACGCACGAAGTGGTCGTCGAGCAGGTCGCGCATCGGTACGTTGAAGTTCAGCAGGTTTCCCCACCACTCGTCGGCGACCTCCACCTGGATGCGCTGCTCTAGGTCGTACAGGTCGGCCTTGCGGATCGGGTTGCCCAGCAACTTACGAGCTTCGGGCGTGAGTGCTTCGGCCTCTTCGTAGTTGAGGAGAGTCTCGCCGTAGTCAGGTTCGAGAGCCATCAGGCCTTCGAGCGTAGCGACTCCACGAACTTCTCGACCTTGGCCGAGCGGACATGCTCATCGGGAACGTCGCGGTGCTCCAACCGCGCCGACGCCTTGGTCGAGCGCGCGACGAACTGGCGGCGCGTCTTTTCCGACACAGTCCTTTTGGTCATCGCTGCTCCTTCCCTCTTTCCAACGGTAGCGCACCTACGCCGGGGCAGCTGCGCAGATGGGCGACACTCTTGCTTGACCTCGGGATGCCAGATCCTCATCTCTGTCGAGCAAATCTACACCTGAGGGACATCGCGGAAGAGTGGAGATTCACGGTCTCACCTTGCAGGGTAAAGAGTCGCCGGACGACATATCCCGCACCCCGCCTCCACCGCGGAAGTGGGTCGTTCCGCCGATTCCTCGTTTCGCGGTCTCAGAGGTCTGTACCGGGTTGGCACGCGCCGGGGAACCTGGCCACCTAGTCGTCCCGATCTACGTTCCCCCCACGTCTCCCGAAATGTTCCCCCAATGTTCCCCCGATTCTTTAACGCTCCCTGGCCCTTCGAGCGCACCTGAGCGGCCTTAGGTGGGTGTGATGCCAACGGATACGGAGGAAGCAGATGACTGATCAGGTGATGGAGCGCCTCGTCGCGCCAGAGGATCTCGCCGAGCTGCTCTCGGTGACAACAGGGCAGCTGGCGCAGATGCGCTACCTCGGGACCGGCCCTGAGTACGTGAAGGTCGGCACGCGGGTGCGGTATTCGCTGTCGGACGTACGGACCTGGCTCGACGGGCAGCGACGAGTTCGAACATGAGCAGAAGGCGGCCGTCCCCACCTGCCTCGGCCACCGCGCTTGTCCACAACTCCGTGTCGCGCACTGGTGCCGAATTTGCTGACCGCGATAGGCCCAAAGATGAGGCGGTGATCAACAATGGCGACCATCGAGGCGTACGAGACGGCGAGCGGTAGGCGCTACATGGTCCGCTATCGGAAGCCCAACCGGCGACAGACTTCGAAGCGGGGGTTTCGCACGAAGCGAGATGCCGAGCGGTTCGCTTCGGAGATCGAGGTCGCGAAGGATCGCGGACAGTACATCGATCCCCGCTCGGCGCGGGTGAGCGTCGGCGAGCTCGGGCCGGCATGGCTGTCCCGTCAGACCCATCTCAAGCCGTCGTCGTACCGCCCTCTCGAAATCGCCTGGCGTGTTCATGTCGAGCCGACCTGGGCCGGGCACCGCCTCAGCGACATCACCCACACCGAGGTACAGGACTGGGTCTCGACGATGAGCGAGACCCGCGGTGCCACGACCGTTCAACGAGCACTGGCGGTACTCACAGGGATCCTCGACGAGGCGGTGCGTGACCGTCGTCTGTTTGCCAGCCCGGCAACCGGCGTGAAGACGCCACGGAAGGTCAAGAAACCTCGGACGTACCTGACGCACCTGCAGGTCCAGGCACTCGCTCGCGAGGCCGGTCAATACGGCCCGGTCGTGCTCGTGATGGCCTACTGCGGTCTTCGGTGGGGCGAGATGGCCGCTCTCCGGACGAAGGACATCGACCTCGCACGACGTCGCCTCAGTGTCGAGCAAAACGCTGTCGAGGTCGGGCACAAGTTCATCGTCGGCACTCCCAAGAGCCACGAGCGACGGACCGTGCCATTTCCCGAGCTGCTCGAAGCAAGCCTGCGCGAGGCGTGCAAGGACAAGCCGCCCACAGCACTGGTGTTCCCCGCCCCAGACGGGAACTTCATGCACAACAACACGCGCGGATGGTTCGCCGGCGCCGTGGCTCGCTCGGGTGTCCCCCGGCTGACACCACACGACCTGAGACACACCGCGGCGTCCCTTGCGATCTCGGCCGGCGCGAACGTGAAGGCGGTCCAGAGAATGCTCGGACATGCTTCAGCGGCGATGACACTCGACACCTACGCCGACCTGTTCGATGAGGATCTCGACGCCGTAGCCATCGCCCTGCATGCCGCCGCAGAGCCCTACATCTCATGAAGCATCGCCAATGTGTGCTCAAAATGTGCTCACGCGGGGTGTGAGCCACTCCTCAAGTCCCGCGTAAACGCTGCAATAACAGGAGAAACGCGACACCCCTCCACGTGCTCCCGGTGGGGGTCGAACCCACACTGTGACGGGTTTAAGCCATCTGCCTCTGCCGGTTGGGCTACGGGAGCCTCGGCCAGCCTATCGGCGCATCTCGTCGGCCCAGGTGGGTCCAGGCCCACCGGCAAGAGGCAGGTTGAGCCCATCGTTCCGCTGCTCCGGGATCACTAGCGTCGAAGACATCGATCCCCGGCCTTCGGGCCACGAACCCAGGAGCACCCCATGAACGACATCAACCCCCTCACCAAGGCCCTCGGCCACCTGTTCTGGCCCAACCAGATGACGCCCCGGCCGGCCGGCGCGCCGACCGACTGGCTGCGCTTCGCCCGCTGGGCCGCCGCCGCGTTCACCGCACTGACGACGGGCATCCAGCTGATCGTCTGGGCGATGATCGGCGTCGTCACCCAGTCGATCGACTCCCCGTGGTGGCTGTGGTCGGCCGTGCCCGGCTTCCTCGTCACGGCGTTCCTCACGTGGATGATCAACACCCGCGACCAGCTCGGCATCGAGCCGCCCGCGACCACCGCGCCCGAGCGCCGGCCGGCCGCGAGCCCGCTGGCGTGATCAGCCCCGAGGGGCGAGTCGCTGGAGCTGGGTCACGTGACCCGGCTCCAGCTCGGCCACGGAGCTGACGCCGAGGAGCCGCATCGTACGTTCGATGTCCTTCGTCAGGATCTCGATCGTACGATCGACGCCCCGGCGGCCGCCTGCCATGAGCCCGTACAGATAGGCGCGGCCGATCAGCGTGAAGTCCGCACCCAGCGCCAGGGCGGCCACGATGTCCTGGCCCGACATGATGCCGGTGTCGAGGTGGATCTCGACCGAGTCACCGACGGCCTTGCGCACGTCGGGCAGCAAGTGGAACGGCACCGGTGCCCGGTCGAGCTGACGGCCACCGTGGTTGGACAGCAGCACCGCGTCGACGCCGAGATCGGCGAGCTTGACCGCGTCGTCGACGTTCTGGACGCCCTTGACGACGACCTTGCCGTGCCACTGGTCCTTGATCCAGGCCAGGTCGTCGAACGTGACGGTCGGGTCGAACATCGTGTCCAGGAGCTCGGCGACCGTGCCCGACCACTTGTCGAGCGACGCGAACGCCAGCGGCTCGGTGGTCAGGAAGTTGAGCCACCACGCGGGCCGTGGGATCGCGTTGAGCACCGTGCGCGGCGAAAGGGTCGGCGGGATCGTCATGCCGTTGCGGGTGTCGCGCAGGCGCGCACCGGCGACCGGCACGTCGACGGTGACCAGAAGCGTGTCGAACCCGGCCTTGGCGGCCCGGTCGACGAGGGCCATCGAGCGGTCGCGGTCCTTCCACATGTAGAGCTGGAACCAGTTGCGTCCGCCCGGCGCCGCGGCGGCCAGGTCCTCGATCGCGGTGGTGCCCATCGTCGACAGCGAGTACGGGATGCCGGCGGCCTCCGCGGCCGTGGCGCCGGCGATCTCACCCTCGGACTGCATCATCCGGGTGAAGCCGGTCGGTGCGATCCCGAACGGCAGCGCCGAACGGGCGCCGAGGACCTCGACCGAGGTGTCGACGACCGAGACGTCACGCAGGATCGCGGGATGGAACGTGATGTCCTCGAACGCCTGTCGCGCCCGCGCCAGCGACAGCTCGGCATCCGCGGCGCCGTCGGTGTAGTCGAACGCCGCCTTGGGCGTACGCCGCTTGGCGATCGCCCGCAGGTCCCACACCGTCAGAGCGCGCTCGAGCCGCCGACGCGTCGGGTTGAGCACGGGCTTCTTGAACTTGAGCAGGGGCAGGAAGTCACGCGGGCGCGGGAAGCGGCGGTGCTGCTTGACCAGGGACGAGGCCATGGTGGTCCTTTCGGGGACTGCGTTCCACTAGGCTGTGGTTGGACCACACGATACCTGTGGTCCAACCACACGGCAAACCAAGGAGGCCGAGGTGACCGCACAGGCGTACGAGACCGTCATCGAGGAGATCGAGTCGATGATCCGCTCGAAGCGGCTCAAGCTCGGCGACCGGCTCGAGGGCGAGCGCGTGCTGGCCGACCGGCTCGGCGTCAGTCGTACGTCCGTGCGTGAGGCGATCCGGGTGCTCTCGACCCTCGGCATCATCCGCAGCGCTCCTGGATCCGGCCCGTCGGCCGGGGCCCAGGTCATCGCTGACCCGGAGGTCGCCCTCAGCGCCTCGCTGCGGCTCCACGTGGCCGTCGACTCGCTGTCGGTCGGCGACGTCATCGACGCGCGCGTGATGCTCGAGTCGTGGGCCTACCGGCAGCTCGAACGACTCCCCGACGACGTGCTGGCGCCCGCGCGCGAGCTGCTCGACGCGATGGACGCCACGGACGACCCCGTCGAGTTCCACCACATCGACACCCAGTTCCACCTCGAGCTCGTGCGACTGGCGGGCAATCCCCTGGTCAACGCCATCATGTCCTCGCTGCGCGCCTCGATCGAGAGCTACGTGCTCGACGCGGCACCGCAGCTCGAGGACTGGCAGGCGATCGCGGCCCGGCTACGTGCCGAGCACCGGGCGATCGTCGCCGCGATCGGTGAGGGCGACGGCGATCGGACCGCCTCGCTCGCCGAGGGTCACATCCTGGCGTTCGCCCGTGACGCCGGGCTCATCGCCCAGCCCGGCTAACCCGGGATCACGACGGAGTCGGGGCCGCGGCCCTCGAGCAGGTTGCCGACCTGACGGCGGATCACGGCGTCGATCCGGGGCTGCATCGCGGTGGACATGCCGCCGACGTGCGGCGAGATCAGCACGCCCGGGACCTCCCACAGCGGGTGCTCCGCGGGCAGCGGCTCGGGGTCGGTGACGTCGGTGGCGTACCGGATGCGGCCGGCCTGGCGCACGACCGCGTCGGTGTCGGTGATCTTGCCTCGCGAGACGTTGACGACGATCGCACCGTCGGGCAGCGCGCCGAGGAAGTCGTCGTCGACCAGGCCGACGGTCTGCTCCGAGAGGGGCACGGCGACGATCACGGCGTCGACGGTCGGCAGCAGCTCGGCGAGCTCGTCGGCGCCGTGCACGACCCCGCGATCGTCCTCGCGGCGGCGACCCGCGACACGTACGAGCTCGGCGTCGAAGCCGTCGAGGCGCCGCTCGACCTCGGTGCCGATGCCGCCGTGGCCGAGCAGCATGACGCGGCGGTCCTGCAGGCTCGGCGACCAGCGCCGGTTCCACTCGTGCCGCTCCCGCGCGAAGCCGTCGATCTGCCGCTGAGAGGCCAGGAGCAGCGCCACCGCGAGCTCGGCCGTCGAGCCCTCGTGCACACCAACGGCGTTGCAGACCGTCACACCGGCTGGCAACGCCTCGGGCACCCCGTCGAAGCCGAGCGTCTGGAGCTGCAGCACTGCGAGACGGTCGGGGTCGATGCGGCTCAAGCCTTCGGTCGCGTTGGGATAGGTGCTGACCGCGAGGTCGACGTGGCCCTCGGGCTGCGGATCCTGCGAGATGTCCCAGACGCCGAGGTCCACACGGTCGGTCAGATCGGGGAAGCGTTCGATCCAGCTGGCGTGGGGAAGGGTCACACGAAGAGGCATGGTCCGATCATGCTCTGGGCTCGTAGCGCGCGAGATCGTGGGTGCGCGCGATGAGCGACCGAAGATCCTCGAGGGAGCCGGAGATCGCGCCGAGCGTACGTCCTTGGACCAGCACGTTGCCGAGCGCCGTCGCCTCGACGGGTCCGGCGAGCACCGGGCGGCCGCTGCGGTCGGCGATGGCCTGGCACAGCAACCGGTTGAGCGAGCCGCCGCCGACGACGTGCACGATCCGGATCGTCCGGCCGGCGAGCCGCTCGGCGGTGTCGAGCGCGGACCCGAAGGCGTACGCGAGGCTCTCGACGATGCTGCGCATCAGCTCGGCCTTCGTCGCCGGTGGCCGGGCGCCCTGCTCGTCGCAGAGCTCAGCGATGCGGCCGGGCATGTCTCCCGGCGGGAGGAATCGCGGGTCCTGGACGTCGAACACCGGCACGTCGGTCGTCACGCCAGCGGCGGCGGCGAGGATGTCCGGCAGCGACACGTTGAAGCCGGCGCGCTCCCACTCGCGGAGCGTCTCGCTGATGAGCCAGGTGCCCATGACGTTGGTGAGGAAGCGGGTACGCCCGTCGACGCCGCCCTCGTTCGTGAAGTTGGCGTTGCGCGCCTCGTCGGTCAGCACCGGCGCGTCGAGCTCGAGGCCCACCAGCCCCCACGTGCCGCACGAGATGTAGGCCGCGTCGTCGCCCTGCATCGGCACCCCGACGACCGCCGAGGCGGTGTCGTGCGAGCCGACCGCCGTGACGGCGAGCCCGGGCACGCCGATCTGCTCGCCGACCTCGCCGGTGACCGTGCCGATCGTGGTGCCGGGGTCGACGAGGTCCGTGAACAGCGACTGACGCAGCCCCACCTGCGCCATGAGGTCGGTGTCCCACTGCCCCGTGCGTACGTCCAGCAGTCCGGTCGTCGAGGCGTTGGTGCGCTCGGTGACCATCTCGCCGGTCAGCCAGTAGCCGATCAGGTCGGGGATCAGCAGCATCCGCTCGGCCTCGGCGGCGAGGCCGTCGGCGGCGAGCTGGTAGATCGTGTTGAACGGCAGGAACTGCAGGCCGTTGCGGGCGTACAGGTCAGCGAACGGCACGCGGGCGTGGATGCGCTCCACGCCCGCGGCCGTGCGCTCGTCCCGGTAGTGGAACGGCACGCCCAGCATGCGGTCCGCCCGCATGAGGGCGTAGTCGACCGCCCACGAGTCCACCGCCACGCTCTCGAGCCCGTCAGGGGACGAGCTCGCGGCAGTCCACAGGCCGCTGAGAGCGTGGCGGTAGAGCTCGAGGGGGTCCCAGTGCAGCCCGTCCGACGTGCGTACGGGCTCATTGGCGAATCGCGCGACGGCACGCAGCTCGAGGTGATCGGCTCCGACCTCACCGACCATGACGCGGCCGCTGGAGGCGCCGAGGTCGATCGCGGCAACGGTGTGCCGCTTCGAGGAGGTCATGGCTAGCGCAGGAACGCCGCCGCGACACCGGCGTCCACGGGGATGTGGAGGCCGGTCGTCTGCGTCAGGTCGGGTCCGACCAGGGCGTACACCGCGTTGGCGACATGGTCCGGCAGGACCTCGCGCTTGAGCAGCGTGCGCTGGGCGTAGAACGCGCCGAGGTCCTTCTCCTCGACCCCGTAGACCGCAGCGCGGTTGGCGCCCCAGCCGCTGGAGAAGATGCCCGAGCCCTGCACGACGCCGTCGGGGTTGATGCCGTTGACGCGTACACCGTGCTCGCCGAGCTCGGCGGCCAGCAGGCGCACCTGGTGGGCCTGGTCGGCCTTGGTCGCCGAGTACGCGATGTTGTTGGGCCCGGCGAACACCGAGTTCTTGGACGAGATGTAGACGATGTCGCCGCCGAGTCCCTGCTCGATGAGCGCCTTCGCCGCGGTCCGCGAGACCAGGAACGAGCCCTTGGCCATGACGTTGTGCTGCAGGTCCCAGTCGGCGACCGTGGTGTCGAGCAACGACTTCGAGAGCGACAGCCCAGCGTTGTTGACGACGAGGTCGAGCCCGCCGAACGCTAGGAGCGTCGCGTCGACCGCGGCCTTGACCGCGTCCTCGTCGCTGACGTCGGCCTGCACGCCGACGGCGACGTCCGTGCCGCCGATCTCCGCCGCAGCGGCCTGCGCCTTGGCGAGGTCGAGGTCGGCGATCGCGACGACGGCACCTTGCGCGGCCAGCTTGTGCGCGATGGCCTTGCCGATGCCGGACGCGGCGCCGGTCACAAGGGCGATGCGGGTGGCCAGCGGCTTGGGCGCGGGCATGCGCTGCAGCTTGGCCTCCTCGAGCGCCCAGTACTCGATGCGGAACTTCTCCGCCTCGTCGATCGGGGCGTACGTCGACAGGCCTTCGGCGCCGCGCATGACGTTGATCGCGTTGACGTAGAACTCGCCGGCGACACGGGCGGTCTGCTTGTCCTTGCCGAAGCTGAACATGCCGACGCCGGGCACCAGCACGATCAGCGGGTCGGCCCCGCGGATCGCAGGCGAGCCGGCGACGGCGTTGCGGTCGTAATAGGCCTGGTAGTCCTCGCGGTACGCCGTGTGGAGCTCACGCAGCCGCGCGATCGACTCCTCGACCGTCGCCGATGAGGGCAGGTCGAGCACGAGCGGCTTGACCTTCGTACGCAGGAAGTGGTCCGGGCAGCTGGTGCCGAGCGCGGCGAGCCGCGGGTGCTCGCTGGAGGCGAGGAAGTCGAGCACGACGTCGCTGTCGGTGAAGTGCCCGACCATCGGCTTGTCGGCCGAGGCGATCGAGCGGATCGTCGGGACGAGCGCGGCTGCCTTGGCGCGGCGCTCTGCCTCGGACAGCCCGGCGTAGCCGTCGAGCGCGGGCCCGAACGGCTCGGGCCGCGAGTGCTGGTCGATGTACGCCGCAGCGGTCTCGATGATCCACAGCGAGTTCTGCTCGGCCTCATCGCTGGTGTCGCCCCACGCCGTGATGCCGTGACCGCCGAGGATGCAGCCGATGGCCTCGGGGTGCTTGGCCTTGATCTCGGCGATGTCGAGGCCCAGCTGGAAGCCGGGTCGGCGCCACGGCACCCACACGACCTTCCCGCCGAAGACCGTCTCGGTCAGGGCCTCACCGTCAGCGGCGGTTGCAATGGCGATGCCGGAGTCGGGGTGCAGGTGGTCGACGTGTGCAGCGTCCACGAGGCCGTGCATCGCAGTGTCGATCGACGGCGCGGCGCCGCCCTTGCCGTGCAGGCAGTAGTCGAACGCGGCGACCATCTCGTCCTCGCGGTCGAGGCCGGGATAGACGTCGACCAGCGCGCGCATGCGGTCGAGCCGCAGCACGGCGAGGCCGCTCTCGGTCAGCGTGCCGAGGTCACCGCCGGAGCCCTTGACCCAGAGCAGCTCCACGTCCTCGCCCGTGACCGGGTCGGTCTCGGTGCCCTTGGCGGACGTGTTGCCGCCCGCGTAGTTCGTGTTCCTGGGGTCAGAACCCAGACGGTTGGACCGGGCGATGAGCTCGGCTGCTGCGGTGTTCGTCATCAGTTCCATCCTGCTTGGGTGCCGCCGACGCGGTCGGCCTCGATCTGTTCCTGGTAGCCGCTGGCGAGGTAGGCCTTCAGCGGGTTCGCCGGCAGGCCCTTCTCCTCGCGCCACGCGGCGAGATCCGCACGGATGTCGGTGTAGAACGCGTCCATGAAGATCTCGTTGGCGAGCAGCACGTCGCCCTCGGCCTGCGCCTTCTCCAGCGCGCCGGCGTCGACGAGCAGCGCACGGGCGGTCATCTCCTGCACGTTGAGCACCGAGCGGATCTGCCCGGGGATCTTCTTCTCGATGTTGTGGCACTGGTCGAGCATGAACGCGACGCCGCTGTCCGGCCCGTAACCACCACCGCGGATGACCTCGTAGAGGATGCGGAACAGCTGGAACGGATCGGCCGCACCGACGATGAGGTCGTCGTCGGCGTAGAAGCGGCTGTTGAAGTCGAACGAGCCGAGCTTCCCGAGGCGCAGGAGCTGCGCGACGATGAACTCGATGTTGGTGCCCGGCGCGTGGTGGCCGGTGTCGAGGCACACGTACGCCTTGTCGCCCAGCGCGGCCACCTGCACGTACGACGTACCCCAGTCCGGGACGTCGGTGTGGTAGAACGCCGGCTCGAAGAACTTGTACTCCAGCACGAGGCGCTGGTCGTCGCCGATGCGCTCGTAGATCGTCGCGAGCGACTCGGCGAGCCGGTCCTGCCGGGACCGCATGTCACCCTGGCCGGGGTAGTTGGTGCCCTCGGCGAGCCAGATCTTGAGGTCGCGCGAGCCCGTCTGGTCCATGACGTCGATGCACGCGAAGTGGTGGTCGATCGCCTTCTGGCGGATCCGCGGGTCGGTGTGCGTCAGGGCGCCGAGCTTGTAGTCGTCGTCCTGGAACGTGTTGGAGTTGATCGTGCCCAGGCCGATGCCGTGGTCCTCGGCGTAGCGGCGCAGCGCGCCGAAGTCGTCGACCTGGTCCCACGGGATGTGCAGCGACACGAGCGGCGCCAGGCCGGTGAACTCGTTGACCTTGGCGGCGTCGGCGATCTTCTCCTCGACCGTACGGGGGGTGCCGGGGCTGCCGAACACCTTGAACCGGGTGCCGGAGTTGCCGTATGCCCAGGACGGGACCTCGATCGCCTGTCCCTCGAGCTGCGCGCTGATCGCGCTGAAAGTCGTCATCTCACGTCTTCTTCTCGTCGTTCGAATGGGGCTCTGTGTCGTACGCCTGCGTCGTGCCCCGGTCGAGCCGGGCGAGCTGGTCCTCCAGGTGGAAGACCTCCTCGAGCACGAGAAATCCCTGATCTGGCTGCTGATCGCCGAGGTCCACGAAGAACTCGGCCATCTCGGCCTGCCAGCGGCCGTTGACCTCCGTGCGTGCCATGCCTGCCCGGGCGTCCTCGATCGAGGGCGTCTCGACGTACCCGATCAACAGGCCGTCGTCGCGCAGGAACAGCGAGTAGTTGTGCCACCCCGTCGACGCCAGCGCCTGCAACATGTCGGGCCAGACCGCCGCGTGCCGCTCGCGATACTCCGCGATCCGGTCGGGCTTGACCTGGAGCTGGAAGCACACTCGCTGCATCTCATCGGCCTCTCGGGGTGGGTGTGGTGCCCGGCCGGCAGGGAGGAAGCTGCCGGCCGGGCACCGCGAGCATCAGAAGTTGAACTTCGCGATGTTGCCCTTGTTGAACTGGAACGGGTCGCCCAGCAGGACGGTCGCGTCCTTGCCCACGGTGAACTCGCCCAGCTTGCCGGCCTTGAAGGTGTCGCCTTCCTTGCCGGTGATCGTCTTGTCGACGAGCGCCTTGGCCGCGTACGCCGCCAGGTAGCCGAGGTCCTCGGGGTTCCAGAGCGCGAACGCCTGGACGGTGCCGTCCTCGACGTACTTGCGCATCTGGTTCGGCGTGCCGAGACCCGTGACCTGGACCTTGCCCTTGAACTCCGAGTCGGACACGTAGCGCGCGGCCGCGGCGATGCCGACGGTCGTGGGCGACACGATGCCCTTGAGGTTCGGGTACTTCTGGAGCAGGGCCGACGTCTTGTCGAACGACGTCTGGTCGTCATCGTTGCCGTAGACCGTGGCGACGAGCTTGATGTTGGGGTGGTTGGCCGACAGGTCCTTCTTCATCAGGTCGATCCAGGCGTTCTGGTTGGTCGCGTTGGCGGCCGCCGACAAGATGGCGATGTCGCCCTTGTCACCGATCTGCTTGGCGATCATGTCGACCTGCACCTTGGCGATGCCCTCGGCGGTGGCCTGGTTGATGAACAGGTCGCGGTACTTCGGGTCGGTGTCGGAGTCGAACGTCACGACCTTGGTGCCCGCGTCGCGCGCCTCGTTGAGCGCGTCGCCGATGGCCTTGGGGTCGTTGGCCGAGACGACGAGGGCGTTGATGCCCTTCTGTGCCGCGGTGTTGATGAACGGGACCTGCGCGTCGGGGCTGGCCTTCTCGGGACCGACCTCGGCGTACGTGCCGCCGAACTCCTCGATCGCGGTCTTGCCGCCCTTGTCGCTGGTGTCGAAGTAGGGGTTGCCGAGGTTCTTCGGCAGGAACGTCACCGAGATCTTCTTGCCCGACCCGCTGCCACCCTTGTCGCCGTCGCTGTCAGAGCCACCGCCACAGGCGGAGAGTACGAGCGCCGCGCTGACGGCGAGGGCACCGATTGCGCTTGCTTTCCTTCTGTTGAACTTCATCAGTTCTTCCCTTCGTGGTGAGCTGACGCCAGCTGCTGGCGTTCATCGGAGCTCTTGGAACTGCGTTTCTTCATTCCTGCCGACGCCCGAGTGACCAAGGACAGGAAGCTGGTGGACATCACCGAGAGCACGAGCAGCAGCCCGATGATGATGTTGATGACGTTGACCGTGACGTCCTCGAGGCGCAGGGCACTCGAGATGACGCCGATCAACAGGACACCGGCGATGACGCCGTACAGGGCACCGCGGCCGCCGAAGATCGACACGCCTCCGAGCAGCACGGCGGCGATGACCTGGAGCTCGAGGCCCGTCGCGTTGTCGCCGCGGGCGCTGCCGTAGCGGAGCGTGATGTAGATGCCCGCGAACGCCGAGACGGCGCCGGAGAGCACGAACAGGATGAACTTGGTGCGCGCGACGTTGACGCCGGTGAAGTGCGCCGCCTCGGAGTTGAGGCCGATGTCGTACACACCGCGGCCGAACGAGGTGAAGTGCAGCAGCAGGGCGAACAGGATCGCGAGCACGAGGAACGGGATCATGATGACCGGATAGCTGCTGTCGCCGATGTGCTGCTTGGCGAGGTCGGTCCACTTCTGCGGGAAGTCCGTGACGGCCTTGGTGCCGAGCGTGCCGACCGCGATGCCGCGATAGAGCGCCAGGGTGCCGATCGTGACCGCCAGCGAGGGCAGTCCGACGTACGCCACGAGGAAGCCGTTGAACGCCCCGCAGACCACTCCGGCCAGGATCGCGACGAGCCCGGCCATCGGGATCGACATGCCGTGCTGGTGCAGGTCGCCGACGAGCACGCTGCTGAGGGCCACGGTGCTCGCGACCGAGAGGTCGATCTCGCCGGTGATGATGATCATCGTCATCGGCAGTGCGATGAGCAGGATCGCGGCGGCGTCGAGCAGCAGGTAGTAGACCGTCAGCGGGCCGTCGAACGCCGGCACCTCGCTGCGCGAGTAGAGATAGACCACGACGAGCAGCGCGATGATCGCGAACTCGCGCGTCAGGAGCGCGCGCTGCCAGAGCGGCTTCGCGTGTGCGGCGTACGTGCGCACGGCGGTGGTGGCGGTCATGATGCGTCCCTCGCTTCGACGAGCTTGCGTGATCTGCGTGCGGCCAGCACCCGGTCGAGCACGATGGCGCCGAGGATCAGCGCGCCGACGACGGCCTGCTGCCAGAAGTCCTGCACGCCGAGGATCGGCAGCGCGCGGTTGATCGTGATGAGCAGCCAGGCGCCGATCGCGGCGCCCCAGACCGAGCCGCTGCCGCCGAAGATCGCGACGCCGCCGATGACGGCTGCCCCGACGGCCTGCAGCTCGATGTCCTGGCCGGCGCCCGAGCTGATCGTGCCGTAGCGCGCCGCGTACACGACGCCCGCCAGCCCGGCGAGCGAGCCGCACAGGACGAACGCGCCGATGACGCGGCGGCGGACCTTGAGGCCGTAGAGGTTGGCGGCGTCCGGGTCGGACCCGATGGCGTACAGCTCACGGCCGCCGCGTGCGGTGCGCAGGTAGTAGCCCACGATGCCGAGCACGACGAGCGAGATGATCGTGAGCACTGGGATCGTCAGGATCGACTTGGTGCCGAGCGACAGGAATCCGTCGGGCATGTCGGACGCGTTGATCCGGTCGGAGCCGGCCCACGAGAGCACGACGCCGCGGTAGATGTAGAGCGTGCCGAGCGTGATGACCAGCGCGGGCACCCGCCCGAGGGCCACCAGCAGGCCGTTGATCAGGCCCAGCCCGGCGCCGGCCAGCATGCCGATCAGGACGACCAGGATGATCGGGATCCCCGGGTTGTCGACGAACAAGCGGCCGGTCAGGTATGCCGTGAGGGCCAGCGTCGAGCCGACCGAGAGGTCGACGTTGCGCGTGATGATCACGACGGCCTGGCCGGTCGCGAGCAGCAGGAGGATCGCCGGGGTCAGCAGCAGGTCGCGCCAGCCGTCCTCGCTGAACAGGAAGCTCTTGGTGTTGAGCGTCGCAGCGGCGACCACGAGGATCAGCACGAACGCGATCGCGGACTCGCGCGAGGTGAGGAGCGTCGACACCGCGCGCTGCGCGGTGCTGCGGCGGCTCGGTGCCACCAGGGTCTCGGTCATGCCGAAGCTCCCTTTGAGGAGAAGGAACGGTAAGGGAGCATCGGCATGACGTACCTTCGTTTCGCTCGCTGGCGCTCGCTCATGCGGGGACTTCCATCGTGTTGGTGGCGGCGGTCATGACGCTCTCGGGCGTCGCGTCCGCGCGGTCGAGGTTGGCGGTGATGTGGCCCTCGTGCACGACGAGCACCCGGTCGGCCATGCCCAGCACCTCGGGCAGCTCGGACGAGATCATGAGGATCGCCATGCCCTGGCCCGCGAGCTCGGAGATCAGGCGGTGCACCTCGGCCTTGGTGCCGATGTCGATGCCGCGGGTGGGCTCGTCGATGATCAGCAGCGAGGGCTGCGTCGCGAGCCACTTGGCGATGACGACCTTCTGCTGGTTGCCGCCGCTCATCGTCGTCGCGTGCATGTCGAGGGCGTTGGTCTTGACCTCGAGGCGTCCCGCCCACGGGCCGGCCGTACGCGTCTCGCTGCCGTTGGTGAGGAGTCCCCAGCGGGCGATGCGCGAGCGGATCACCGCAGCGACGTTGTGGGCGACCGACGCCTCGGTGACCAGGCCCTGCTGGCGGCGGTCCTCGGGGACGAACCCCATGCCGGCGCGGATCGCAGCGCGCGGGCTGCGCGGGCGTACGACCTTGCCGTTGAGCTCGACCCTGCCGGAGTCGTAGCCGTCGACGCCGAAGATCGCGCGGGCGATCTCGCTGCGGCCGGCTCCGACCAGTCCGGCGAGGGCGACGATCTCACCGGCGCGCACCTCGAAGCTGACGTCGTGGAACACGCCCGCTGACTCGAGGCCCGTGACCGTGAGGACCGGATCGCCGATCTCGGCCGGAGTCTTGGGGAACAGGTCGCCGACCTCGCGGCCGACCATCTTGGCGACGATCTGGCTGCTGGTGGTCTCGGCGATCGGATCGGTCGAGATGTAGTCGCCGTCGCGCATCACGGTGACGGTGTCGCAGAGGGCGAACACCTCGTCGAAGCGGTGCGAGATGAAGACCAGCGCACGACCTTCGTCGCGCAGGCTGCGGGCCACGGCGAACAGCCGCTCGACCTCGACGCCGCTGAGCGCCGCGGTGGGCTCGTCCATGATCAGGACGCTGGCGTCGAGCGAGATGGCCTTGGCGATCTCGATGATCTGCTGGTCGGCGATCGACAGGCCCTCGGCGAGGCGGCGCGGGTCGAGGTTGACGCCCAGGCGCTTGAACAGGCCCAGCGCCTCCTCGTGCATCGCCTTACGGTCGATGCGGCGGCCGGCACCGAGGGGCTGGCGGCCCATGAAGATGTTCTCGGTGACCGAGAGGTCCGGGAACAGGGTGGGCTCCTGGTAGATCACGGCGATGCCGGCGTCCTTGGACGCAGCCGTCGACGAGAAGTCGACGCTCTCACCGTGCAGCAGGAACTCGCCACCGTCGCGCTGGTAGACGCCGGCGACGATCTTGACGAGGGTCGACTTGCCGGCGCCGTTCTCGCCCACGAGGGCGTGGATCGAGCCGGAGTGGACCGTGAGGCTCCCCGACCGTAGGGCGACGACCGGACCGAACGACTTGCGCACCTGCTCGAGCTGCAGGGCGACAGGACCGCTCGCATTCATGTGGGCTCCGTGACTTCGGGGGACTGTTTCGCGGCGCGATTGAATCGTTCTAATTCGCCTTCCGGCACTGTATGACGCCCATCACAGTTCCGTCAACCCACAATGTTGAATCGTGTTAACCTCCTCGTCATGGCCGTGGCTCAGGTACGCGATGTCGCCGCTCTCGCCGGGGTCTCCCCCGCGACCGTGTCGAACGCCCTCAACCATCCGGCGAAGGTCTCCCCCGCCACGCTCGCGCGCATCCAGGCCGCGATCGACGAGCTGGGCTACATCCGCAACGACGCGGCTCGTCAGCTGCGTGCCGGCACCAACGACGCGATCGGCATGATCGTGCTCGACATCGCCAACCCGTTCTTCACCGACGTGGCACGCGGCGTCGAGGACGTCCTGATCGCCGAGACCCGGCCGTTGATCCTCGGCAACAGCGCCCAGGAGCCCAGCCGCGAGACGTCGTACCTCGACCTGTTCGAGCAGCAGCGCATGAGCGGCGTCCTGATCACGCCCGTCGGCGACGTCATGGATCGCCTCCGCCGCCTGCGCGACCGCGGCACCAGCGTCGTCCTGGTCGACCGGATGAGCCGCGCCAAGGAGTTCTCGTCGGTGTCGATCGACGACAAGTTGGGCGGCCGCATCGCCACGGAGCACCTGCTGGAGATCGGTCGCCGTCGCATCGGCTTCATCGGCGGACCCGCCGGGCTGGCGCAGGTCAAGACCCGACTCGCCGCTGCGCGTGCCGCCGCAGAGAAGCACGGCTCCGGCGAGATCGTGTTCGTCGAGACCGAGACCATGAACGCGCAAGCCGGTCGCTGGGGCGCCGAGCAGCTGCTCGAGCTGCCCCGCAAGCAGCGACCTGACGCGGTGTTCGCCGCCAACGACCTGGTCGCGCTCGGCGTGCTGCAGGCGCTGACCCTCGCGGGCGTACGCGTGCCCGACGACATCGCGATCATCGGCTACGACGACATCGAGTTCGCCGCCTCGGCCGCGATCCCGCTGTCGTCCGTACGCCAGCCGGCCCAGCAGCTCGGCTCCGCCGCGGCGACCCTGCTGCTCGACGTCATCGCCGATCCGGCCGGCTCGAAGGTCAAGCACACGACCCTCAAGCCCGAGCTCGTCGTGCGCCGCTCCACCGCCGGCGCCTGAGGGACCCTTCAGGTACGCGCTGAGCCTGACGTTTCTGTCGCGACACGCCGTGCGCGTACGCCGAAACGTCAGACTCAGCGGGTTCTCCCGTCAGGTCACCGGACCCTGATGTGCCTTGCCGTCGAGGTCGAGCCGTAGACCGTCGAGGTGCCGACGTAGACGACCTTGACCGAGCGGAGGCCCTTGGTGCGCATCGTCAGCGAGTACGACGCCTTGCCCGTCGAGGACAGCGTCACGCTCGCGATCCGCTTGCCGTTGTCGTAGACCCGCACGGTCCCCCGCGGAGTCACGGTGCTCGACGAGACCGCGATCGACAGCCGGAACTTCTGACCCTTCTTGACCGACGTGTCGGAGTAGCCGACCGTGACCTTCGTCCGAGCCTTCGTCACCTTGGCGGTCTGCGCCGAGGTCGACGTCGCATCCGCCTTGCCGGGCTTGGACGCCGTGACCCGCACCGAGAGGTGGCGACCGATGTCGGTCGACGTGAGCCGGTACGTCGTCGCGGTCCGGCCGGTCACGACCTTGCCATCACGCAGCCACTGGTAGGCGTACGTCAGGCCCTTGGTGTTCCAGGAGCCGGGCGTGGCGGTCAGCGTCGAGTTGTACGTCGCGCTGCCGGTGACCTGCGGCGGCACGATCGCCTGGATGACGTCCACGTCCGCCAGGTCGACGGTCGTGGTGCGCAGCGGCTCGGGGTTGCCGGCCACATCGGTCGAGAAGTAGTCGATCGTGTGGAGGCCGTAGCCCTCGACGACCGGTTCCTCGTCGCCCAGCACCTTCCAGGCACCGCCGTCGATCCGGTACGTCGTGGCCGCGACGCCGCTCAGCGCGTCCTGCGCCGTGAGCTTGAGCGTCGCCCTGTCGGAGTTGTCGACGCCCGAGCCCCGGGTCACCGCGACCTGCGTCGCCGGCGGCGTGCCGTCGATCCAGACCGGCACCTTCTGCTCGCCGGTCGAGTTCCCGGCAGCGTCCTTCGCCCGGTACGACAGCACGTGCTTGCCGTCACCGCTGACCGGCACCGGTGCGACGTACGGCTCCCAGCCCGCGCTCTCGCCGGTCTCGACGACCGGGGTGCCGCCGCGGTTGTCGACCGCGGTGACCGCGACCGTCGCGTCGCCGCGATACCAGCCGTTGTCACCCGGCGCCGCTGCGCTGCTCACCGAGGCCGACGCCAGCGGCGCGACCGTGTCGGCGGGCACCGGCAGCACCCAGCTGTCGGCGATCGACGGGTCGAAGTAGCCCGACGCGTCGAGCGGGAAGTCGTACTTGATCCGCACCTTGCCGTCGCTCGTGGCGGCGATCGCAGCCGGGTCGTCGATGACGACCTGGTACGTCTTGGTCGACTGCCCGCCGACGGTCTGCTTCAGCGTGTACGTCTTGGCGAGGACGTCGTCGACCCAGATGTTGTACTTCTTGCTCTTCGCCCCGTCGAACGTCTCGAGGTTGCGCAGCAGGAACGGCTGGCCCGGGGTCACCGCGTACTCGGCGGAGTACCACGATCCGGGGAAGCTGGCGTTCGCGTAGCGGCGGTCGAGGCCGGCCTCCACGTTCGTGCCGCTGTTGGGCGCGGCCATGAGGTTGTGCGCCGTCTCGGACGCCGCCTTGCCGAAGTCGACGTGATCCGTCGCCTCCTGCGTCGGCGGAGTCGGCAGGCTGACGGTGACCTTGTCGTCCTTGGACGCCAGGGTCACCCCCTGGTCCACGAAGTCGACCGTCACCGGCTGGTCGCCGCCAACCGCGTCGAGCCCGACGAACAGCGGCAGCACGACCTCCTTCGTGGCACCCGGCTCGATCGTCACGCGGTCGGATGCCGGCGCCGTCGTCCAGCCGTCGGGCAGCTTCGCCGCGACCTGTCCGGAGACGGCGGCGTCGCCCGTGTTCTTGACCGTCGCCGTGAGCGTGGCGCGCTCCTCGGAGTCCGCGACCGGGCTCTGCGAGGTCACACCGGTGATCTGGACGCCGGAGTCGACCGACACCCACGGTGTCGCGTCCTTGAGCGTGAACGTGCCGTACGTGTTGGTGAACGTCAGCGCGACCGCTGCGTCGTACGTCCCCGGCTTCTGGTGCTTGGGCACCTCCACCGTGAACGGGAGCTGGACGTGGTCGCCGGCACCGATCGCGTCCGTCCTGATGGTGATCGGGTCGACCTTCCAGTCCTTGACCGTGACCTTGGCCTCGATGTCGCTGAGGGCGACGTCACCCTCGTTGGCGACCTCGACGGTGCCGGCAACGGTCGTGCCGGGCTGTGCCGCGTCGGCGACCGGCGGGATGACCACCGAGACACCGAGGTTGCTGGCGACGGCCGAGCCGAACATCGTCTCGAGCTTCTCCAGCCGCGTCGTCAGGTCGCCCTTGACCGGGCCGTCGATCGCCGATCCGGCGACCCAGGTCTTGAGCTCACGGATCGCGCCGAGGGCGTCGCTGAGGTGCTGCGACACGGCACCCTTGTCGCCGGCGATGTCCGCGGCCAGCGCGTCCTCGACGTCGTTCTTGGCGGCGCCGAGTGAGTCGCCGACGTGCGTCCGCGCCTCGGCCGAGAGGTCTCCCGCCGTGGCGAGGTCGCCTGCGTGGTCGTCGGTCTTCTTGATCTCGTCGAGGATGCTGCCGAACAGACCGCGCTTCGCGTCGGACCGGAACGAGTACGACCCGGAGCCCACCGTGAACGTCGCGACGCCGTCGGCGTACGTGATGTCACTGACGCCGGCAGCGTCCGCGAGTGAGGTGCTGCCTTCGGTGATCGAGGTCAGGTTGGCGGCCGGGATGCTGACGGTCGAGGTCGTGTTGACCGGGACCTTGACGTCGAGCGTCAGGTCGTCGCCCTCGGTCTTCCAGTCCGACGAGATCGTGCCGTAGACCGAGTCGTACGTGCCGTGGCCGCTCGTCAGGTCACCGCCGACGACGGGGGCGATCCGCGACTTCTTGTAGCCGGCCGTGACCGCCGAGATGCCACCGATGTTCTGGTACATCCAGGCGCCGACGGCACCGTACGCGTAGTGGTTGAACGAGTTCATGCCCTCGTCGCCGAAGCTGCCGTCGGGGCCGATCGAGTTCCAGCGCTCCCACATCGTGGTGGCGCCGTGCTCGATCTCGTAGCCCCACGACGGGTAGTCCTTCTTGAGGATCATCGTGTACGCCAGGTCGGACCGGCCGATGCTCGAGAGCGCCGGCAGGAGCCACGGCGTGCCAAGGAACCCGGTCGTCAGGTGGTAGTCGCTGGTCTTGAGCTTGGCGACGAACTTGTCGCCGACCTTCTCACGCAGGGCGGGGTCGGTCACGAGGTCCATGCCCAGCGCCATCGCGTACGCCGTCTGGCTACCGCTGCCGACCGTGCCGTCGGACGAGATGAGCTCGTCGGTGAACGCCTCGCGAACCGCCTTGGACAGTGCCGCGTACTCCGCCGCGTCGGCGTCCTCGCCGATCGACTTCGCCATCTCCGACAGCATGCGGGCGTCCTCGGCGAAGTACGCCGTGCCGAGCACGTCCGTTGCAGTGTTGTCGTCGAGGTTGAGCCAGTCGTTCCAGTTGCCGCGTGCCGTGTCGATCAGGTCGGCGCCGGCGCCGGTCTTGACGAACCCGAGGAACTTCTTCATCGCGGCGTAGTTGTCGCGCACGATCGCGTTGTCACCCTGGGCGTGCCAGACCGCGTACGGCACCGTGACCGCGGAGTCGGACCAGCCGAGGCCGCTGCCGAGGTCGATGCCGGGCGGCACCGGCGCGATGCCGGGAAGGTTGCCGTTGCCGAGCGCCGAGTCCCGCAGGTCGGTCGTCCACTTGCCGAGGAACGCCCTGGTGTCGCGCAGGTAGCTCGCGGTCGGCGCGAACACGTTGATGTCGCCGGTCCAGCCGAGCCGCTCGTCGCGGGCCGGGGTGTCCGTCGGGATCGACAGGAAGTTGCCGCGCTGACCCCACGAGATGTTGCTGGTGAGCTGGTTGAGCATCGGGTTCGACGTCTCGAGCTCACCCGTCGCCTTGAGGTCCGAGCCCCACACCACCCCGGTGACGTCGCTGATCTCGGGCGGCGTGCTCGCGCCGGAGATCTCGACGTAGCGGAAGCCGTGCTGCGTGAACTTCGGCGTGTAGACGACCGTGCCGGTGGTCTTGAACGTGTAGTAGTCGGTGACCTTGGCCGCGCGCAGGTTGCCGACGTAGAACTCGCCGTTCTGGCGGAGCTCCTCGGCGTACCGGATCTTGACGGTCTGACCGGCGACGCCCTGGATCCGCATGCGGGCGACGCCGACCATGTTCTGGCCGAGGTCGTAGATGTAGCCGTTGGTCACACCGGGCGAGGTCGTGCGCTTCAGTGCCGGGCGCTCACCCGTCACCCGCACCGGCTCGTCCGGCTGGGGCACCAGCTTCGCGGTGTCGGACGTGGCGATCGTGACGGGGTTCCATGCGGAGTCGTCGTAGTTCGGGTGGTCCCAGCCGGGCTGCTCGGCGTTGGCGTCGTACGTCTCGCCGTCGATGTTGTCCGCGGCGACCCACGGCCCGAAATGACTCTTCCACGTGTCGTCGGTCTTGATGACCTGGTGAGTCCCGTCGGTGTAGTCGATGCGCAGCTGCGCGATCAGGCCGACGTTGCTGCCGTACATGCCGGGGCCCCACATGCCGACCTTGCCGGCCCACCAGCCGTTGCCGAGCTCCGCGCCGAACGCGTTCGCGCCGTTGTTGAGCTGGTCGGTCACGTCGTACGTCTGGTACTGGATGCGCTTGTTGTAGTCGGTCCAGCCGGGTGCGAGGTACTGGTCGCCGACGCGCTCGCCGTTGAGCTGCAGCTCGTAGACGCCGTGCGCCGAGGCGTAGACCCGCGCCGACTTGATCTCCTTGCCGGACTCGGTGGCGAACTCCTTGCGGAGCAGCGGCTTGTTGGAGTCGTTGGTCTGCAGCAGGACGTCCTTGCGGTCGCCGACCCGCAGGCCGTCGGGCGTGACGGTGCCGCCGTTGAAGGGGTTGCCCGCGGAGAAGTCGGTGTCGAGCAGCACGTCGCCGTTCTTGGCGGTCACCTTGACGGCCTTGACGTCGGCCGTCTCGTTGACGTTGTTGGCGAAGTCCTGACGGAAGCCCACGAAGCCCTTGGCGAACGACGTGTCGGTCCGCTGGTCGATCTGCGTGCCGTCGAGCTTCGTCGTGATGGTGCTGCCGTCGACCGTGACGGAGAGCCGGTGCGTGCCGTTGAGCAGCGCCGCGGACGAGATGCTGGTGATCGGCTTGTTGTCGAGCAGCGTGTACGTGTTGTTGACCCGCTTGTGCGGGCGGAACTTCGGCACGTCGGTGCCGTCGGCGGTCGAGATCTGCCACATGTACGCGTTGCTGGTGTCCTTGGCCCGCAGGAAGACGCCGATCGCCAGGTCCTTGATGTCGAAGTCGATGTCAGCCGTGTAGTCGGTCCACTTGTCGACCTCGCCGCTTGCGGACTTGCCGATCCAGTCGCCGGTCCACTCGCCGGCGTTGAGGATGCCGGTCTCGAACCACGTGGGCGTGCTCCAGTCGCTGGCCTGGTCGTCACCGTCCCAGACCTTGACCTGCCAGAAGTAGCGGGTCTGTGACGCGAGGTCGGGACCTCCGTACCTCACGTCGACCTGGTTGGCCGAGTCGACCTTGCCGGAGGACCACACGTCATCCGCGCCCTCGCTCGTGCCGACCCGCACCTCGTACGCGCTCTGCACGACACCGCGGGCGCTCGACGTGGACTTCCAGCTGAACGTCGGGTCGTCGCCGGAGATCCCCAGCGGCTTGGTGCGCGCGTTGGTCTGCAGGCTGCCGACCGCGATGCCGTCGGCTGCGGTGGCGCTGCCTGCGCCGGCCAGCAGGGTCGCGGCGACGAGCACCAGCGAGACGATGACGCCCAGAGCTCGGCGTGCGGCGGGCCGTGGGGCGACGGAAGAGGACTGGACCATGACGCAAGCACCCATTCATTAAAACGATTCAACGGACGTGACGGGGCTCACGCTACCCACGGGTCACCTGGGCTGACAAGAACCCGTCCATGCCAGTGCCCCGGCGGACGAGGTCGCGAAATGCCTGATTTTCCTGAGATTCCAGCGACGACCTGTGACCGCGAGCTGACCGGTCCCGGCCACCGGTTGAAGTCATTGAAACGTTTTAGTAACGTGCGCAACGTCGTGTGACGCGCCTCACTGGGGACAGCGCGCCGGATGTCCGAAGGGGGAATCGATGGCTCGGACCGCAGACGTGACCGACGACGACCTCGCGGTGCTGAGGCTGCTGGGCCGCGGCCTCACGACCGACGCCATCGCCCGCGAGCTCGGTGTCTCCGAACGTACGCTGCGCCGTCGCGTGCGGCTCATCTGCGACCGCCTGGGCGTCAAGACTCCGATAGAGGCGGTCGTCTGGGCCGCCCGGAACCGTCTGATCTGACTGAGCAAGCGGCAGGTCAGCCGACGATGTCCCAGGCGATGCCGTCGAGGATGTCGTGCTCACTGACGACCATGGTGTCCGTCGAGAGTGGGACGAGGTCGACGAGCCGGTCGAGGATCAGTGCGCCGGCCCCGATCACGTCGGCACGGCCGGGATGCATGAACGGCAGGGCTCGCCGGTCCGCGACCGACATGCGTACGAGCGACAGGCACGCCTCCCGCACGTCGTCGAGCGCGAGCTTGGCCCCGTGAATCGTGGCCGAGTCGTACGACGGCAGGGCGAGCGAATGGGCCGCCACCGTCGTGATGGTCCCCGCGACGCCGACGAACGAGCCGACCGGCTCCAGCCCTCGGACCACGGGCGCGAGGACCGCGTCGAGATGACTCATGCAGGCAGTCACCTCGGCGACCGACGCCCGGTCACTGGACAGGAATCGCTCGGTCAGGCGCACCGATCCGATGTCGAGCGACACCGACCACTCGATGTCCTGACCGGCGCCGACCACGAGCTCGGTCGACCCTCCTCCGATGTCGACGACGAGCGTGCGCGTCTGCTCGAGGTCGCGGGTCGCACCCAGGAACGACGCGCGCGCCTCATCGAGGCCGGCGAGCACGACCGGGCGCACGCCGAGGATCCCCTCGATCGCGTCCTCGAACTCAGTGGCGTTGTCGGCATCGCGGACCGCCGAGGTGGCGCAGAACCTGATCTCGTTGGCGCCGAACATCGCGATCAGCTCGGCGTACTCGCGGGTGGCCTGCAGCGTACGGTCGATGGCCTCCTCGGCCAGGTGACCCGTGCGATCGACGTCCTGGCCCAGGCGGACGATGCGCATCTCGCGCACCAGGTCGACCTTGGCGTCGGAGCCGACGTCGCTGACCAGCAGGCGGATCGAGTTGGTGCCACAGTCGATCGCGGCGACGCGTGTGCGCTGGTCAGGCATGCAATGAGCGTATCGGCACCCGGCACGGCGAAGGCGGGGCCACCGGGATGTCCCGGTGGCCCCGCCGTGCGCGCGTCGCCTCGATCAGACCTTGGCCGGGATACGCGGGGCCGCGTCGGGCCCGCCCGCCTCGACCGCCACGGGCTCGGCCGTCGCCTCGACCTCGTCGTCGGTGTCGATCATCGTCGACTCGTCGAACGGGCTCTCGCCGGACAACGCCCGGTTGAGCTGATCACGGTCGAGCGTGTGCGTCCACGTGGCCACCAGGACCGTCGCGACGGCGTTGCCGGAGAAGTTGGTGACCGCACGGGCCTCCGACATGAACCGGTCGATGCCGACGATCAGGCCGACGCCGTCGAGCAGCTCCGGGCGGTGCGAGCTGAGCCCGCCGGCCAGCGTCGCCATGCCGGCGCCGGTGACTCCCGCAGCACCCTTGGAGGCGACCATCATGAACAGCAGCAACGAGATCTGCTCGCCGATCGACAGCGGGTTGCCCATCGCCTCGGCGATGAACAGCGACGCCATCGTCAGGTAGATCATCGTGCCGTCGAGGTTGAACGAGTAGCCGGTCGGCACGACGACACCCACGGTCTGCTGGGACACGCCGGCATGCTCCATCTTGGCGATGAGACGCGGGAGGGCCGACTCGGACGACGAGGTGGAGAAGATCAGCAGGAACTCACGGCCGAGGTACTTGAGCAGCGAGAAGATGTTGACCCCGGCAACCACGCGCAGGATCGTGCCGAGGATGACGAACACGAACACCGCGCAAGTGGTGTAGAAGCCGATCATGATGACCGCGAGTGCCTTGAGGGCGTCCACGCCGGTCTCGCCGACGACACCGGCCATGGCGCCGAACGCGCCGATCGGTGCGGCCCACATGATCATCGCGAGGATGCGGAAGACGACCTTCTGGAGGTGACCGATGCCGGTCAGGACCGGCTTGCCCGCCGAGCCCATGGCCTGCAGCGCGAAGCCGAACAGCAACGCCACGAGCAGCGTCTGGAGGATCTTGCCCGACGTCAGCGACGACGCCAACGTGTCGGGCACGATGTGCAGGAGGAAGTCGGTGGTCGACTCGGCGTCGCTCGACACCTGCGCGCTGCCGGCGGAGGCGACGTCAGGCGTGATCTTGAGGCCGTCGCCGGGGTGCAGGATGTTGCCAACCACCAGACCGATGCTCAGCGCGACGAACGACATCGTCACGAAGTAGCCGAGCGCGAGCCCGCCGACGCGGCCGACCTGCGACGCCTTGGCGACGGAGCCGACGCCGAGGACGAGGGTGCAGAAGATGACCGGGGCGATCATCATCTTGATGAGGTTGACGAACCCTGTGCCGAGAGGCTTGAGCTCGACTGCGAAGTCCGGCGCCACCAGGCCAACGGTGATGCCGGCGATCACGGCGCCGATGACGGCGAGGTAGAGGTAGTGCGTGCGGTCCTTGCGGGCCGGGCGCAGCGCATTCGTTGACATGAGTCCTCCTGGACGGTGAGGGGTTGCGTCCTCAGAATGGGTCCGCATGTGACCCCGCTCACCGTTGTGTTCGTAAAGTTCGTGACCGCCGTCACAGCAGGCCCTCGGTGCGCGCGCCGGGATCGTGGACAATGCGAGGGTGGCCCGGGCTCGCGGACGTACCGTCGCACGGCAGATGCTCGTGTGGCAGCTGCTCGTGGTGCTGGTCGTCGTCGTGGGCGGCACCGCTCTCGCCTGGTTCGACGCGAGGCAGGACAGCCGGGCCGACGCCCGTGCACAGACCCTCGACGTGTCGCTCGCCGTCGCCGCCTCCCCCACCGTGCTGGACGCGCTCGACGACCCTGCGCCGAGGGACGTTCTCCAGCCGTACGCCGAGCGGGTCCGGAAGGCGACCGGGACCGACTTCGTGGTCATCATGGACAAGAACGGGATCCGCTACTCACACCCGAACCCCGACAACATCGGCAAGAAGTTCATCGGCCACACCGCCGAGGCGCTCAAGGGCAGGAACTTCACCGAGGACTTCACCGGCACGCTGGGCCCGTCCGTACGCGCCGTGGTGCCGATCATGGACCACGGCAAGGTACGTGGGATGGTCTCGGTCGGCATCAAGACCAAGAAGGTCGACGAAGAGGTGCTGTCCGTCCTGCCCCGCATCGTCATCGCCGCCCTCGCGATCGGGGTCCTCGGGGCGATCGGCGCGGCGCTCGCCAACCGACGCCTGCGTCGCCAGACCCACGGTCTCGGCGAGCAGGAGATCACCCGCATGTACGAGTACTACGACGCAGTCCTGCGGGCCGTGCGCGAGGGACTCCTGCTGCTCGACCCGGCCGGGCGGCTCACCCTGATGAACGACGAGGCGGCCAGGCTGCTGGACCTCGACCCGTCGTTCGTCGGGGCGACGATCGACCGCCTCGGCCTCGAGCCGGCACTGGTCGCCGAGCTCACCTCGGGCCGGTCGCTGCAGGACGCCGTGCACGTGGTCGGCGACCGGGTGCTGGTCGTCAACCAGGCGCCGGCGCACTGGGACGGCCGCGACGTCGGCTCGGTCGTCACGCTCCGTGACCGCACCGAGCTGCAGAGCGTGACCGCCGAGCTCGACACGGTCCGTGGCCTCGCCGAGGCACTGCGTGCGCAGAACCACGAGTCGTCCAACCGCATGCACACGATGGTGTCGCTGATCGAGATCGGCCGGAGCGAGGAGGCGATCGACTTCGCCACCCGCGAGCTCGACGTCGCCCGTCGGCTCACCGATCGCATGGTCGAGTCGATCGACGAGCCGGTCATCGCCGCCCTGCTGCTCGGCAAGAGCGCCCAGGCCGCCGAGCGAGGAGTCACCCTCACGATCGGGCCCGAGACCCGCGTCACCGGGCTCACCACGACAGCCCACGAGGCCGTGACGATCCTCGGCAACCTGGTCGACAACGCGATCGACGCCGCCCAGTCCTCGTCCGACCGCCAGGTGGCCGTCACGGTCACCTCGACGACGGAGGTGCTGCACGTACGCGTCGAGGACAGCGGGCCGGGCGTCGAGCCGCAGGACCGCGAGACGGTGTTCGTCCGCGGCTGGTCGACGAAGCCCGACGAGGGCACCGGCCGGGGCATCGGCCTGGCACTGGTCGGCCAGCTCGTACGCCGTCACGGTGGCGAGGCGACGATCGGCGAGAGCCAGCTCGGCGGGGCCGCCTTCGACGTGAGGATCGGCGCATGACGATCCGGGTGCTGATCGTCGAGGACGAGGCCATCGCCGCGCAGGCGCATCGGACGTACGTCGGGCGGATGCCGGAGTTCGAGGTGGTCGCGGTCGCCGAGTCGTTCCAGGAGGCGGCGCGGGTCCTGGGCAGCCAACCGGTCGACCTCGTGCTGCTCGACATGCACCTGCCCGACGGTCACGGCCTCGACCTGCTGCGCCAGCTCCGCGCGACGGGGCGCCCATACGACGTCATCGCGGTGACCTCGGCGCGTGATGTCGACGTCGTGCGCCAGTCGGTGTCGCAGGGCGTCGTCGCCTACCTGCTCAAGCCGTTCACGTTCGCCATGTTCGAGGCCAAGCTGCGCCAGTACGCGGCGTTCCGGCGCACCCTGGAGGCCGGCGAGTCGATCGACCAACGCGGCGTCGACGCGGTGTTCGGCGCGATGCGGCCGGCACCCGACGACGAACGACTGCCCAAGGGGCTCAGCGCCGAGACGCTGGAGGCCGTACGCACGACGCTCGCCGAGGCGGACGACGGACTCACGGCAGGCGAGGTCGCCGGGCTGATCGGCTCCTCACGCGTGACGGCTCGGCGCTACCTCGAGCACCTGGCCGACCTCGGTCAGTCGGCACGAGCCACCCGGTACGGCGGCACCGGCCGCCCCCACGTGGAGTATCGCGCCGTCAGGTCGTGACGGTGGCGGCGGTCGGGCCGCAGGCGTTGCCGGTCCACCAGTCGCCGAGCAGCTCCAGCGCCTCGTCGCCGAGCGGGTTGACGCCGGGACCCTTGGCCAGCGAGTGGCCGACGAGCACGTGCAGGCACTTGACGCGCGTCGGCATGCCGCCGGCGGTGATGCCGTCGATCTCGGGCACGTGCGCGATCGCCTCCCGTTCCGCGAGGTAGGCCTCGTGGGCGCGAGCATAGGCAGCCGCCAGCTCCTCGTCCTCCGCCAGCCGGTCGCTCATCTCCTTCATCAAGCCTGAGGCCTCGAGCGTGCCGATCTCGCCGGCGAGCCGGTCGCACGTCAGGTAGAACATCGTGGGGAACGGCGTGCCGTCGTCGAGCCGCGGCTCGGTCTTGACGACGTTGGGGTGGCCCGAGGGGCACCGGGACACGACCTCGAGGATGCCCCTGGGCGTACGGCCGAGCTGCTCCGCAACGGCGTCCAGGTCGGCTTGGTCGACGGTCACTTCTTCTTCAGCACCTTGTCGGGATCGGTGGTGGGCTTGACTGCCTTGGGCGTCTTGCCGGACTCCTTGACGCTGCCCCACAGCTTGTCGTACCACTCGGTCTTGGTCGTCGCGGTGGGCGGTGCATCGAGCGTCGGGACGTTGCCCTTGACCGTGCCGTCACTGCCGATGACGCGGTAGCCGACCTCGCCGGGGATCACCCAGCCGAAGCGTTCCTTGGCCTGCTGCTTGATGTAGGCCGGGTCGTTCCAGCGGTCCTTCTGGTCCTCCAGGCCGGCGATCTGCTGCTTGCGCATGACGATCTCGGCCTTGGTGCCCTGGATGTCGGCCCGCTGCTCCCACCAGGCGTGCAGCGTCGATGTGTAGGAAGCGATCAGCAGCAGCACGACGGACAGCAGCACGATCGCGCGCGTCGTGAGCTGCGGTCCGGTGCCGGCGCTGACCGTCGCCACCTTGGGCGTACGGTTGCGCGCCGCCCCGCGAGCCCCACGCTCGGCCGGACGCCGCCCGCGCTCGGGCGGCCTCCGGCCGGGGCCACGTGGGGGACGCGAGGCCATCGGTCCTAGAGCGCCAGCCGCGGGAAGGCGGAGGCGCCGGCGTAGACCGCGGACGACCCGAGGGCCTCCTCGATGCGCAGCAGCTGGTTGTACTTGGCGACGCGGTCCGAACGAGCCGGCGCACCGGTCTTGATCTGACCGCAGTTGGTCGCGACCGCGAGGTCGGCGATCGTGGTGTCCTCGGTCTCGCCCGAGCGGTGGCTCATCATGCAGGCGAATCCGTGACGGTGCGCGAGGTCGACCGAGTCGAGCGTCTCGGTCAGCGAGCCGATCTGGTTGACCTTGACGAGCAGCGCGTTGGCGGCACCTTCGGCGATGCCGCGGGTCAGCCGCTCGACGTTGGTGACGAACAGGTCGTCGCCGACGATCTGGACGTCGTCGCCGAGGTTCTCGGTCAACGTGGTCCAGCCGGCCCAGTCGTCCTCGTCGAGTGGGTCCTCGATCGAGACGATCGGGAACGCCGCGACGAGCTCGGCGTAGTAGGCCGACATCTCCTCGGCGGTCTTCTGCTTGCCCTCGAAGGCGTACGTGCCGTCGGCGAAGAACTCCGAGGCGGCGACGTCGAGCGCGAATGCGATGTCGGTGCCGACCTTGAGGCCGGCCCCCTCGACGGCGGTCGAGATGAGCTCGAGCGCTGCACGGTTGGAGTCGAGGTTGGGCGCGAAGCCGCCCTCGTCACCGAGACCGGTCGACAGTCCCTGCTTGTTGAGGACCGACTTGAGCGAGTGGTAGACCTCGGCGCCCATGCGCAGGGCCTCGGAGAACGTCGGCGCACCGATCGGCGCGATCATGAACTCCTGGATGTCGACGTTGCTGTCGGCGTGCGAGCCGCCGTTGACGATGTTGAGCATCGGGACCGGCAGGACGTGGGCGTTGGGCCCTCCGACATAGCGGAAGAGCGGCAGACGCGCGGAGTCGGCCGCGGCCTTGGCGGCGGCGAGCGAGACGCCGAGGATCGCGTTGGCGCCCAGCTTGGCCTTGTTGTCGGTGCCGTCCAGGTCGATCATCGCCTGGTCGAGCGCGCGCTGGTCGTCGGCGTCGAAGCCGACGAGCGCGGGACCGATCTTGTCGTTGACACCGGCGACGGCGTTGAGCACGCCCTTGCCGACGTAACGGTCACCTCCGTCGCGGAGCTCGACGGCCTCGAACGCGCCCGTGGAGGCGCCTGAGGGCACGGCCGCGCGGCCGATCGTGCCGTCGTCGAGGGCGACCTCGACCTCGACGGTCGGGTTGCCCCGTGAATCCAGAATTTCCCGTGCGCCGACGGCGTCGATGCGTGCCAAGACTGCTCCTCGTTAGCGGATGAACGTGCGGCCTCAAGCCTAGTCCTGTCGGCCTGAGGTCCGGCACCGCCTCGCCAGCGTGGACACCTCGGTGCGTGCGGGCGGTGAGCTGGTGCGGGCCAGGCAGCTCGTCGCGGTCGCGGATGCGATCGGCGGTGACCTGGGTCGAACCTCAGACCCCCGCGTTCGACTTAGGTCACCGCCCATGATCGACCTCGCAGTCGCCGGTGACTTGGTCGAACCTCAGAGCTCCCCGTTCGACCTGGGTCACCGCCCATGATCGACCTCGCAGTCGCCGGTGACCTGGATCGAACCTCAGACCTCCCCGTTCGACCTAGGTCACCGCCCATGATCGACCTCGAAGTCGCCGGTGACCTGGATCGAACGTCAGACCTCCGCGTTCGACCTAGGTCACCGCCCGCAACGGGACAAGGTCGATCGCGGCGTTTGCCGGTGACCTGGATCGAACCTCAGACCACCCCGTTCGACCTAGGTCACCGCCCATGATCGACCTCGCAGCCGGCGGTGACCTGGATCGAACCTCAGACCTCCGCGTTCGACCTAGGTCACCGCCCGCAACGGGACAAGGACGGTCAGCCCAGCAGGCGTACGGCTTGGCGCAGGACCTCTTCGGCGTCCTGCCCTTGGGCTCGGGCCTCGGCGACGAGCGCCAGCAACCGTGCACCGAGGTCGTCACCGCTGATGTCGACACCATCGAGCCGGCTGAGGACCTTGTCGGCGTACGCCAGCGCGGGCAGCGTCGCGGGGATGCCCTCGAGGACGGAGGCGCGCCGCTTCTCGGTGGCCTTGAGGCGCTGCCAGTTGGCGTCGACCTCCCCGGCGCTCGTGACCGTGGCGTCGCCGAACACGTGCGGGTTGCGGTAGACCAGCTTCTCGGCGATCCCGGCCGCGACGTCGTCGATGTCCCAGCCCTCACCCTCGGCGGCGATCCGCGCGTGGAACACGATCTGCATCAGCAGGTCGCCGAGCTCTTCACGCAGGTGCTCGCTGTCGCCGTTGTCCAGCGCCTCGAGCGTCTCGTGCGCCTCCTCCAGCAGGTAGTGGCTGAGCGTCTCGTGCGACTGCTGGGCGGTCCACGGGCACTCGCGACGGAGGCGATCCATGATCTCCACGACGTCGAGCAGCCCGGAGCCCGGCAGGTCGTACGAGCCGAACACCACCTCGATGTCGGAGGCGGCTCCCCCGCCGTCCATCAGGTCGTCGGCGATCGACCGGGCCCAGGCGGTGTCACCCGTCGGGGCGATCCACACGGTGTCCGTCTCGTACGTCGGAGGGTCCGCCGTGATCTCGACGTCGATGCCCGACGACACGATCGCGCGTACGTGCGGGTCGTCGACGGCGGCGCGTACGGCCGAGGCGTCCCGCAGCGCGTCCCACGCAGCCAACGTGAGGATCCCCGGGGCGACCCGAGGGCTGAGGACGACGATGCGCATCAGGAGCAGCGTTGGGCTTTGGGCAGCGCGTCGGCCTTGTCGTCACCGTCCGACGGAGCGACCGCCAACGAGCCGGTGTCGGCGACGGTCTTGGCCGTGGTGTTGCTCAGGCCGAACCGCGGTGCGAACTTCACGTCGTTGTCCTTGAACGCCTTGGTGATCTCGGCCTGCCCCGCCTCGGCCAGCTGCGAGACGTTGTCGGCCGTGCGCGCCTGACCCGTGCTCTTCTCGCCGAGCGCGACCGAGATGGCTGACAGCTCCTGGCCCTTCTCGATGAGCTTCTTGAGCTCGTCGGCGTTGTCGTCAGGGAACGCCTTGGAGATCTGGTCCTCCTGCTGCGTCGTGAGCTCGTACTCCGCGGGCTTCGGCGTGACGTCCTCCTGTTTGGCGAGCTTGCGGGCCACCACCAGTGACACCAATGTCGTCACGGTCTGGCGCCGCACGTCGGCGTTGCCGGGGACGGTCGCACCTTGGCTCTTGGCACTGGCAAGGGTCAGGGTGCAGTAGGCCTCGGCCGTCTTGTCGAGCGTCTTCATCGAGATGGTCTGGTCGTCGACCACCGCAGCGGCACCGGGGTGGACGTTGCCGCAGGCAGCAAGCGTCAGGCCCGCGAGGACGAGGACAGCAGCGCGCGCACGAGTGAGCATGCTCACACGTTATCCGAGCACCCTCAGGCCTCGACGACGTCCCTCCCATCCGGCTGCGTCCCGGTGGGTCAGTCGCCTGTCAGGCGCCCGGTTGGGCGACCAGGTCACCGCTCCCGGGGTCGGGACCCCGTTCAGCTGACGGGCGCAGGAGCCGGAACGAGTGTGTCGATCACGGTGCGGGTCCACTCGAGCAGCTCGCGGCCGACGAGCGGCTTGCCACCGACCGGAGCGGTCTTGGGCCGCGGCACCAGGGCCACCTCGGCGGCGACCTTGTAGGTGCTGCGCGGATAGATCCGCTGCAGGCGCATCTGCGCCGAGTCGGGCAGCTTGAGGGGCGCGAAGCGTACGTTCGGGCCTGCTGCGGTGACCTCGGTCAGGCCGGCCTCGCGCACCCGTACGCGCAGACGAGCGACGTCCAGCAGGACCTCGACCGCCTCGGGCGGCTCGCCGTAGCGGTCGACCAGCTCGGCGCGCAGCTCGTCGACGTCAGCCAGCGCGCGTACGTCTGCCAGTCGCTTGTACATCTCGAGGCGGAGCCGCTCGCTCTGGACGTACTCGTGCGGCAGGTGCGCCTCGATCGGCAGCTCGATCTTGACCTCACGCTCGGGCTCGGCGTCGCCGCGGAACTCGGCGACCGCCTCGCCGACGAGGCGTACGTAGAGGTCGAAGCCGACGTCGGCGATGTGGCCGGACTGCTCGCCGCCGAGCAGGTTGCCCGCCCCGCGGATCTCGAGGTCCTTCATCGCCACGGCCATGCCGCCGCCGAGCTCGGAGTGCTGCGCGATCGTCGCGAGCCGGTCGTGGGCGGTCTCGGTGAGCGGCTTCTCGGGCGGGTAGAGGAAGTACGCGTAGGCGCGCTCGCGTGAACGCCCGACGCGGCCGCGGAGCTGGTGCAGCTGCGAGAGACCGAGGGTGTCGGCGCGCTCGATGATCATGGTGTTGGCGTTGGACACGTCGAGGCCGGACTCGACGATCGTGGTGCACACCAGGACGTCGTAGCGCTTCTCCCAGAAGTCGACCATGACCTCCTCGAGCTGGTGCTCACCCATCTGGCCGTGGGCCGCGGCGACCCGCGCCTCGGGCACGAGGTCCTTGATCTTGGCGACGGCCTTGTCGATGCTCTGCACCCGGTTGTGGATGAAGAACACCTGCCCTTCGCGGAGCAGCTCGCGGCGGATCGCGGCGATGACCTGCCGGTCCTCGTACGGACCGACGAACGACAGCACCGGGTGACGCTCCTCCGGCGGCGTGGCTATCGTCGACATCTCGCGGATGCCAGTGATGGCCATCTCGAGCGTGCGCGGGATCGGCGTGGCGGACATCGACAGCACATCGACGGCGGCGCGCAGCATCTTGAGCGCCTCCTTGTGCTCGACGCCGAAGCGCTGCTCCTCGTCGACGATCACCAGGCCGAGGTCCTTGATGCGTACGCCCGGCTGCAGGAGGCGGTGCGTGCCGATGACCAGGTCGATCGTGCCGTCCGCGAGGCCGGCGAGGGTCTCCTTGGACTCCTTCTCGGTCTGGAACCGCGACAGCGGCCGGATCTTGACCGGGAACTGGCCGAACCGCTCGGCGAACGTGGCGTGGTGCTGCTGCACCAGCAACGTCGTCGGGACGAGCAGGATGACCTGCTTGCCGTCCTGGATCGCCTTGAACGCCGCGCGCACCGCGATCTCGGTCTTGCCGTAGCCGACGTCGCCGCACACCAGCCGGTCCATCGGCACGGTGCGCTCCATGTCGCGCTTGACCTCGTCGATCGTCACCATCTGGTCCGGCGTCTCGACGAACGCGAAGGCGTCCTCGAGCTCGGCCTGCCACGGTGTGTCGGGCCCGAACGCGTGACCCTTGGTGGCCTGCCGCGCGGCGTAGAGCTTGATCAGCTCGCCGGCGATCTGGCGTACGGCCTTGCGCGCCTTGTTCTTGCGGGTCGTCCAGTCCGAGCCGCCGAGCCGGTCGAGCGACGGCGACTCACCGCCGACGTAGCGGCTGATCTGGTCGAGCTGGTCCATCGGCACGAACAGCCGGTCGGCCGGTTGTCCGCGCTTGGACGGGGCGTACTCGATGACGAGGTACTCGCGCGCCGCACCCTGCACGACGCGCTGCATGAGCTCGACGTAGCGACCGACACCGTGCTGCTCGTGCACGACGAAGTCGCCGGTCTTGAGCTCGAGCGGATCGACCTGCTTGCGTCGCCGGGCCGGCATCTTGCGCTCCGTACGATCGGCAGCGCGCTGACCCACGAGGTCGTCGTAGGTCAGGACGGCCAGGCCGAGCGGGGGCGAGACGAACCCGTGGTCGAGCTCGCCACAGGCGACCTGCACGACACCGGGCGTGGGAGCCGTGATCTCGTCGTCGAGCGCGGCGGCCACGTCGTTCTCGGCGAGCCACTCGCTCGTACGCTGGGCCTGGCCGTGCCCGGGGGCGACGAACACGACCCGCATGCCGGCGGCGACCCACTTCTTGATGTCCTCGAGCGCCGACGTCGTGTCGCCGCGATAGGCCGCAGCGGCCTCCATCTCGACGGCACGGGTCTGATCGTCCGTGTCGAGCCCGAACGGCGACACCGTGAACCAGGTGTGGCCGAGGCCGAGGGTCTCCAGCTGCACGTCCTCGAGCGTGCGGAACGCCGCTGAGCCGAGGTCGATCGGCGCCTCGGCGCCTGTGGCCGCGGCAGCCCACGAGGCCTGCAGGAACTCCTCGCTCGTCGCCACCAGGTCAGCAGCGCGAGCGCGGATGCGTTCCGGGTCGCACAGCACGATCGCCGAACGCTCCGGGAGCAGGTCGACGAACAGCTCCATTCCCCCGCCGGCTACGCCCTCTGTGGCGGGGGTACCCCCATTGTCGACCAGGACAGGCGTCAGCGACTCCATCCCCTCGACGGCGTGACCCTCGGCGATCTTGGTGAAGATCTCGGCCAGCGACGGGTGCGCCTCGGCGAGCTCAGCGGCCCGCGCCCTGACCTGGTCGTCGAGCAGCAGCTCACGGCACGGCGGCGCCCACACGTGCGTGACCTCCTCGAGCGTGCGCTGGTCGGCGACCGCGAACCGGCGGATCTCGTCGACCTCGTCGCCCCAGAACTCGATGCGGAGCGGGTGCTCCTCGGTCGGCGGGAACACGTCGATGATCCCGCCGCGCACCGCGAACTCGCCGCGCCGCTCGACCAGGTCGACCCGCGAGTAGGCCGCTGCGGCGAGCTGCCGGACGACCTCGTCGAGGGCGATCTCGTCGCCCTTGTGCAGCTCGACCGGCGTGAGGTCGGCGAGGCCCTTGACCTGCGGTTGGAGCAGCGAGCGTACGGGCGCGACGACGACCCGCAGCGGGCCCGTGGAGGTGTCCTCGTCGTTGGTCTCGGTGGGGTGCACCAGGCGGCGCAGGACCGCGAGCCGCCGTCCGACGGTGTCCGAGCGCGGCGAGAGCCGTTCGTGCGGGAGCGTCTCCCACGCCGGGAAGTACGCAACGGCGTCGGGCCCGATCAGCTCGCCGAGCTGCGCCACCAGGTCCTCGCCCTCACGGGCCGTGGCAGTGACCGCGAGAACGGTCGACTGCTGCGCCAGCGCGGACGTCAGGAACGGCCGCAGCGGTTCAGGCGCCTGGATGTTGAGCGTGCTGAGCCCGTCGGCCCGGTCCTGAAGGGCCTGCTGGACCGTGGGTTCGGCGGCGACGAGGGCCGCGAGTCTGGAGAGAGTCATCGCTAACGGTTGAACGCGCTCTGCGTGGCTTCTAGTCCCTGCGTCATGAGGCTCTCGACCGCATCGGCGGCCTCCTCGACGTACGTCGGCAGGTCCTTGCGCTCGGCGGAGCTGTAGGGCTTGAGGACGAAGTCGTGCACGCTCTGCTGGCCGGGCGGGCGACCGATGCCGACGCGTACGCGATAGAAGTCGCCCGTGCCGAGCGACTGGCGGATCGACCTGAGCCCGTTGTGGCCGTTGTCTCCGCCGCCTACCTTGACCCGCAGCATGCCGTAGTCGATGTCGAGCTCGTCGTGGATCACCACGAGGTGGTCGGGCTCGACGTCATAGAACTTCGCGAGCGTCGACACGGGTCCGCCGCTCTCGTTCATGTAGGACCGGCAGCGGCCGAGGATCGCGCGTTCACCGGCCAGGCGTCCTTCGATGACGTCGGCGCGGCCGGACTTGTGCTTCTTCCAGGATCCACCCGTGCGGGCGGCGAGCACGTCGGTCACGAGGTAACCGACGTTGTGACGAGTGCTGGCGTACGTCGGGCCCGGATTGCCGAGCCCGACGACCAACCAGGTCACTCGGACTCGGAGCTCTCCGCAGCCTCGCCCTCGGCCGGTGCCTCGGCAGCAGCCTCGGCCTCTTCGGCGTCGGTCGCGTCGTGCTCGATGCCGGCCTCGGCCTCAGCCTCGGCGAGCTCGGCGTCGAGCTGGGCCTCGGTGGGAGCCGCGGTGATGTTGACGATGAGGATCTCGGGGTCGACCGCGAGCGTCGAGCCCGTGGGCAGCTCGAGGTCGCTGGCGTGGATCTGCGCGCCGGCGTCGAGGCCCTCGACCGAGACCTCGAAGGACTCGGGGATGTGGGTCGCCTCGGCCTCGACGGCGATCGTCGAGTTCTCGAGGATGACGAGGTTGCCGCTGATGGCTTCGCCGATGACGTTGATGCGGACGTCGACGGTGACCTTCTCGCCCTTGCGGACGATCAGGAGGTCGGCGTGCTCGATGAAGCCCTTGAGCGGGTCGCGCTGCACCTGCTTGGGGATCGCAAGGTGCTGCTCGGTGCCGAGGTCGATCGTCAGCAGCGCGTTGGAGTTCTTGAGCGCCAGCATGAGCTGGTGGCCCGGCAGGGTCACGTGGACGGGGTCCGAGCCGTGGCCGTAGAGGACGGCGGGCACGTTGTCGGCGCGACGGATGCGGCGGGCGGCGCCCTTGCCGAACTCGGTGCGCGCCTCGGCGGCGATCTTGATCTCAGCCATGGGGAAATGTCTCCTGAAGAGTGTTGCGTGAAAGTCGGCTGTCACCAGGCGCTCGACACAGCACTCCGTGGAGCGCCCTGTCGATCACGGCCCGAAAGGACCCTCGCCGAGGCAACTTCACGATCTTATCGCAGCGCACACGACCTGACGAAATCGTTGGCTAGCGAGGCCGCCCGCGGCCGAGCGGGAGCGAGCCCTGCGAGCGAAGCGTGGTGAGATGATCTCCCAAAGCGAGCCTGAACCCGTACGCCCCTTCGGTCGCTCGTTCCTCGCTCCCTCCCAGTCGGCCGCGGGCGGCCTCCTTAGGGGACGGCTAGGACTTGAACAGCGAGGTGACGGAGCCTTCTTCGAAGACTGCCGCCGTGGCCTGCGCCAGCAGCGGGGCGATCGACAGCACCGTGAGCTTGTCGAACCGCTGGTCGTCGGCGATCGGCAACGTGTTGGTGACGATGACCTCGCACGCCGTCGAGTTCTTGAGCCGGTCGACGGCGGGCCCGGAGAACACCGCGTGCGTCGCGACGATCACGACGTCCTCGGCGCCGTCGGCCATGAGCGCCTCGGCGGCCTGGACGATCGTGCCGCCGGTGTCGATGAGGTCGTCGACCAGGATGCAGACCCGGCCCTCCACGTCGCCGACGACGCGGTTGGCCTTGGACTCGTTGGGCTTGCGGGGGTCGCGGGTCTTGTGGATGAACGCCAGCGGTGCACCGGCAAGGGCAGCGGCCCACGACTCGGCGACCTTGATGCGGCCGGCGTCGGGCGACACGACGGCGAGCGGCTTCTTGCCGTACTTCTTCTTGACGTGCCGGGTCAGGATCGGCATCGCCAGCAGGTGGTCGACCGGGCCATCGAAGAATCCCTGGATCTGCGCGGTGTGCAGGTCGACCGTCATGAGCCGGTCGGCACCGGCGGTGAGGAACAGGTCGGCCATGAGACGCGCCGAGATCGGCTCGCGGCCGAGGTGCTTCTTGTCCTGTCGGGCGTAGCCGTAGAACGGCAGGATCACCGTGATGCGCTTGGCCGAGGCGCGCTTGAGCGCGTCGATCATGATGAGCTGCTCCATGATCGCGTCGTTGATCGGCGCGGCATGGCTCTGGATGACGAACGCGTCGCAGCCGCGTACGGACTCGTCGAAGCGCACGTAGATCTCGCCGTTGGCGAAGTCGTAAGCCGTCGTCGGGACGAGGTCGACCTCGAGGAGGTCGGCCACCTCCTGCGCCAGCGTGGGGTGCGAGCGGCCCGAGAAGACCAGCATGTTGCGGGTCGGCGTGCGTTTGGACAGGCTACTCACCGGAGGTCTCCTCTGCCGCGTGGTCCTGCGCCGCGCGGGCGGCACGGGCGGATGCGGTGTCCGGACGTTTGTCGGCCACCCACCCCTCAATGTTCCTCTGTGCACCAGCACTCACGGCCAGCGCCCCCGGTGGTACGTCCTCGCGGATCGTCGAGCCGGCTCCCGTGAACGCTCCGTCGCCGACCGTGACGGGTGCGACGAACGTGTTGTTGGAGCTGGTCTTGGCGTGCTTGCCGATCGTGGAACGGTGCTTGTTGACGCCGTCGTAGTTGGCGAAGATCGTGCCGGCGCCGATGTTGGCGCCCTCGCCGATCTCGGCGTCGCCGACGTACGTCAGGTGCGGCACCTTGGCGCCCTCGCCGATCGTCGAGTTCTTGACCTCCACGAACGTGCCGATCTTGCCGCCGGCGCCGAGCTCGGTGCCGGGGCGGAGGTAGGCGAACGGGCCGACAGTGGCCTCGTCGCCGATCACGGCATCGGAGCCGTGCGTGCGTACGACCGTGGCGCCGGCGCCGACCTCGATGTTGCGCAACGTCGTGTCCGGTCCGATCGTGGCGCCCCGGGCGACCGCCGTGGCGCCGAGCAGCTGGGTGCCGGGCAGGACCGTGACGTCGGGCTCGAGCGTCACGGCGGAGTCGATCCACGTCGTGGCCGGGTCGACGATCGTGACGCCCTCGGCCATCCAGTGCGCCGTGATGCGGCGGTTGAGCTCGGCGCCGAGCCGGGCGAGCTGGGCGCGGTCGTTGACGCCTTCGGTCTGCCAGACGTCCTCGAGGACGTGGGCGCCCACCGGCCGCCCTTCGGCGACGGCCTTGCCGATGATGTCGGTCAGGTAGAGCTCGCCCTGCGCGTTGTCGGTCTCGAGCCGCGCCACGGCGTCGGTGAGGAACCTGCCGTCGACGACGAGGATGCCGCTGTTGATCTCGCGCACGGCGCGCTCCTCGTCGGAGGCGTCCTTGTGCTCACGGATCGCCGTCACGGCGCCGTCGGGACCGCGCAGGATGCGGCCGTAGCCCGTGGGGTCGTCGACCTCGGCGGTCAGGATCGTGACGGTGTGGCCGGCGGCGCGATGGCCGACCAGCAGCTCGGCGAGCGTCTGCGCCGACAGCAGGGGCACGTCGGCGTACGTCACGATGACCGTGCCGTCGGGCGCGCTGTCGAGGGACTCGAGGGCGACGTGGACGGCGTGGCCCGTGCCGTTCTGCTGCTCCTGCACGGCCTGGATGATCGAGGGGTCGTACGCCGTGATGGCCTCCGACACCTGCTCGCGGTCGTGACCGACGACGGCGACCGTCGTGTGGACGCCCGCACCGGCGACCGCCACGAGAGCGTGCTCGAGCATCGTCCGCCCGGCGATCTCGTGCAGGACCTTGGCGCGCGAGGACTTCATCCGCGTGCCCGCTCCCGCCGCCAGGACGATGGCCGTTACTCGATCGCTCACCAGACTCCTTCGTCGACGGACCTTGCTGGCTCCCCGGGTAGGAGTCGAACCTACGTCGCTTGTCCGCATTCAAAGTGCGGCGGGCCCTGCCGGCAGACCAACCGGGGATCGTCCCCGAAACCAGAGGAACGCAGCAGCCAGCGTACCGGAGTCAGGCCTCGCGGCGGGCGACGGCAAACGTACGGCTGAACGGCAGCACCGTGCCCCATGCCTGCGCGGGATAGGCCTCCCGAAGTGCGGCTTTGTAGTCGGCGACGAACTCCTCGCGCAGACCGTCCGGCAGCGCCTGGAGGATCGGGCGGGCCCCGGTGCCCGAGATCCACTCGAACACGGGATCTGCGCCCTGCAGGACGTGGAGGTAGGTCGTCTCCCACGCGTCGGTCGTCCAGCCGAGTCCGGCGAACAGGTCGAGGTACGCCTCGGCGTGCGTCCCGCGGTCGCCGTGGAGTCCTTCGGTGTGCTCGCCGTACGGCGGCCGCGAGGAGACCTCGTGGAGCAGCCGGTGGCTCGGGGCGTCGTAGTTGCAGGGCACCTGGAGCGCGAACGTGCCGCCGGGGGTGACGAGCCCGGCCAGTCGCCGGATGACCGCGAGCTGGTCCGGCACCCACTGGAAGAGCGCATTCGACACGACCAGGCCGACCGGCTCGGCGCTGGTCCAGGCGGCGACGTCGGCCAGCTCGTACGTCGTCCGCTCGTCGTCGTTGTCAGCGTCGGCCTTGGCGATCATGTCCGGCGACGAGTCGACGCCGTGGACCGTTGCTTCGGGCCACCTCGCGCGGAGGACAGCGGTGAGGTGGCCGGGTCCGCAGCCGAGGTCGACGATGCTCGACGGCTCGCCCTGCACGCGAGCCACGAGGTCGACGAAGGGCCGGGAGCGGTCGTCGGCGAACTGCAGGTAGCGGTCGGGGTCCCATGTCGTCATGCGGTCGACCGTACGACCCATATATCTTGATGTCAAGATACTTGACGTCAAGCGTTGAGCCGCTCCAGCTGGCCGGCGAGCGACATCAGCTGCGCGTCCTGGCCGCGCGCCGCGATGAGCTGCACCGCGAGCGGCAGCCGCTCGTCCGTCGCGCCTACGGGCATCGAGACCGCAGGGACACCGGCGTGGTTCCACTGCGCGGTGTAGGGATAGAAGACGTTCATCGAGAGCACCGTCGCGAGCGGGCCCTTGCCGCGCCAGTGCTCCACCTCGACCGCGGGGCCCGACATGACCGGGGTCAGCAGGACGTCCACGCCGAGGTCGCGGTGCACCGCGTCGCCCCACGAACGGCCCTGCCGCTTGGCCCACTCGACCGACCGGCGGCCGAACGGGCGGCCCAGGCGCGCGATGCCCCTCGTACGTTTCTCGAGCCGGCCCGGGTCGTCGGTGCCGTCGGCGCCGTCGCGGATGCCCGCGAGATAGCGGACGGTCAGCGCCTTGGAGCCGAGCGGGTAGGGGATCTTGACCTCGGTCACCGTGTGACCGGTCGCGCGGAGCTGCTCCGCCGTACGCTCCATCGCTGCTCGTACGCGCGGGTCCAGCGGCTGCGCCTTGGTCGCCGCAGCGGCGCTGAACGACAGGCCGATGCGCAGGGGCGCCGGATCCTGGGCTGCGGCGTCGACGAGCGAGGTGTCGAACGTGCCGAACGCGTCGAGGAACAGGGCACTGTCGGCCACCCTCGCGGCCAGGCAGCCCTGCGTCGACAGGTCGTGCCAGCCGCCCGAGCTCGGCACGGTGCCCTGCGTCGGCTTGAACCCGACGAGCCCGCAGCACGCGGCCGGGATGCGGATCGACCCGGCGCCGTCCGAGGCGGTCGCGATGCCGACGGCACCGGCGGCGACCAGCGCAGCCGAGCCGCCCGATGAGCCGCCCGACGTGTGGCCGAGGTTGAGCGGGTTGCGCGTGATGCCGTGCGCGGCGGACTCGGTGAACCCGAAGATCGCGAGCTCCGGCAGCGCCGACTTGGCCACGACGACCATGCCCGCGGCCTTGAGCGCGGCGACGAGCTCGGCGTCCTGGCTCGCCGGCGCCACCATCGCCTTGCTGCCCTTACCGGTGACCGTGCCGCCGATGTCGAGGTCGTCCTTGACCGCGATCGGCACGCCCAGCAGCGGCCCGCTCTCACCTGCCGCACGGCGGCGATCCGCCTCGTCCGCGGCGGCGAGCGCCTCGTCGGCGTACACCGCGACGGCGGCGTTGATCGCCGGGTTCTCCCGTTCGATCGCGTCGAGGGTCGCCTGCGTGAGCTGTCGCGAGGTGAGCTTGCCGGCGGCGAGGAGCTCGCCCTGTCGCGTCGGTCCGGCGGCCACAGCCTCGGCAGGAGTCATGCCGAGAGCGTAGTCACGATCAACAATCTCTACATCAAGAATCTTGACGAACTAGGATGGACTCGTGGAAGACGACGTCGATCGGCTGATCGCAGCGTGGCAGCGGGAGCGTCCCGACATGGACGTCTCCCCCATGCACATCCTCAGCCGGGTCACCCGGCTCGCGCTCCATCTCGACCGCGCCCGCAAGCAGGCGTTCGCCGACCACGACCTCGAGCCGTCGGAGTTCGACGTGCTCTCGGCGCTGCGCCGCTCCGGCGAGCCCTATCAGCTCTCGCCGGGCCAGCTCGTCCAGGAGACGCTCGTGACCAGCGGCACCATGACCAATCGCGTCGACCGGCTCGTCCGCAAGGGCCTGGTCGAACGGCTCCCGGATCCTGCCGACCGCCGAGGCGTACAGGTCAGGCTCACGACGCCGGGCAAGAACGCCGTCGACGGAGCCCTCGACGCGCTGCTCGGCCACGAGCAGGAGCTCCTCGCCGGATTGTCCGCGGACGAGGCCACGGCATTGGCCGGTGCGCTGCGCACGCTCTCGCTACCCTTCGACCGCTGAGCGCACACCACCGCCGAGGGTCCGACGCGACCTTCGGTGCCGTGGTTCTGTGGCGTCAGTGACCGGGGACGACGCCTTCCTGGACTGGGATCAGCTGATCGGCAAGCAGTCCGTGCGCCTCGCGGTGCACGCGCTCGGCCGACTCGGCGTCGGGTGCGTCCACGAGACAGAAAACCTTGCCGGAATCCTCGTCGAACCAGTACTGCTTGTAGTCGACGCCGTACTGGCCCTGGATCTCGAGGTCCTTGGCGTGGGCGCCGGCGACGGCGTCAGCGGTGAGTCCTTCCACCTTGTTGTGAACATCCATGAACAGTGCCATCGGAGTTCTCCTTCCGTGAATGAGTCACCCACAATCGTGCGCCTACGACCCGGCCGAGGGACATGGCCCGGAAGAACCAGCTTGTACGTACGTCCGTGGCCGCAGAGCGTGGTCGAGCGGCCGCGCTGCGCCGCCTAGACTTCTTCGGTGGCACATCTCCTCGGCGTCGAGTCCATCGCGCTCGACTTCCCGACCAAGACCGTCTTCGAGTCCGTGACGATCGGCATCGACGAGGGCGACCGGATCGGCATCGTCGGCCGCAACGGCGACGGCAAGTCGACGCTCCTGCGCATCCTCGCCGGTCGCATGCAGCCCGACTCGGGCCGCGTGACGACCCGCGGCGGCGTGCACATCGGCATGCTCGACCAGACCGACACCCTCGACCAGACGCAGACCGTCGGCCACGCGATCGTCGGCGACAAGCCCGACTACGAGTGGGCCGGCGACGCGAAGATCCGCGACGTCATCGCCGGGCTCGTCTCGGACATCCCGTGGGACGCCACGGTCGGCAACCTCAGCGGTGGGCAGCGGCGGCGGGTGGCGCTCGCGGCCCTGCTCGTGGGCGACGACGACGTGTTGTTCCTCGACGAGCCGACCAACCACCTCGACGTCGAGGGCATCACCTGGCTCGCCGACCACCTCAAGACCCGGTGGTCCTCGAACGCCGGCGGGCTGCTGGTCGTGACGCACGACCGGTGGTTCCTCGACGAGGTCTGCAACGCCACCTGGGAGGTCCACGACGGCATCGTCGAGCCCTTCGAGGGCGGATACGCGGCCTACATCCTGCAGCGCGTCGAGCGCGACCGGCACGCCTCGGCGACCGAGTCGAAGCGGCAGAACCTCATGCGCAAGGAGCTGGCCTGGCTGCGTCGCGGAGCCCCCGCGCGTACGTCGAAGCCGAAGTTCCGCATCGATGCCGCCAACGAGCTGATCGCCAACGAGCCGCCGCCGCGCGACCCCATCGTGCTCAAGCAGATGGCGACCTCACGGCTCGGCAAGGACGTCGTCGACATCCTCGACGTGTCGGTGTCGTACGACCACGAGGTGCTCAAGCACGTCGAGTGGCGCGTGGGACCCGGTGAACGTACGGGCATCCTCGGTGCCAACGGTGCCGGCAAGTCCACGCTCCTGGGCTTGGTCACGGGTGCTGTGCAGCCGACCTCGGGGCGGGTGAAGCGCGGCAAGACCGTCAAGGTCGTCACCCTGACCCAGGAGCTCGACGAGCTCAAGGACGTCGGCTCCGACCGGGTCAGCGACGTCGTGGGGCGCCAGCGCACCGCGTACGTGTCAGGCGGCAAGGAGATGACGCCGTCGCAGCTGCTCGAACGACTCGGCTTCTCCAACGAGCAGATGGCCACGCCCGTCCGGGACCTGTCGGGCGGGCAGAAGCGACGCCTTCAGCTGCTGCTGATCCTGCTCGACGAGCCCAACGTCCTCGTGCTCGACGAGCCGACCAACGACCTCGACACCGACATGCTCGCGGCGATGGAGGACCTGCTCGACTCGTGGCCCGGCACGTTGCTGGTCGTCTCGCACGACCGCTACCTGCTGGAGCGGATCACCGATCAGCAGTACGCGATCCTCGACGGCCACTTCCGGCACCTGCCCGGAGGCGTCGACCAGTACCTCCGCCTCCGCAAGGAGCAGGACTCCCCCGCCGCGTCGAACCCCTCGACGGCCGGGCACACGGCGAGCACGCCCAAGCTGTCGAGCGCCGAGCTCCGCAACACCAAGAAGGAGATCGGCTCGATCGACCGCAAGATGGAGAAGCTGTCGGCCCGCATCGACGCGTTGCACGTCGAGATGGCGCAGCACGATCCGACCGACGCCGCCGGTCTGGCCGGCATGGTCAAGGCCGTCGCCGAGCTCGAGAAGCAGGTCGAGGAGCACGAGCACCGCTGGCTCGAGCTCACCGAGCTCGTCGAAGGCTGATCCCCGACCCCGCGATTTGTGGACGTGAAGGCGCTTCGGGGCGTCCGAGACGCCTCCAACCTCACAAATCGCGGGAGTCAGCTCGTGCTGCGGGCTCCGGGGACGGGGCCACGTGACTGGACGACGTCGGCGCACCCGGCGGCGCTGCTGAGGGCGAATGCGATGTCGAGGCTGTGCTGCTCGTCGGAGGCGAGGAACAGTGCCGTCGGACCGGATCCCGACAGGATCGCGCCCAGGGCCCCGGCCTCGATGCCGATCTCGAGGGTGTCCTGCAGCTCCGGCCGCAGCGACAGGGCGGCCTCGGTCAGGTCGTTGGAGAGCGCGTCGCCGAGCGCTTCGGCGTCACCGGCGCGCAGCGCGGCGAGCAGCGCATCGGGCACCACCGGATCCGGTACGCGTGAGCCGTCGTTGAGCCGGTCGAACTCGGCGTAGACCGCCTTGGTCGACAGTCCTTCGTGCGCCATGGCGAACACCCAGTGGTACGACCCACGCGCCAGCACCGGGCTGATGGTCTCGCCGCGTCCACCGCCGACCGCGTTGCCGCCGTGCAACAGGAACGGGACGTCGCTGCCGAGCTGGGCGGCGATCTCCTCGAGCTCGGACCGGGTCAGACCGGTCGCCCACACGTCGTTGCAGGCGACGAGCGCCGCGGCGGCATCGGCCGAGCCGCCGGCCATGCCACCCGCGACCGGGATGACCTTGCGGATCGCGAGGTCGACGCCGTTCACGACGCCGGTGGTCTCGCGCAGCAGGCGCGCAGCCTTGACCGCGAGGTTGTCGTCGTCCTCCGGCACCAGCACCGACTCGGACCGCACGTCGAGCTCGCTGTGCACCGCGACGGTGATCTGGTCGTCGTCGCGGGCGGTCGCCCGTACCTCGTCGTGCAGGTCGACGGCCTGGTAGACCGTGGCCAGCGGGTGGTAGCCGTCCTCACGGACCGGGCCGACACCGAGGCACAGGTTGATCTTGGCGGGGACGCGGACGGTGGCGGTGCTCACCAGCCCAACCTAGTGGCCCGCCGGGTCGGCGACCGGCGGCGGGGCGAACTCGCCTAGAACGTCTTGTCCTCGACGACGTCGAGGTTGTGGAACGTCGGTGGCCCGTCGACGAGCGCCATCATCTTCTGCGAGAACTCGTTGGTCTCCGGCAGGTTGGAGTTCTCCATCGCCGACTCGTACGAGTCGAAGAAGACGATGACCATGAATCGGCTCGGGTCGTCGCGATCGCGGGTCCGGATCGAGCGCCGCAGTGTGTGCCCACCGAGGTCCTGCCCCTCGAACTCCTCGGTGAGCGCCTTCATCTCGTCGAAGTGGCTCGTGCGGCCCTCGATGATCTGGATGAATGCCATGACCTGCTCCTTTGCAGTCGTGCCCTCAAGGGCACGCTAGGACGCCGGTCGCCACACCGCCATGGCTCGATCAGGCCATCCAGATCGCAGGAGTCAGTACGCCGTGCGGCTGCTGTTGGCGAGCCACGCCTCGAACGGAGCCGGGGCATCGTCGGGCCGCTTCTCCTCGATCAGCGTCGGCCAGGTCGCCCGGTCCCGTCCGAACAGCTCGTAGAACTCGCGGTCGTCGAACCCGCCGCGAGCCGCGTCGTTACGGTCGGCGGCATAGACCACCCGGTCGAGGCGCGCCCACAGCGCGGCCGACACGCACAGCGGGCATGGCTCGCAGGACGTGTAGAGCGTCATGCCGGCCAGGGAGAAGTCTGCTGTGGGCGCGGCAGGCATGGCGGATCGCCTGCACCTCCGCGTGGGCCGTCGGATCGAGGTCGCGGGTCACTCGGTTCTGTCCGGTGGCGACGATCTCGCCGTCCTTGACCACGACGGCCCCGAACGGCCCGCCGCCCTCGGCGACGTTGTCGACGGCGAGCTGGATGGCGCGGGCGAGCCAGGCCTCGTCGGTGGTCATCAGCGGTTCTCGATCTCGCGCAACGACCGGTAGGACGCGTCGATCATCGTGGTGCGCTGCACGCCGGCCTTCCCGGCGAGGTCGAGGACCCGGTCGGCCAGCACCGCGGCGACGCTCATGGCCACGGCGTAGCTGTCGAACGCGAGATCGGTCGCCAGCGGACACTCCAGCCACACGTCGGCGCGAGCCGCGAGCGTACGGGCTGACGGGTCGGCGAGCAGGATCGTGGGCACACCGGCCTTCTGGAGGATCTCCAGCAGCCCGTCGACGTTGTCGGGCCGGCGCCGGAACGAGACCACGACAGCGGCGTCCTTGGGGCCCAGGCCGATGAGCTCGTCGGACAGCGCCTGCCCGGGCTGCGGGGCGAGCGTGACACCGAAGCGGGCCTGGCCCAGCGACTGGCGCAGGTGCAGGGCGACGGGATAGCCGGACCGCAGCCCGACGACCACGACGCGTTGGGCGTCGTGCACGAGCTTCGCGGCGGTCTCGAGGCCGCCGTCCTCCAGCCCCGCCAATGCCTTCTGCAGGTTGCCGGTCTCCTGCTCGAGGTGCGCTGCGAGGCTGGGCGCACCCTCGAGATTGACCGGGACGCCGTGGCTCCGGAGCGTACGCAGGTGGTCGCGCACCTCGGTGAAGTCGTCGAAGCCCAGGTGCCGGAACAACCGGCTCATCGTCGCCTTGGAGACCCCGGCGAGCTCGGCCAGCTCGGCGGCGCGATAGATCGCGAGGTCGTCGAGGTGGACGAGCAGCACGTCAGCGGCCCGCCGTTCCTGCGGCGACAGGTCGGCGTACTTCTCGGCGATCCGCTCGTCAATCCTCACATCACGAAACGGTAGTGCACAGATGTGAAGATGACTGGCACCGTGATTTCACGGGCGTTACATCCCGCTCAGACTGGGGTGAGGAACTGGCCGAGGCGGAAGAACTCCTCGACGCCCAGCTGCTCGCCCCGCGCCTGCGGCGAGATCCCCGCCGCGACGAGGGCTTCCTCGGCCGCGGGGCCCGAGCCGGCAAGCTCCGACAGCGCGGCGCGCATGGTCTTGCGGCGCTGCGCGAACGCGGCGTCGACCACCGCGAACGTCCGCAGGCGCTGCGCCTCGTCGCCCGGTGGCTCCCGGCGGGTCCACGCGACCAGCGCCGACTCGACGTTGGGCATCGGCCAGAACACGTTGCGCCCGATCGACCCGGCAAGCCTCAGCTCGGCGTACCAGGCGGCCTTGACGCTCGGCACCCCGTACGTCTTGGAGCCCGGACCAGCCGCGAGCCGGTGCGCGACCTCTGCCTGCACCATGACCAGGCCGGTCAAGATCGTCGGGAACCGCTCGAAGAACGTCAGCAGGACCGGCACCGACACGTTGTAGGGCAGGTTGGCCACGAGCGCCGTGGGCGTCGGCCCGGGCAACTCGGTGACCTGCATCGCGTCGGCCGTGACGAGGTCGAAGTGAGTCGCCTGGTCAGGGGCGTACTCGGCGATCGTGCCCGGCAGCTGCGCCGCCAGCACCTCGTCGAGCTCGACGGCCGTGACGTGCGCGGCCACCTCGAGCAGTCCGAGCGTCAGCGAGCCGAGGCCGGGACCGATCTCCACGACGACGTCATCGACGCCGACCCCGGACGTACGCACGATGCGCCGGACGGTGTTGGCGTCGATGACGAAGTTCTGCCCGCGTTGCTTGGTCGGGCGGATGCCGCAGAGCTCGGCCAGGCGTCGGACGTCAGCAGGCCCGAGCAGCCGAGGTGGCGTCAGTTGAACCTCGCCCCGGCACAGCCCCACTGGCCCCAGCCGGACCGGGCCTGGAGGATCTTGGCGCGCTTGATCTGCTCTTCGCGGCTGTGGTCGCTCGGCAGACCCGTGCCGCCGACGCTGTGCCACGTGGCGGCGCTGAACTGGAGCCCGCCGTAGTAGCCGTTGCCGGTGTTGATGTGCCAGTTGCCACCGGACTCGCACTGGGCGATCTTGTCCCAGACGCTGTCGGACGGGGTCGTGCTGGTGCCCCGCTCGACGATCTGCGGCCGCGGCTCGGCCAGCGAGCGCGAGACCAGGACGATCCGCTCGCGCAGCTTGCCGTCGGCGTAGATCAGCGTGACCTTCTCGCTCGCCTTGCCCTTCTTGCCGGGCTGGACGACGTTCTCCTCGCCGACCGACGACTCGGGATCCTCGCGGACCGTCGTCTTGAAGCTGACCGGGACGGTCTCGGTCTTGGTGACCTTCTTGATCCGCACGACGCGAAGCTGCGCGTCCGGCTTGACGAAGGCGTCCTTGCCGGGCTTGACCTCGTCGTCGGAGTCCAGGCTGACGTCGACCTTCTTGAGCACGGCGGCAACGGTCGGCGCGTTCGAGGTGATGGTCTTCTTCTTGTGGTCGGCGATGACGGTGAGCGACTTGGTGCTGCTCACGACGATCTGCGCGCCCTTGCGGGGGATGACGCTCGAGGTCTTGGCCGAGAGGTAGGAGCCCGACTTCGGCTCCACGCCAAGGGTGTTGAACGCGTCACCGACGGTGCGGTCGTAGACCGTGTGCTCGGTGACGGTGCCGTCGACCGCGAGGGTGATGGGCTTGGCGTACGAGACGGTGATCGTGTCACCGTCGGAGATCGAGTCCGACTTCGGCTTGCTCAGCCGGTCGGAGGGCCGCAGGGTGATGTCCTTGGACTTGAGGACATCGGCGACGTTGTCGCTGAAGGTGCGGATCTTGTCGCTCTTGCCGTCGACGGTCAGGGTGACCGTGTGGCTCAGGGCGCCGTAGGCGGCGGTGCCTCCCGCGACGACGAGAACGATCGCGAGGTTGAGGGCGAGAAGCGGGAAAGACTTGCGATGACGACGCTTTCCGTGGGTGGACGTGCGTCGGGCGGTTGACTCTGGCTGCACAGAATTCCTTGACAGTCGGTGACGGGGCCGACTTTCAACCATACGGATGCCCCTTCCTGGGTCAAATTCTGTGAGGCCAGTCACCACCGAATGCAGAAACCGTGTTCGCATCGATGTCCCGACACATTTCCTCGACCGTTTTGCCTGCAATCCCAGCCATGAACCGAACCGTGAGCGGAATCAGGAACGAAGCGTTCGGGCTTCCGCGGTGCGGTGTCGGTGTGAGGAAAGGCGCATCGGTCTCGACAAGGATACGGTCCGGCGGCGCGATCCGGAGCGCTTCGCGGAGGTTCTCAGCGTTCTTGAAGGTGACCGTGCCGGCGAACGACAGGTAGGCCCCGCGGTCGAGGCACTCCCGCGCGAACGCCGCATCGCCGGAGAAGCAGTGCATGACCGTACGTTCGGGGATGCCCTCGTCGTCGAGCACCGCGAGCACGTCGTCGTGCGCGTCGCGGTCGTGGATCACCAGTGTCTTGTCGTGCCGCTTGGCCATGCGGATGTGCTCACGGAACGACACGTGCTGCGCCTCGCGGCCGCCCTCACCGGTGCGGAAGTAGTCGAGACCCGTCTCACCCACCGCCCGCACGTGCGGCGACTGGGCCAGCGCGTTGATCTCGGCGAGCGCCTCGTCGAGGTCACCCTGCTCGGCATGCTTGGGCGCCTCGTTGGGGTGCAGCGCGACGGCGGCGACCACGGAGTCGTACGCCGTGGCAGTCTCGACGGCCCATCGCGACCCCTCGAGGTCGCAGCCGACCTGCACGATGCGAGTCACACCGACGGCGGCCGCCCGGTCGAGCGCCTCGTCGACCGGGATCAGCAGCCCACCTTCGACCCCTTTGGCGTACGCCCGGTGGTCGAGGTGACAGTGGTTGTCGACGACCGGGGACGGCAGCGGCTCCGGCGCCTCCGGCCAGCCCTCGGTGACCGTCACTCGGCCGCGGCCTCGATGCGCGGGAACAGCGACGCCGGCTTGGTTATCGTCGCTCCGGCGGGCAGCTGGCTCCACGCCGCGACGCCGTCGATGCGCTGGTCGGCGAGGGCGCCGAGCGTCGGCTCCGCGCCGAGCGAGTCCCACAGCACCGCGGATGCCTTGGGCATGACCGGGTTGAGCAGGACCGCGAGGACCCGCAGCCCCTCGGCGGCGGTCGCGAGGATCGTGGCCAACCGGTCGCCGGCCGACTCGTCCTTGGCGACCTGCCACGGCGCCTGCTCGGTGAGGTAGCCGTTGAGCTCGTCGACGATGCGCCAGACCGCGGACAGCGCGTCCTGCGGCGCCACGGCCTCGATCGCGGCGTCCGCCTCGGCGACGGCCTCAGCGACGAGGTCGATGACCTTCTGCTCGGCGGCCGTCGTCTCGCCGGCAGCGGGCAACGAACCGTCGAAGTACTTGCCGATCATCGCCGCGACCCGCGAGGCGAGGTTGCCGAAGCCGTTGGCGAGCTCGGCGTGGTAGCGGGCGTGCATGTCCTCCCACGAGATCGACCCGTCGCTGCCGAACGTCAAGGCCCGCGCGAAGTAGTAGCGATAGGCGTCGGAGCCGAACGTGTCGACGATCTCGTCGGGGCGGATGCCGTTGGCCTTGGACTTGGACATCTTCTGCCCGCCCACGAGGATCCAACCGTGCGCGAACACCTGGTGCGGCACCGGCTGTCCGGCGGCCATCAGCATCGCCGGCCAGATCACGGCGTGGAAGCGCGCGATGTCCTTGCCCACGATGTGGATGTTGGCCGGCCACAGCTCCTTGAAACGTTCGTCGTCGACGCCGTAGCCCGCGGCTGTCACATAGTTCAGGAGCGCCTCGATCCACACGTACATGACGTGCTTGTCGTCCCACGGCACCTGGATGCCCCAGTCGAACGTCGAACGCGAGATCGACAGGTCGCGCAGGCCGCGCGAGACGAACGAGATGAGCTCGTTGCGGACCGACTCGGGCTGGATGAAGTCGGGGTTGGCCTCGTAGAAGTCGAGCAGCTTCTGCTGGTAGTCGCTGAGCCGGAAGAAGTAGTTGTCTTCCGTCATGTGCTCGACCCGGCTGCCGTCGAGCTTGGAGACCTTGAAGCCCTCGTCGTCACCCTCACCGTCGGCCACGTCGTCATCGCCGACGAACTCCTCGGCGCCGACGCTGTAGTAGCCGCTGAACGAGCCCTTGTAGACCGCGTCACGCTCGTACAGCGCCTGCCAGAACGCCTTGGCGCCGTCGAGGTGGCGCTGGTCGGTGGTTCGGATGTAGTCGTCGTTGGCGATGTCGAGCGTCTCGAGGAGCGGCTTCCACTCCTCCTCGACCAGCTTGTCGACCCATTCCTGGGGGGACACGCCGTTCTGGTCGGCCTTGCGGAGGACCTTCTGGCCGTGCTCGTCGGTGCCGGTCAGGTACCAGACTCTCTCGCCCCGCTGCCGGTGCCACCGCGTGATGATGTCGGCCATGACCGTCGTGTAGCCGTGCCCGATGTGGGGCGCGTCGTTGACGTAGAAGATCGGCGTGGTGACGTAGAACGTGGAATCTGACACGTCCTCAATCCTAGTGCGGGGCTTCCGGTGCCCTACGAGTGCGCGGCGTCGTAGACGTCCTTCTTGCGTACGCCCGTCTCGCCCGCGACCTGCTCGATCGCGTCCTTGCGGCTGAGCCCCTCGGCCTGCCGCGCGGCGACGAGCTCCCGCAGGTCGTCCGGCCCGTACGTCCGGGTGTCCGGCGCGGCTCCGCCGACGACGATCGTGACCTCACCGCGTACGCCCTGCTCCTGGCCGGCGGCCCACTCGACGAGCTCGGCGAGGCCGCCGCGGGCCACCTCCTCGTACGTCTTGGTGAGCTCGCGGCACACTGCCGCGGGCCGGTCGGCGCCGAGCACCTCGGCCATCGCACGCAGCGACGCCTCGGTGCGGTGCGGCGACTCGAAGAACACCATCGTGCGGCGCTCGGCCACGAGCTCGGTCAGTGCGCGCGTACGCTCCCCTGCCTTGCGCGGCAGGAACCCTTCGAAGCAGAACCGGTCGACCGGCAGGCCTGACACCGCGAGGGCGGTCAGCACCGCGGACGGTCCCGGGATCGCCGTCACCGCCACGTCGGCGGCGATCGCCGCGACGACGAGCCGGTAGCCGGGGTCGGACACGCTCGGCATGCCCGCATCGGTCACCAGCACGACCGTCGAGCCGTCCGCCAGCATCGCGGCGAGCTCGGGGGTGCGGCGTTCCTCGTTGCCCTCGAAGTAGGACACCACCCGGCCGCCGATCTCGATGCCGAGCTCCGAGGCGAGCCGCTTGAGCCTTCGGGTGTCCTCGGCCGCCACGACGTCAGCGGTCGCCAGCGCCTCGCCGAGCCGGCCGCTGGCGTCGGCGACCTGGCCGATCGGCGTCGCCGCGAGGATGAGCATGCCGCCAGCATGTCAGGTCATCCGCCGCTCAGGGTGCTCCCCTACGCTTGGCGCGTGACGTTGCTGGCGAGGCTGTCCCCGTTGTCGTGGCCAGAGCGCGTCTGGGGCTGGATCGGGCCGATCGCCGTCGCACTCCTCGCCTTCGTCCTGCGCGTCTGGAACGTCGACAAGCCGCGCATCCTGATGTTCGACGAGACCTACTACGCCAAGGACGCCTGGTCGCTGCTCCAGCACGGGTACGTCCAGGACTTCACCGAGAACGCCAACAAGCAGATCCAGAGCGGTCACACCAGCAACCTGATGACCGGCGAGCCGACGTGGATCGTGCACCCCGACGGCGGCAAGTGGATCATCGCGATCGGCGAGAAGCTCTTCGGGCTCGACGCGTTCGGCTGGCGCATCGCCGCTGTCGTGATCGGCTCCCTGACGGTCCTGGTGCTGGCTCGGCTCGTCCGACGCATGACCGGGTCGACGGTCATGGGTTGCCTCGCCGGCCTGCTCCTGACGTTCGACGGCTTGCACTTCGTGATGTCGCGGGTGGCCCTGCTCGACGTCTTCCTCGCCTTCTGGGTGGTCTGCGGAGTCGCCTGCCTCGTCGCCGACCGCGACTGGATCCGCGACCGGCTCTGGCGCTACCGGGCGTTCCGGCCGTGGCAGCTCGCCGCCGGCGTGTGCTTCGGCATGGCCTGCGGCACGAAGTGGAACGGGATCTTCGTGCTGGCCGCGTTCGGCCTCATGACGGTGATCTGGGAGGTCCTCGCCCGCAAGCTCGGACATGACCCGGCCATACGGTCGAACGGCTGGGTCGTCACGACACTGCGTGTCGGCGTGCCGGCGTTCGCCTCGATCGTGCTGCTCGCCGGAGTCGTCTACCTCGCGACCTGGACCGGGTTCCTGATCCACCATCACGCGTACGAGGCCAGGTTCGGGCACGGCTATGGAGACTCGTCGCCGCCCTGGGGGGCATATGTCGACAAGCCGACCCCCGGGTTCCTCGGTGAGACCCGCGACGCGTTCCGCTCGTTGTGGCACTTCCACGTCATGGACTGGAAGTTCTCCGCGACTGGGCTCGACAGCGCCGAGCCTCATCCGTACGAGTCGAACCCGATCGGCTGGCTCGTGATGGAGCGTCCGGTCGTCATGGACTACAAGGGCAACTTCCCGCTCACGGACTGCAACCCCGGCGTCGGCGGGTCGTGCGTCCGCGAGGTGACGATCATGGGCAACCCGATCGTCTGGTGGTCCGGCGCCCTGGCCCTGCTGGCGTCGCTGGTGGCCTGGCTCGTGACGCTGAGCTGGCGTTGGGGCGTGCCGGTCGTGGCCGTCCTCGTCAGCTGGGTGCCGTGGTTCTTCTTCACGGCGCGGCCGATCTTCTCCTACTACGCAGTCGTCATGATCCCGTTCACGGTCATCGCGATCGTCCTGGTCATCAACGAGCTGATGCGCGCCGCCCACACCCCACGGCACCGCTATGTCGTGGGGCTGTTCAGCGGCCTGTTCCTCACCGCCGTCGTGATGTCGTTCTGGTTCTTCCACCCCGTGCTGACCGGCAAGATCATCCCGTACGACTCGTGGCACGACCGCATGTGGTTCGACCGCTGGATCTAGGGCGGTCGGCCGCGCGTCACCCGGAGTTCGTACGATCAATCCCTCAAGGATCAGCGCGAGACCCTTTCACGCTTCATACTTGATAGTCGACGACGATCTCTGGAGGGAGAGCCCGTGAGCAGTTCGCTGTCCGCACCGCGGCGGCGACGCCGTGCTGCACTCGCGGCGATGCTCTCGATGATCGCCGTGCCCCTGGTGGCCTCGTCGACCGCCGATGCTGCCGACACTGACTGTGCCCAGGGCCAGGCCTGCGTCGAGGTCCGCGTCGTGTCGACCACCGGCGGCAAGGAGACACGGCTCTCGACCTCCTACTTCACGGTCGCCGACCTCACCAGCGGCGCCGGCATCGTGCAGAACCCGGAGTACTGGACCCGCAGCAGCGCCAAGAAGGCGGCAAAGCCGACTCCACGCCCGGCCACCGCCCTGCCCCTGCGTGCGCTGCTCCAGCGCGTCACCAACCCGCCGTCGAAGCCCCCTACGTTCTCCGAGGTGCCGCTGCGTGGCATCCCGTCGGTGCTCTCCGAGGACGAGCTGCGCGCCGGTGATGACGAGAAGCAGCCCTTCCTGGACGACCTCGAGCCGAGCCTCTTCGCGTTCTCCAGCAACCGCATCGGCTACATCCGGCCGCAACGCACCGAGGAAGACCTCAACCGCAGCGACTACTTCGTCACAGGGGCCGGCGGGCGGCTGGTCCTGACCTTCCACACCACCGGCAAGCTCCTCGCACCCACGCTCAGCGTCGGAGCCACGACGGTCAACACCAAGACCAAGAACGCCTTCACCGTGAACGTCCCCGAACCCGGCACGCGCATCTCCCGCTATCGCTGGACCTTCGGCGACGGCACCGAGTACGGCTCCAGGGACAAGGCCCGCACGCACCGCTACGACAAGGTCGGCACCTATCCGGTCTATGTCCAGGTCCGCGGGGAGAACGGGTCGTACGGCCGCACCGCCCCGACCGAGATGAAGGTCGGCAAGCCGCCCAAGCCGCCGTCGACCACAGGCGGTGGCGGCACCGGAGGCGGCGGTGGCATCGGCGGCGGAGGCGGCGGTGGCGGCTACATCCCGCCGTACGTGCCGACCCCGCCGAGCGTCGACAACCCGCCGTCGGTCGACACCCCGCCCACGAACGACCTCCCGACCACGCCCGTCGACGACGGTCTCCAGGAGGTCGAGGGCTTCGTGCTCGCCGGCGCCGGAGCCGAGCAGGGCGACAGCATCCCCGGCACGCAGGCCTCGGTCCAGCCGACCAAGGCCAGTGAGCTGTCCACCAGCCGCAAGATCAGCGGAGCGGTGATCGGCGCCCTCGCCGTCATCCTGCTGCTGGGACTCGGCGCCGAGATCGAGACACGATGGGCCAGCACGAGGCTGGCGCACCTGAGGAGACGCGCATGAGCGACGGTATCTACGACATCATCTTCCACGTGGCGGAGTCGCTGGAGCTGCCGGTGGTGATCCTGGCCCTCCTGGCCCTGGCCGCGGTGCTCGTCGAGACGGGGATGTTCATCGTCGAGCTCGTCAAGCGCCGCCGCCGTACGTTCTCCGCCCTGTCCCGCTCGGGCGCATCGGCCCGCGAAGCCGTCGACGCCGGCCGTACGACCGAGGCGTCTGCGCTCCTGCAGACCGTCGCGTGGAGCAGTGCCGTGGGCGCCGCGTTCAGCGTCATCGTCAAGGAGGTCGGCAAGCCGGGCGCCGACACCCGCATCGCCAAAGAGCTCGCCGACTTCGACTTCTCCCGCCAGGGCCGTCTGTCCCGCACGCGCCTGCTGGTCCGTGTGGGCCCGGCCCTCGGCCTGATGGGCACGTTGATCCCGCTGGCACCCGCCCTCGACGGACTCGCCCGCGGCGACGTCGACGCGCTGACCGACAACCTGCGGCTCGCGTTCTCGATCACGGTGCTCGGCATCCTGATCGGCGTGCTGGCGCTCGGGCTGTCGCTCGTACGCGAACGCCTCTACGGCCAGGACTTCTCCGACCTGGAGTACATCGCCGCCGTGCTGACGGACGACGGCACCGGTGCCTCGGCCGTGACCCCGGTGCCGACCAGACCGGCGCCGACGGCGACGCTGCGCGACCCCGCGCCGCTCACGCCCAAGGCCGACCTGCCGCCGCTGTCGGAGACGACGTCATGATCCACGTGACGCCGCGGGCGCGCATCTCGCGCGACAACGCCGGTGACCCGCTCGACGGCCTGGTCAACATGTTCGACATCGGCATCGTCCTCGCCGTCGCGTTCCTGCTCGCTGCTCTGTCGTCGCTCGGCCTCGAAGGTGCGGTCAGCGACAAGGGACTCGTCAAGCCCGCCCTCGGGGAGGTCACGACCAAGCCGGGTGAAGAGGTCAAGGACGTGCCGCCCAACGGCACCAAGACCGTCGGCCGCGGCACGCCGGTCGGCACGGTCTACCGCCTGGCGGACGGCCGCCTCGTCTACGTCACGCAGGATGCGGCAGGCGGCGACACTCCGACGCCCACGCCGTCCGACGTGACGCCGACCGTCCCGACACCGAGCACCCCGACGCCCAGCTTCCCGACCACGCCGAGCTTGCCGACGACGCCTTCGCCGTAGCTGGGACTCAGCCCACGTCGAGGTCGACCTTGCACTCGTCCTTGGCGTGCTTGGCGACTGCTTCGAACGCGTTAGACACCTTCTCGGAGCCGATCTTCATGAACTCCTTGACGATCTTCTCCATCGCGTCCGGATCGAGACCACTCGTGTCGCCCGAGCCGATCTTGGTCATGTCCGAGGGCTTGAGCCCGGCGTCCTTGAGACCCTTCTCAAGCTGCGTGAACGCCTGGTCGACCGTCTTCCAGTCGCCGGCGATCTCGTCCGGTGCCTTGTCGGCGAGGTCGTGGATGTCCTTGAAGTTCTCGGCCCAGTCGGTGCCGGGTGCCGCGCCGACACCGCTCAACGCCGACGTCGAACGCTTGAGCTCCTTGCAGTAGTCACCGCTTCCGCCGCTGCCACCACCATCACCTCCGCCGCACGCAGTCAGGGTGCCGGCAAGCAGCACGACGCTCGCCAAGGCCACAGGTACGTTCATCGGGTTCTCCTTCGCGTGACGCCGGCAGCAACAGCCTGACTGGAACGGCCAGCATGGCAGAGCAGCGTTTCGCCCGCGGCCAAATCGCGAATCGTCAGGTGTGACACCGCGGAAGCGCGGTTGCGGCGGAAGGTCGAGAATCCACCGCTCAGGGTGACTCGGTCCCCATCAGCAACGCGCCTTCGCAGGCGGCGCGGATCCCCTCGACAGGGGCCGTCCCCGCGGCCATGCGCTCCCGCACGACGTCGAGAAACCGGGCCAGTCAAAGCATGAACGGGACGTCATCCTCGGGCGTAGCCTCAGCCCATGAGGGAGACCAGGTCAGGTCTGACGGATGCCGACCACAGCAGGCCGGGTCGAACCGCAACGCTCCGACGGGGGCTGCTTGTCGGCGTCTTCGTGCTGCAGTTCTTGATCCCGCTGGTCGTCCTCGTCGCCAGTCCGGCACCGTCAAGGTTCGGCTTCCAGATGTACTCCGGCCAAGGGGATGTTCACGCCTACGTCATCGATTCCTCGGGCCATCGCACGTCCATCGACTTCGACGATCTGGTGGCGAACGGCCGAACCGAGATCGACTGGATCTCCAAGCTGCACCAGGACTACGTGTGCCACACCCTGCCGCGTGCAGCCAAGGTGGTCGTGAGCCAAGTCAACTCGCGCGGCACGAGGACGGCGAGGTTCACATGCGACAGGAACTGAGAGTGGATCCCAGACCCGTCGCGTTCGCGCGGATCTGCATCGGGATCGCTGCCATCTCGCTTGCGGTCGAAGGCAATACCTTCCTCATCACGATCGTCGACGGCCGACTGGCGGTTCCTGTCGTCAGCTGGTGGCCAGGCCCCTCCGAGCTTCCCCTGAGGGCGATGCTCTTCATCGGCATGCTTGCGGGGGTCTTCCTCGCCATCGGCTGCTGTGCCAAGTGGTGTGCTGCGTTGATCGCGGCGCTACAGGTCGTGATGGTCCTGTCCGACCAGCAGCTGTACAGCAGCCACCGGATCCTGCTCTTCCTCTTGTGCTGTCATCTGGTTTTCGCGCAGTCGGATGCCGCGTGGTCACTGCGGGCTCGTTACCAAGGCCGCCGTCCCTCGGTTCCCTTGGGACCGCAAGTGCTGATGATCGGCGCCATCTCGTCGCTCTACCTCTTCGCCGGCATCAGCAAGATCAACGGTGTCTTCCTCTCGGGGGACGTGTTGCGAGATCAAATGGTGATCCACCTGGACGGTGCCTTCTACCACCTCATCGCCGGCCTGACCGTGGGCACCGAGATCTTCCTCGGCCTCGGCCTCTGGTTCAGACGCACCCGCTTGCTGGCTGTCATGGTGGGCGTCGCGTTGCACATCTCGATCATCGCGCTGCTCGGCGACCCGGTCGTCCTGTCATCGTTCGGCCTGCTCTGTGTCGGGCTCTACCCCATGGTCCTGAGCCGACCCCTGCCCGAGCGATTCCCGATGGGGGAACCACGTCTGCGGCCGGCGCTCCGTGCGGAGCCCAACTCCTCAGTCGACTGACTCGGCGCCCTTCAGCGCCAGGCCGGTGATCCAGGCGATCTCGGCGGCGGCCTCGTGGGCCGGCTTCGACGGACGGGTGATTGCCGACAGCACGAGGCGTACGACGACCTCGACGGCGACCTCCAGCTCGGCGTCGGTCAGCGGCGACGGCGGGTAGAGCTCGACGACGCACTGCTTGACCACCGCGACAGCGGCCTCCACGATCTCGCCGGACTCCGTCGTCAGGATCTGCAGGAAGTCCGCGTCCTGCTCCTCGGGCAGCGAGGTGACGATCGTGCGGACGAGCAGGCTCTGCTCCCCCATCAGCAGCGCACCTTCACAGGCAGCGCGGATGCCCTCGACGAGGGTCGTCTCCCCAGCCATCCGTTCGCGGACGACGTCGAGGAAACGCGCCAGCTCACGCATCGCCAGCTGCTCGGCGAGCCCGTGCTTGTTGCTGAACTCGTTGTAGACGGTCTGCCGACTCACTCCGGCTCTCTCGGCGACGCGTGCCATCGTGACGCTCGACCAGCCGGTGTCCTCGATCATGGCCTGGGCTGCGTCGAGGAGTCGCTCGCGGACCGGGGCGACGGCGGTGCTCGTCATGCCCCGCCCTCCAGCGCGTCCTCGAGCCGCTGACCTGCGGCGATCCACGTGCCGGCCGCCCGGATGTCGCGTGGCCGGCCGATGCCGACCGCACCGCGTACGACACCGTCGTCCAACAGGTAGGCGATGAAGTCCCGCTCGTCGAGCGAGCCCTGGATCACGAGCTCGTGCGACGTCTCTGGCCACCCCGTCACCTGGAGGTTGTGGCCGTACTGGTCCGACCAGCACCACGGCACCTCGACGAACGGCTCCTCAGCGCCCGCCATGACCTTGCCGACCGCACTCCCGTGGTTCTGCGCGCCCTGCCAGTGCTCGACGCGGTGCCGGCCACCGAGCACGCCGTTGGGCTGGTTGGCGACGTCGCCGGCCGCGAACACGTCGGGAGCCGACGTACGGCCGAACGCGTCGACGACGATGCCGTCGGCGACCTCGATGCCGGCCGCCTCGGCGAGCTCGACGTTGGGCTGCATGCCGACAGCGACCACGACGACCGGCGCCGACCACGTACGCCCGTCGATGGCACGTACGACCGTCCGGTCACCCTCGTCGACGATCGATGCGACCTCGACACCGGTGTGCAGGTCGGTGCCCTCGCTCTTGTGCAGGTCGACGTAGAGCTCGCCCAGCTCGGGCGGCAGCAGGCGCGGGAGCGGCAGCGCCGCGGTCTCCAGCAGCGTGACGTCGCATCCGGTCGTACGCGCGCTCGCGGCGATCTCGGAGCCGATGAGCCCGGCACCCACGACGATCAGGTGGTGCCCCGGTGCCAGCTCGGACTGCAGGCCGGGCGCGTCGGCGAGGCTGCGGAGCGTACGGATGCCGGATGCCGACCATGGGTTGCGGGCGCGCCCGCCGGTCGCGAGCAGCAGCTGGTCGTAGCCGACCTCCTCGCCGTCGGAGAGCCGGACGACGTGCGCGTCGACGTCGAGCGACTCGACCGTGACCCCGGTGCGCAGGTTGACCGACTGCTGCTCGTACCACTCGGGCTTCTTGATGCGGATCTCGTCGGGCGTCTTCTCGCCGCGCACGATCTCCTTGGACACCGGCGGCCGGCGATAGGGCAGCTCGGGCTCGGCGCCCAGCAGGTCGATGTCACCGTCGTAGCCGCTGCGCCTCATCGCCGCGGCGGCGCTGACCCCGGCGATGCCGGCGCCGACGATGACCGTGCGGTGCGTCATTCAGACCAGCTCGAGCATCGTGAAGTCGGCCTTGGCGGCGCCGCAGTCGGGGCACGTCCAGTCGTCGGGGATGTCCTCCCACTTGGTGCCCGGCGGGATGTCCTCCTCGGGCCAGCCCTCGGCCTCGTCGTAGATGAAGCCGCACTGCTGGCACTCCCAACGCTTCATGCGTCGTCTCCTTCGGTCGTCACGTCTGCGTTCGCCTCGTCCTGCCGCTCGGCGGACCTGCGCTGCACCTGGGCTCGGGTCTCGGCGGCGATGATGTTGCCGTCCTGGTCGTTGTGCTCGAACTCCTCGATGGGCAGGAAGTCGACCTGCTCGCGTACGCCGCAGTCCGGGCACGTCCAGTCAGGGTCGATATCGGCGAACGGCGTGCCGGCCGGCCAGCCCTCCCTCGGGTTGCCCTGCTCCTCGTCATAGACGTACTCGCAGTTGGGGCAGATGAACTGGCTCATGCCGCCGCAGCCTCTTCGTCCTTGCTCGTGCCGACGCCGTACCTCCGCACGTACGCCTCAGCGGTGCGCGGGTGCAGGTTGGCACGGCCGATGTCGCCGTCGTAGTGACCGAGCACCCGCTGGTCCATGACCTTGCGCCACACCTGCGGGATCCAGGTCAGCACGATCATGCCCGCATAGCCCGTGGGCAGGACCGGCGCCTCCTTGAAGTCGCGCAGCGCCTGGTAGCGGCGGGTCGGGTTGGCGTGGTGATCGCTGTGCCGCTGCAGGTGATAGAGCAGCACGTTGGTGCCGATGTTGTTGGAGTTCCAGCTGTGGCTCGGGTTGACCCGCTCGTAGCGGCCGGATTCGAGCTTGGCCCGCTTCATGCCGTAGTGCTCGAGGTAGTTGACCGACTCCAGCAGCCAGATGCCGGCGGCTGCCTGGATCACGAGGTAGGGCAGGATCTCCCAGCCGAACGCGATCGTCAGCCCGCCCCACAGGACGACGGAGAACATCCAGGCGTTGAACAGGTCGTTCTTGATCGACCAGTGCGTCTTCTTCTGGCGCGCGAATCGCTTCTTCTCCAGGCCCCAGGCACTCCTCAGGCTGCCCATGATCGTGCGCGGCATGAACTCCCAGACGGTCTCGCCGAGGCGACCGCTCGCGGGGTCCTCCGGGGTGGCGACGCGTACGTGGTGGCCGCGGTTGTGCTCGATGAAGAAGTGGCCGTAGAACGTCTGCGCGAGCGCGACCCGGGCGAACCAGCGCTCGTGCTCCTCCTTCTTGTGGCCGAGCTCGTGCGCGGTGTTGATCCCGATACCGGCGACCATGCCGAGGCCGAGTGCCAGGCCGATCTTCTGCACCACGGTCAGCGGGTCGTCGATGCCCGGCAACGTCCCGCCGCCGAGCAGGTAGGCGCCCCAGATCAGGCCCGCGATCTGCACCGGGATGAACGCGTAGGTCACCCAGCGGTAGTAGCGGTCCTCCTCCAGCGCCTCGATCAGCTCGTCAGGCGGGTTGTTGGGATCGAGTCCGGCCAGGAGGTCGAACAGCGGGATCAGCACGAACACGAAGAACGGGCCGAAGAACCACACGATCGTCGCGCCGGTCCACGCGTAGAGACCCCACATCATCAGCGGGATCAACGGGATGATCGCGCCCATGATCCACAGGTAGCGCTTCTTGTCGCGCCACTGGATGAGCTGGCCGTCGACGGTTGCCTGGATCGTCATGCATTCCTCCTCGTACGCCTTGGGAGAGGCGCTTTACAAGAAGGTAGCAAATGTAAAGTCGGTGCGCAATGGTCCTACTTGGATCCCACGTTGTCGGCGATGCTGACGATGGCGGGGGTCAGGATCACGATGAACAGAACGGGCAGGATGCACACCAGCAACGGGAAGATGATCTTCACCGGGACCTTCTGAGCCGTCGCCTCGGCACGCTTGCGGCGGCGGAATCGGATCTCGCTCGCCTGCGTCTTCACGACTGACGAGATGGACACGCCGTACTGCTCGGCCTGGACGATGCTCTTGACGAACCGCCGAAGGTCTTCGACGTCAGTGCGAGCGGCGAGCGCTTGATACGCGTCGCGCCGACTCATGCCCAGTCGCATGTCCTGAACCGTGCGCACGATCTCGTCGGCGAGGGGGCCCGTCCGACGTTCCCCGATGTGGGCGAATGCGGCTTCGAATCCCAACCCCGACTCGATCGAGATCGACACCTGGTCGAGCACGTCGGGCAGCTCCTGCTGGATCATGGCCTGGCGAGCTTCGGCGCGCTTCTGGATGATGACGTCCGGTGACACGTACGCGACGAAGATGCCCAGACCCCCTAGTCCCCAATTGAGCAACGACGGCTTGCTGGTCACCAGGATGAAGAGCATGAACACGGCCACCACGCACAAGACCAGCTTGAGCGTGACCACGGTTCGCGCGGTCCATCCATCGGGCCGTCCGGCCAGGAGCACGTTCCGTTCGATCTTGGCCAACGACGCACCAGTTGTCAGGAATCGGAAGATCGAGGAGCTCTTTCCCTGAACCCGGATGACCGGTTCATCGCCTTCGCTCACAGGCTTCGGACCGGCGGCCACCAAGCGCGCGCGGACCGCCTTGTTCGATTGACCCCACATGCCCAAGGCGAGAGTGAGTGCCACCAGCGATCCACCGATGAGAGCCACGCCCAGTACCACCATGACGAACGGCATCTCAGAACTTCACATTCACGATCGCCCTCATCCACACGCCACCGATGATGTAGAGCACCACCGAAGCGGCGAGGAGCATCTTGCCCAGCGACGAGGTGAACATCGGATCCATGTAGCCGGGATTGACGAGCGAGAATGCACCAGCGACGACTGCCGGAAGTGCCATCAGCACGATTCCGGAGAACTTGCCTTCCGCAGCGAGCGTGTCCACCTCTTGGCGAATCTGGTTGCGCTCGCGCATGGTCTGCCCCACCCGATCGAGAACTTCATTGAGGTTGCCGCCGGCGTCTCGGTGGACAGCGACGGCTTCGGCGACCCAACGGAAGTCGTCGCTGGCCATGCGATCAGCCGTCTGTTCGAGCGCCACGATCAGGTCGCGACCGATCCGGTTCTCGTTGATGACGCGGGCGAACTCCTCCGCGGTCGGCGAGTCAGCCTCCGTTGCGACGGCGTCGAGGGCGCGGATGAAGCTGTGCCCCGCGCGCAGTGAGGACGCGATCATCTGGATCGTCTCGTCCAGCTGCTTGGCGAACGCCTTGCGTCGCTGATCGATCTTGACCTTGAGCACCAGCTTGGCGACGACCGGAACCAACGCGCCGGCCAGGATCGCGACGAACACGTTACCGGTCAGCACGAACCCCACGACCAGGGCGGCAACGCCGATCGAGCCGACCGTGACGACAAGCGCACCGGGCGTCATCGACAGACCCGCCAGATCCAGCTCACGTTCACGGAAAGGAGCCCAGCTGCTTCCACGGAGCACGCGGTCCACCATGGACACCAGGTAGTCCGAGGTCAGCGAGAGGACCGGCCTCTCCTCCTTCTTCCCCCATTGACGACGCTCCAACGGGATCCGATCCACGGGGGCAGCAGTCAGGACGTACACCAGCATCGCCAGGGCGAGCGCCGAGAAGATCACGCCGGAGATGAGCAGGGCCACGACGTCACGCTCCCTTCGCGGCTGGGCCGAGACTGTCGAGATTGAACTTGATGCCCATCTCCTCGAACTTGTCCGTGAACCGGGGCCGGATCCCCGTGGACACCTGCGTGCCCCTGAATCGTCCATGCGCGTCGATGCCGGCCGCGTAGTCGAAGACGAACGCGTCCTGAAGGACGACGGTCTCGTTCTCCATGCCGAGCACCTCCGTCACCGCCGTGATGCGGCGAGTGCCGTCACGCATACGGGTGAGCTGGATGATCATGTCGACTGCTGAGGCGATCTGCTCGCGGATGGCTCGCATGGGCAGGTCCATGCCGGCCATGAGCACCATCGTCTCGAGACGTGACACCGCATCGCGTGGCGAGTTGGCGTGCAGGGTCGAGATCGATCCGTCGTGACCCGTGTTCATCGCCTGCAGCATGTCGAGACTCTCGCCGCCTCGACACTCACCGACGACGATCCGGTCAGGCCGCATACGCAGCGAGTTGCGGACCAGGTCGCGAATCGTGATCTCGCCCTGTCCCTCGATGTTGGGTGGGCGGCTCTCCAGCGAGACGACATGCTCCTGCTGGAGCTTGAGCTCGATCGCGTCCTCGATCGTCACGATGCGCTCATCCGAGGGAATGAACGACGACAACACGTTGAGCAGCGTCGTCTTGCCCGTTCCGGTGCCACCCGACACCAGGACGTTCAGACGCGCGTTGACGCAGGCGTAGAGCAGCTCGGCGACCGGCTTGGTCATCGTGCCGAAGCGCACGAGGTCGGCGACCTCGTACGGAGTCTCCGCGAACTTGCGGATGGTCAGCGACGAGCCGTGGACTGCGAGCGGCGGGATGATCGCGTTGACTCGCGATCCGTCCATGAGCCGCGCGTCGACCAGAGGAGAGTTCTCATCGATGCGTCGGCCGACGCGGCCGACTATGCGTTCGATGACACGGCGCAGGTGCTCCTCGGAGTTGAACCGGAAGCCGCTCAGCTTGAGCTTGCCGTTGCGCTCGACGTAGATGTGATTGTGCCCGTTGACCATGATCTCGGTGACATCCGAGTCGGCCAAGAGACGCTGCAACGGACCCAGCCCCAGCGCATCGTCCTCGATGTCCTGGATGAGTCGCTTTCGTTCGTCAGAGGTGAGGGACAGCTGCTCCTCATCGACGATGCGACTGAGCTCCTGCCGCACGAACCGGCGGAGCTGGTCCTCCGTCAGAGACGAGTCGTTGATTCGCACGCCGATGCGCTCGAACAAGGTCTCGACAGCACGCGCCTTGACCGACACCAGCCCCTCGGCCAGACGAGCCGAGACCACCGTGGGCTCGACACCGTCAGGTTCCACCGCTTCGGGCACCTCCGGCACCGGCTTGTCGGGGATGATCTCGCTCTTGGTGCGTGCGGCTTCCAACCGCTGGCTGAGGCTACTCATCCCTGACCCGCTGTCCTCTGCTGCGCTTCTCGGCCCGGGACCGCTTGGGTTCCTTGGGAGCCTTCGGTGCCTTCGGTGCCTTCGGTGCCTTGGGTGCCTTGGGTGCCTTCCCGCTGTTCACGTTTCCCTGGAGAGGCCCCGGTCCGGCGGCCAACCGCGCAGCAAGGCTCATGACACCGGCAGCAACGGGACCCGGCTTCTTCGCCATCATCAAAGGCTCCCCGCGATTGCCGGCAACCTGCGCGTCCTTGACACGAGGGAGCACCACATTGATCGGCATGCCGACGACGGCCTCGACATCGCGTTCGATCAGGCCGGATCGGCGGTCGGCGAAGTTGAGGATGAAATGACGCGAGGTCGGCAGGAGATCGAGCTCAGCGAGCACGTCGATCTCCTTCCGCATCGCCCGGATGCTGGAGACATCCATGCTGGAGACGAGCACGACGTCGTTGGCGTCCTCGAGGGCTGCGAGGGTGAGCTCGGAGAGCCCCGCGGACGTGTCCACGATGACATGACGGAACTGGGATGCGAGCTGAGCCAGCAGGCGCTTGATGTGAGACGCAGTGACGTGGTCGCCTGCCACGGGCGACTCGGCTCCGGCCAACACGTAGAACCCGGCTGGATGGACGGTGAGGAATGTCTTGAGGATCAACGTGTCCAGAGCAGCCGATGTCCCGAACGCGTCCTCGATCGAGTGCGCAGGCTTCAGGTCGAGGAGCACGGCGACGTCACCGAACTGGATGTCGAGATCCACCAGGACCGTCTGCATCGGTTGGATCCTGGCCAGTCCGACCGCGAGGTTCGTCGCTATCGTGCTCTTGCCCACACCACCCTTGGGCGAGGCGACAACGATCACGCGACCGGTTCCGAGGGCTGCGTCCGGCGATGAGCCACCTTGGGGATTGCCCATCCGGGTCACCGCACTGGCAGCGGCGCGATGGACGACGACCTTGAGGTCGTCCTCGTTGATCCTCGGCTCGATGATCTCGCGGATGCCGGCCCGCATTGCGCGAAGAGCCAAGCCAGTGTCGGCTTCGGCGACGAGCATCACCTCGACGAGCGGACTGCTGCCATCGATGACCTGCGCGATCGACAACGCCTCGCCGATCGGCAGCTCGTCACCGATGATGACCACCTCGGCCACGCGATCGCGATCCAGCGCGACCAGGCTGCCCATGCCATCGACCTGCACGAAGTTGGTGACGGACTCACGGTCGAGCGAGACGACGTCGTGACCCGGGAGGGCCTCCACCAGCGCGGTCACGTCCGGATTCGCCGCAAGCACCAGAATGCCGGTCATTGGGTCACATCCTCTTTGGAGATCGAACCACCATTTCCGTTCGCCGTGTCCTTGTTCTGCTTGGTGAGGTAGACCTTGCCGTACTCCATCGCATTGATGATCTTTCCGGCGTCGCGGATCGGCACCGCGACCGTCACGATCTGCGTGATGTCCTCGAGAGGCGAACCATCCCACTTCACGCCTGGCCCGGTGATCTTGGTGATCACCACTTGGTTGCGAATCATCTGGGTGACTCCGTCACCCTCCTTGGTCTGGTAGCTGCCGACGACACCGACCTTGTCCCCCACCTTCAGGACGTCCGAGACCGCGCGCGCTGAGCTGAGCGGAATGGCCAGCTCCTGCATGCCCTTGGGGACGTCGCCCTTGGCTGTCTCCTGCTTGGCCTCGCCCCCCGTGGAGAAGCGAGAGAGCAGGACCTGCTCGCCGGGTTCCAGGTCGGTCGTCGTCGACATGCCCTTGACCTCCGACAGGCTCTTGATCGCGCCCTGCGCGATGGCCGACTGCGGCAGCTTGACCGTCTCGACCTTCCCTCCCAGCTCATCGGCATTGGTGTTCGCTGCAATGGGCTCGTCGACCTGGAGGACCTCCACGAGCTTGGCGTCGTTGAAGGCTCGTTCATTTGCGCCGTTGGCATAGCCGATCAGCAGCACGATGCCGACAACCGCCAGCACGGCGGCGACCAACGCCGCAATCGCCCTCTTGCTCATGTGTCACAACTCTCTCTTGGCGCCTCATGCGCGACGCGATGCGAACTCTTGTCTCGGAGGCGAGGAGAGGTTCCCCCAGCCCTCAGAAGGATGGTCACGATGCCCCCGCTCAATTGGTCAGCTCCACCTTGAGTGCGCCGAACTCGGCGCCGCCCTCGCCGTACGTGAAGTGGTCGAACGGCTCAGCGCTGCTCGTGAACTTGCCGGCGATCTTGCTGGCGCCCGACGAGGCGCCGTAGCACTTGGTGCCGAAGCACCAGCCGCTGACCTGGAACGGCGCATAGCCCAAGATCTTGAGGTCGACGGTGCCCTTCCATGCCGCTTTGGTGCCGTCCTTGCGGAGGCCGCCCCAGGCGTATTCCGTGGACGGCGCATAGACGGCGATCAGTATCGTCGTGCCGGGATGGAGGAACTGCGAGAACTTGTCCTGCTGGTTGACGTTCCAGCCGTCGACACTCGCGAGCGTGTCCAGGACCGCGGTCGGGATGAGCTGGCCGTTGTTGGTGCTGGACCCGTTCGTGCTCATCCACAGGCCGCCGGGCAGCATCTTCACCGTGCCACCGCTTCCCGACAGGTCAACACCCGACGGGACGGAGCAGCTCGTCAGGAGGCCCTTGCTTGTCATGGCGTTGTGAGCCGCCGTCAGCGTGGTGCCGTTGCTCGTCACGATCTGGCTCGCGATGACATCGTTCGTGTCGGTGGCGATCGTCGTCGGCGTGTTGAGCGAGTTCTTGTTGTACTCACAGAGCGACACGGCGAAGGGGATGACGTCTCCTGCGGTCGCGTGCTTCGACCACTTGGCTGTCGCGTTGGCGTCGACGGTCTTGTTGTTGATGCCGAAGGCACCGAAGAAGTTGGTGTTCACCGATTTGGAGACGTGGGTCGTGACCTGGCCGTCCGAGGGCGCGAGCGCGCCCCCGACGATGGATCCACTGCCGCTTCCAGCGTTCTCGTCGACCATGGTGTCGGCGATGGCATCGCCACCGGCCTTCGAGCACGTGGTCTTGTGCCGCGCACAGTCGAGAGCGATCGCGAGGGCGCCGGCGTCCGCACCGTGCTGGACGCGCCCGTTGTCGTAGACGACATGTGCCGTGTCGACCCCCAAGCCTGTGGCCGCAAGGAGCATCGTGCCCATCAGTGCCACCATGACCGCAGCGACACCGCGCTGGTCATGCCGGCGGTTGGTCAGTCCTCGCATCGCGCCACACCCTTTGCATTCACCACAAAGGTGTCGCCGCCCGGGAACAATCCGGTCGGCGAGTTCTCCGTGGACGTGATCGTGACGGTCACATTGCCGCCCGGCGGGCATGAGAAGCCAGCGAACGCGGCGCCGCTGGGCATCCGGTTGTCGGCCGCCCGGCCCGCGGCCTGGGCTGCAGCGGCATCCTTGTGGATCGAGTAGTCCCTGGCCGCGACGAACGCCGCATTGTTGAGCACTGACGATCGCGAGTAGCGGTATCCGTACTCGATGAGGCCCAGCACCAGGAGCAGCAGGAGCGGCACGATCAGAGCGAACTCGACCATGACGGCCCCACGCTCACGCGACCTTCGCATGCCTGCACTCCTCTTGAGATAGCCCTGCGCCGCAACCGGTACTGAGTGGTCGCGGCGCAGGGACGTTTGCTCGATGTCGTCCAGCTGAGACTGATCGACCAGCTCTAGATCACGGCAGTCCGCCGAACATGGTGGAGATACGTCCGCCGAGCGCAGCGGCGGCAACACCGACGACGACGGCGATGCCGGCGACGAGCAGCGCGTACTCGACCATCGCCGCACCCTTGTCGTCACGCCTGGGGCGATCGGACAGCATCGTGATCGTCATGAAGAAGATTCGATCGATGAAGTTCATGTCTTTGTCCTTTTCAGTAAGGCCGCAGGTGCGGCGTCTTCGTGTTCAAAGCCGCCTTTGGCGACCCTCCCACTCGGAAACGTAGACCCAGTTTTTTGTGAGACACACTGTTAGTTCGAAAGATCATCATTTGTGACTAGACATTTCGATTTTCGCTCGGATCGCAGGCCAAAGTGACTTTGGTCGACAGGCGATCGGTACGCGACAGTGACGCCTCCGTGGGTCACCCACGAGCTGTCCGACGCCCGAGGTCTGGCTGCGCACCCGAGGTGCCCAGTCAGTCAGCGGTGATGCTGATCGACGGTCGCAGGGTCCGGAGTGTCCGGACTCAGAACGTCGCGAACATGGCGGCTACGCGGCCGCCGAACGCGGCGGCTGCCAGGGCAACGACCACAGCGATTCCGACCGCCACCAGCGCGTACTCCGCCATGGCCGCGCCCGCTTCATCGTGGCGCGTGGTGGCGAGCTTTCGAAGCAGTCGATGGGCACGCATGAGGTGGACTCCTTGCACTGGTGCCGACAGGGCGGCTGGTTCCGAGCGTAATTGCGCTTTCTCCTCTCGTCTCGAAATGCCCAGAAGTCATCGGGACTACGGCACGAGCACACCTCGGTGCTTGTTGCTCCTCGTGACCAGTTCGTCCGCGCGGATGAGATCGACGACCCTGTCGAAGGCCTTGCCGGCTGCGCAGCGGCGCTTGCGCTCAATGACCGGTCGTCCCAGATCGTTCGAGAGCTTGACCTCACGTGAACGCGGGACCAGCACCTCGATCGGGAGGCCGATGGCTGCTTCAACCTCGCGCACGCCGATGCCGGACTGCCGATCGGCAAAGTTCATGACGACGTGACGGGACGCAGGTGCGACACCACGCGCAACCAACATGTCGACCTCGCGACGCACGGCGCGCGCGCTCGAGAGGTCCATGCTCGCCACGAGCAGCAGGTCGCTCGCCTCGTCGATGGCCGCCAAGGTCTGGTCATTCATGCCAGCCGCGGTGTCGACCACGACGTAGCGGAACTGCGCCGACAGCTGCCGAAGCAGCTGCCGGACCTGGGCAGCCGACATCTCGTCCGACGAGGCGGGGGACTCACCTGTGCACAGCACGTAGAAGCCGGCGCGATGGACCGTGAGAAGCGTCTTGAGGATCAACCCGTCCAGGGAGCCGGCAGACCCGAACGCCTCGGCAATCGTGTGCGACGGGGTGATGTCGAGGAGCTCGCCGGCGTCTCCGAACTGAAGATCGAGATCGACCAGGACAGTGTCCATCGGGGCGGTTCGAGCCAGCGCCAGGGCAACGTTGGTGGCCACGGTGCTCCTGCCGACTCCCCCCTTGGGGCCGGACACCACGATCATCCGGTGAAGGTCGTTGGGTGGCGGGTTCGCATCATCGCGTCGGACGGACGTCGGGCTTCGGTCCGCTCGGTGCATCAGGACCTTGAGCTCGTCCTCGGTCGCATCCCTGGAGACGATGTCGCGGACCCCTGAACGCATGGCCCGGAGGACCAGCTCCGTGTCGGGCTCGGCGACGAGGACGCGGTCCACGCTCGGGAACAGCGTGCCCATCGACTCAGCCATCGACAGCGCCTCGGCGACGGGTAGTCCGTCACCCAGGATCGCCATGTCGGCCAGCATGTCGTCCCGGACGTTGAGCACACTCTCCAAGCCGTTGACGCGCGCCAGCTCGTCCATCCCCGCGCGGTCGAGCGCGGACACGATGTGGCCGGGAACGGAGCGGACCCGATCAACGAGATCGGGAGATCCTCCAAGTATCAGGATGTAAGCCATGACGGTCGTCCTTTCCGTGGGATGGTGCGATCAGTTGGTCAACGCGACCGAGCTCGCGCCGTAGTCGGCTCCGGACTGCGAGTAGGTGAAGTCCGGCTTCGCCTGCATCGTCTTCACGAAGTAGCCCTGGATCCCGTTGCAACCGATGCTTGCCGGGGGATGCACCAAGAGCGGGATCGAGAAGCACTGCGGTGCGCTGGCGTCGGGGTTGGAGTTGTTCGGATAGTTCCAACCAGTGATCTTGAACGGCGCGAAGCCCAGGACCTTGATCCCGATCCGCGGCGGGATCTTCGCTGAGCAGATCCCCAGCAAGCAGCCGTCGAGCTCGAGCCCGAGCTGCTGCAGACTGATCGACGGAACGTAGATCGGCAGCAGGACGACCTGACCCTTCTTGATCGACGAGCCCAGCTTGTTGACGCAGCTCGACGGGATGACTGAGCTCAGCGTGCTCCCGAGGAACCCGTCGATGGTCCCCAAGTGCATGTTGCAGACGGAGGAATTCCAGTTGAACGCCCCGTGCAGGGCCCCTTCGAGACCGGACAGCCAGATGGGCCCGCGCAACATCTTGAGGTTCAGCCCGGTCGGCCCCGTGCAGGCGTCCGTCACCCCGAGCAGGTCGCCCACGAGAGTCGTGATGAGCCGGCCAGCCGTTCCGCCCTGCACGATGACGTTGAAGACCACACTGATGACGTCGGATCGCAGCAGGAGCGGGGTGGTCGCCGGTGGCTGGTTGTCCTTGTACATGCAGTACGGGATGCCCATCGGCAGCATCGTCGTTCCCTCAGTCGGATGGCCGTTCCACTTCGCCGTTGCGGAGGCTGTGACCACCTTGGAGTTGACCCCGACCACCTTCATCAGGCTGGTGGTGACCGTCTTGCCAACCGTGACCTTGACGCTGTCAGCACCCAACACGACGCCACTGCCGGCCACGGTGCTGCCCGGTGCGTTCTGGTTCGCGAAGTACGTCGCCGTGCTGAGAGCACCCGGCGCGGTGCACGTGGACTTGTTCAGCGCGCAGTCCTGCGCGATCGCCATCGCGGCATTGTCCGCGCTGTGCTGCACTCGGCCCTTCTCGTACGTCACCTTGGCGGTGTCGACGCCCAGTCCCGCCGCAGCGACAAGGACGGTCGACAGCAGTGCGACCGCGACGGCGACGGCGCCGTGTTCGTCACGGCCCTTGCCGCGCGGGCGAGTCGCACCCTCGCGATGACGTACCACAAAGAAAGCCATATGGGTCTCCCTCCCCATGGCATTGCGAGCAGCCGCTCCCCTGGCTTCAACGCAATGAGTGAACGTTCACGAACGGTCCGCTGGGACCGCCTCAGCTAGACACGGCAATCACCCGAAATTGATGGCCGGGCCCGTGCGCCATGTCAGCTGTACGTGAAGCGCCTTCGGCTACGCACGCGTGCGTAGGTCTGCATGGCCTCGCGCAACGCGGGCCTGGACCGTGCCGTGAAGACATCGTTCATTGTTCGCTCCCTCAAACAAGCCGCTCCCACGGCTCTCCCTGGCGCTGACAGTAGACCCGTGACGTGTTGTCGCGTGTGAATTCGCGAAAAAGCCGCGAATGCCGTGTCAGCTGGTGACGGCGAGGGGGTCGAACAGGTCCATGCCGACGAGGACCATCGTGTTCTGGCTGACGCAGGTCTGCAGCACGATGTCGGTGTCGGGCAGGTCGCGCACCTTGGCCTCGTTGCGAGGGACGTGCCCGATCGACGTCACGACGTAGGTGCCGTCCTGCACGCCGTCGCCGGAGAGCTTGATCGCGTCGCCCTTGCCGAGCTTGGGCATCCACTCGAGGCCGCCGCAGTAGTCGTGCTCGGCGATGAGGCGCGGCCGGTGCTCGCCCACGAAGATGGCGATCGGCCCCTTGCAGATGTCGAGCATGAACTCCGACCGCTTGAGGCTCGACGTCGCGAAGATCGTCCGGACGTACTTCGCCTTGGGTGGGTCCGCCGGCACGACGACCTGGTCGAGGGTCGCGTTCTGCAGGGCGGTCGACCCGGGCGCGCGAGCGGGAGCCGGCGACTCGGACCCCGACGACAGCAGGGTCACCACGAGCACGGCCGTCGCCGCGGCGACGAGTGCCGCGAGAATGCGCTTCATCGGTGACCTCCCTGCTGCACCATCGTACGAGGCGGAACCCCGATGCGGTGACCTGCGGAAAAGTTGCTCCGGACATGAGACGGTGTGGCACGTCCGGACATCTGTGGGTAGAGACGTCCGCACACCGCAGAGATCGGAGCGCCGGGTGACATCACCGACGACCACCGCTGAAGGGGACCGGGAGCTGTTGGCGCGCGCCGCCGCCGGCGACCGGGCCGCGTTCGGCCAGCTGTACGACCGGCACGTGCGGCCGGTCTACTGGCAGGCGTACGCCGTGGTGCGGGACCAGCGCGAGGCCGAGGACGTCACCCAGGACGTGTTCATCACGACGTGGGACAAGATCCGGCGCATCACGGTCGTGGACGACTCGGTGCTGCCGTGGCTGCTGGTCACCGCCCGCTTCACGGCCCTCAACGCGCGACGCCGCTCGCAGAAGGTCAAGACGCGCAGCATCCAGCTCAACGCCGACCTGCCGGACGACGCCTCGGTCGAGGACGAGGTCGTCGCCGGGCAGATACGCGGCGAGATCGAGAAAGCCGTCGCCGCACTGTCGCCGACCGACCAAAGGCTCTACGAGATGTGCGTCGCCGGCGACGACACGTACGAGTCGGCGGCCCGCGAGCTCGGGGTCAGCCACGCCGCCGTACGCAACCGCGTCTCACGACTCCGCACCAGGCTTCGCGCCGACCTCCGTTCCATGAGGGAGACATCATGACCACCCCCACGCTCGACGACGACCGCATCGCGAAGATGCGCTCGACCGTCATGCACGTCGTCGACCAGGACATCGCCAAGCGGGGCCACCGGGCCCGTATGACGATCGGGCTGGCCGCGGCCAGCGTCGTCGTGGTCGGCTTCGGCTCGGTCGGCATCGGCGCACTCAGCAACGGCAGCGATGCCGGTGACGGGAGCGACGCGGCCGGCGGCGGCAGCGCCCAGAAGGCCGAGACCGGCAAGCCGTACGCCTCCAGGGACAACGCCCTGAGCACCACAGCCGGCGACGACAGCGCGGCCGGTTCCACCGCCACGCAGGACAAGGCAGCCGCCCCCGACGACGACCGCGAGGTCATCACGACCGGCGAGATCAACGTGCGGGTCAAGAACCCGCGCGCGGTCGCCCAGAAGATCAGTGCGTACGCCGAGACGATCGGCGGCCGGGTCGACAGCCGCACCGAGCACGGCGACGGCGACGACGCGTCGGCGTTCGTCACGGTGCGGGTGCCCAGCACCAAGGTGACCGCGACGATCAAGCGCCTCGAGACGTACGGCAAGGTCACCAACGTCTCGTTGCAGAACGACGACGTGACCGCCCAGGCCAAGGACCTCGACGCCCGCATCGAGGCGCTGCAGCTGTCGATCAACCGGCTCGAGCGGATCATGGCGAAGGCCGACACGAGTGGCGAGCTGATCAAGGCCGAGAACGCGCTGACCCAGCGACAGGAGCAGCTCGAGAGCCTCGAGGCGCAGCGCAAGCAGATGAAGGACCAGGTGTCCCTCTCGACGCTGTCGATCGACCTGTCGCAGAAGGCCAAGGCCGACTCGGTCGAGCCCGGCGGGTTCAAGGGCGGACTGACCGACGGCTGGAACGCCCTGGTGTCGACGGTCAACAACGTCGTCGAGGTCGCCGGCGTGCTGCTGCCCTGGCTGGCGATCGTGATCCTGCTGTACGGCGCCTACCGGCTCGTCGCGCGTCGCCGCGGCTGGAACTAGATCCCGTCGAGGAACTTTCGCGCGACACCCTTGGGCACGCACATGCGCCAGGCGTCGATCACGAGCTCCTCCATTTCGTCGGGATCCAGCGCGGCCATGTCGGCGACGACCCACTGATATCGCATGTCGCCCGGTGACGGCAGCTGGAACGTCTCGGGCCTCGACGAGACGAGGTGCTCGCGCTCCTCGCGGGGGAAGCCGAAACCCATCAGGGTCTCGTCGCGCGAGAACGCGACGAAGACGAGGCTGCCGACGCGGAACTTGATGCGGTCACGCACCAGCACCTCGTACGCCCGCGGCAGCGTGAGCGCGACCCGTCGCACGTCCTCGACCGTGATCATGCCCAGAACGTACGCCTCGGCGCGGACACTTCACCCCTGCTGCTGACAGGATGACGGCGTGACCGCACCCCAGGACCGTCGGACCAGCTGGTCCGACGCCGCACCCGTCCCCTACTGGCTCGACACCCCCGACCGGCCACCGGCACGGGCCGCGCTCGACGGCAGCCTCAACACCGACCTCGCGATCGTGGGCGGCGGGTTCACCGGGCTGTGGACCGCGCTGATGGCCAAGGAGCGCGATCCCGCACGCGAGGTCGTGCTGATCGAGGCCGGCCGCATCGCCGGCGAGGCCACCGGGCGCAACGGCGGATTCTGCTCCGCGAGCCTCACGCATGGCGAGGCAAACGGGCGCGATCGCTGGCCGGACGAGTACGACCAGCTGCACCGGCTCGGCCTCGAGAACCTCGACGAGATCGCCGCGACGATCGAGCGCTACGGCATCGACTGCGACTTCCGGCGCACCGGCGAGATCGCGGTGGCGACCCGGCCGCACGAGCTCGCCGAGTACGACTCCTCGGCCCCTGACTTCCTCGACGCCGCGGCCCTGCGACGCGAGGTGGACTCGCCGACGTACCTCGGCGGCACGTGGGACCGCGAAGGCACCGCGATGCTCGACCCGGCCCGCCTGGCGTGGGGCCTCGCCGCCGCGGCTGAGGCCGCCGGCGTCGTGATCCTCGAGCACACGCCAGTGACCGACCTCAAGATGTACGGGCCGCGGATCGCGTTGGTCACCGAGCGCGGTGGGATCACCGCCGACCGGGTGGCACTTGCGACGAATGCCGCGCCGCCCCTGCTCAGACGGCTGCGCTTCCACACCGTCCCGGTCTACGACTACGTGCTGATGACCGAGCCGCTCACCGACGAGCAGCTCGAGTCGATCGGCTGGCGCAACCGGCAGGGGCTGTCGGACTCGGGCAACCAGTTCCACTACTACCGACTCACTGCCGACAACCGGATCCTGTGGGGCGGCTACGACGCGATCTACCACTTCGGTCGCAGCACCGGGCCGAAGTACGACCACCGCCCCAAGACGTACGCAGCTTTGGCGGCCAACTTCTTCGACACGTTCCCGCAGCTCGAGGGCCTACGTTTCTCCCACCACTGGGGCGGCGTGATCGACACGTGCACACGGTTCTGCGCGTTCTTCGGGACCGCCTTTCACGGCACCGTGGCGTACGCGACGGGCTACACCGGGCTAGGCGTCGGCGCGTCGCGGTTCGGTGCCAACGTCATGCTCGACCTGCTGTCGGGCGAGGAGACCGAGCGGACCCGGCTGAAGATGGTCCGCACGAAGCCGCTGCCGTTCCCGCCGGAGCCGTTCGCGTGGCTCGGCATCCAGATCACGACGTGGTCGCTCAAGCGCGCGGACCGCACCGGCCGACGAAACCTCTGGCTCCGCCTGCTCGACCGCTTCGGACTGGGCTTCGACTCCTAGGCGTTCTGGCTGCCCACCGCGTTGACCATCCAGCTGATCCCGAACTTGTCCGTGAACATGCCGAACGTGTCACCCCACGGCGCCCTCTCCATCGGCACCGTCACGGTGCCGCCCGCCGACAGTCCCTCGAACCAGCCGCGCAGCTCGGTCTCGTCCTCGCCGCTCAGCGACACCGCGACGTTGGTCCCGGGGTTGTAGTCCATGCCCGCGGGGGTGTCGGCGGCCATCAGGGTCAGGCCACCGGGCGTCTCGAGCTGCGAGTGCATGACCTTGTCGGCCTCGGCCGGTTCCACATCCATGTGGCTCTCGCCGAACGTGCTGCGGGTCAGCTCGCCGCCGAGCACGGACTGGTAGAAGTCCATCGCCTCGGTCGCCGTGTCGCGAAAGCTGAGATAAGGGTTGAGCTTCGTCGCCATGTTGCCTCCTCGTGTTGGGCCTGCCTGACCCCCGATCAGCCCAGCAGAACACGAAGGTCAGACAGTTGTCACGAGGTCGCGCAGACCTTGGTCGGAGGCTAACAGCGCCTCGCGGTCGTACGTCGAGGTGGACGCGAGGAGCTCGTCGGCGCCGGTGCGTTCCACGAGCTGCTCGAGCGAACGACGGACGGTCTGCGGGCTACCCGCGACCGCCCGGTCGAGCGAGGCTTCGACCCGGTCCCGCACCTGGGTCGTCCACGTCTGGCGGCGGATGTCGTCGACCGACGCGAGTGGAGGGAACTCCCCCGTCTGCCGAGACCGCGCCATCGCCCACGCCTCGGGCAGCGCGAGCTCACGTGCCGTCGCGTCGTCGTCGGCGACGGTCACGTCGAGCGACACCACGACATACGGCCGCTCGACCCCGTGGCTCGGCCGGAAGTCCCTGCGGTACGCCTGGAGCACCTCGTCGAGCCGTGGCTCGGCGAGGATCGGGCCGCCGATGACGGCCGGCAGCCCGAGGCGCGCGGCGATGACGGTGCCCCGGCCGGTCGCGAGGACGTACATCGGCACCCGGCCGGCCGTCCGGGGTCGTGCGGTCACGGCGGCCTGGCCGTCGAGGTAGGCCCGCAGGGCGCGCAGGTCGTCCTCGAACGTGTCGGGTCCGTGATCGCGCAGTGCCTCGCGTACGGGCGCGGTGAAGCCCAACGAGCGGCCGAGCCCGAGGTCGATGCGGCCGGGGTACATCGCCTCGAGCATCAGGAACTGCTCGGCGACCACGAGTGGCTGGTGGTGCGGCAGCATGACGCCGCCCGAACCGAGCCTGATCCGGCTCGTACGGGCGCCGATCGCGGCCAGCAGCACCGGAGGCGAACCACTGGCGATGCCCGGCACGGCGTGGTGCTCGGCGACCCAGAACCGGTCGTAGCCCAGGCGTTCCGCGTTGATCCCACGATCGATCGAGCCGGTCAGCCCTTCAGCCTCGGGACGGCCTGCCCGCGTACGGGAACGGTCCAGGAGCGAGAGCTTCACACCTGGTTCAACCAGCGTGGGACGGCGTTGCTTCCCGTGCGGACACAGCGGCGCGGAAGACGAATCTCCGGTAGGACCAGAAGCGGAATGCCGTGCCCAGGGCCAGCCCGACGACGTTGGCCGAGACGTTGTCGGCGAGCCGGCTCGTGAGTCCCAGCAGGTCGTGCGACACCGCGAGGGTCAGCACCGAGAAGCCCAGACCGATGACGTTGAACAGCACGAACAGCGCCACCTCGCGCCGCCGGCCGCTCGAGCTCTCGCCGCGCCAGGTGACCGCCCGGTTGCCGACGTACGTGACGACCATCGCCAGCGCGACGGCGAGGCACTTCGCGACGGACGGGTCGACCGAGCCGAGCACAGGAAGGGTGCGCAGGTAGTTGAACGCGCTGACGTCCACGACGTAGCCCGCACCGCCGACGGCGAGGAAGCTGACGACTTCGGGCGTCAGTCGTCGCGAGATCACGGCATGACCTCCTTCAGCAGCGTCGGCGACGCATGACAGTCGCCGACCACGGTGGGCGCGGGTCGATCGACGCCCGCACGGAGATAGACCGTGCGGCCGCAGACCGTACCGGTACGCCGGTAGTCATGCGCCAGGATCGTGCTCGTCCGGGCGGTGTCGAGGCCCCACGACGGCACGTGTCTCCACACGACGACCCAGGTCGGCGCCGTGGGACCGGTCAGCACCTCGTCGAGGCCCGTGAGCTGCGGGTCGAGCGTCTTGACCGGCAGGCTCCACAGCTGCGCGTACGGCGAGGAGAGCCCCGAGGCGTACGTGACGTTCGCGTGGCCCCACACCGTGACGATGGTGTCGCCGGGCTGCGCTGACGCCGCCACGGCCTGGCCCACGCTGCGACCCGTGCTGCCCTGCGACATGGTCACGCTGAGCGCCCAGCAGAGACAACCGGCCACCGCCACGTACGCGATCACGCTCCTGGCTGCGAGGTCCCGACGGGCCGCCAGCACCCCCGCCGCCACCGACAACGGCACGACCAGCTCGACCATGTAGTGGTGCCAGTAGTTGCCGCCGAGCAGCACCGACAGCACGGCGAACCCGGTCATGGCGACGAGCGCGGACCACAGCGGGTCGCGCCGCCGGTGGAGCACCTCGTCGCGCAGCACGCCGAGCAGCAGCAGGCCCAACCCGCTGACGACGAACGCGACCGCAAGGCTCGTGAGGCGGCTGATCGAGTGCTGGCTGCCGCCCGCCGCCTGGACCTGGTCGGCGTGGACGCGGAAGGGATACATCGCGTCGAAGACGCCGGTCAGCGACGTGCCGTGCCAGACGGTCCACACGGCAACGACCGCCGCCGTGGCGAACGCGCCGGTCAGGGCGCCCCGCGTCCGGAGCCAGAAGTGCCGACCCGACAGCGCGAACGCGGCGAGGCCGAAGACCGCGGCGTCCGCGAGGTTCTGCTTGACCAGCAGCGACGCCATGGCGCACGCACCGGCGGCCCCGGCGGCCAACACGATGGCCCGGCGCTCTGTCGAGCGTACGGCGAGGATCACGCCGGCCATCCCGCCGAGCGTCAGGGGTGCGGCGAGCAGCTCGCCGTTGACCTCGTAGCCGCCCAGCAGAGGACTGACGCACAGGCCGGCCGCCGCGACCGCGGCCCACCGCGCGGCCGGCCGGCCGCCGACCATCGCGGCAACGCCTGCCGAGCCGAGCACCACGAGGACGACCGCGACGCAGCCGAACAGGCGCAGCGCCGTGAGCCCTCCCAACCGGTCAGCGAGCCGGAAGATCGTGATGAGCAGCGGCGGCCGGTCGACCCAGAGGTTGCCGTACAGGGACGAACCGGCGCCGCTCCACTGCTTGCCGACCATCAGGAAGCCCGCTTCGTCCGGGCTCGGCGCATGTGCGAGGTACGGCAGGSGGACCGCGACCGCCACCGTTGCGGCGCCGACGGCCGTCCAACCCGCAAGCCCCGCGTGACCTGCCGCAGCGCGGAGCGGGCGATCGGCGAGGGCAGTCACGCCACCACCGTCACCCCGCGAACCTGCCTGTGACCTGACTGTGTCAGCGGAGGACGGCCCATAGCGTGGGCTCGTGGTGCACGATTGCGGCATGACCGTGGTGGGCATCTGCGAGGACGACGCCGGCGTCCGTCGCGTCCTGACCGACGCCCTGCGGATGGGTGGTCACCAGGTCGTGATCGCCCGCAACGGCCGGGAAGCCGTCGACAACCTCGGCACGACCAGCGGCGTCGAGGTGCTGATCCTCGACGTCGGCCTGCCCGACGCCGACGGCCGGGACGTGTGCCAGGCCCTGCGTGCCGGCGGTCAGCACGCACCCGTGCTGTTCCTGACGGCCCTCGATGCGGTGCACGACCGGGTCTCCGGTTTCCGCGCCGGGGGTGACGACTACGTGGTCAAGCCGTTCGCGATCTCCGAGGTGCTCGTGCGCGTCGAGGCGCTGCACCGGCGCAGCAGGCCCGACCCGGTCACGATCAGTGGTCTGACCCTCAACCCCGACCGGATGTCGGTGCACACCAGCGCCGGCGAGGTGCCGCTGACCCCGACGGAGTACCGCCTGCTCGCCGCGATCGCCGCCGAGCCGGGCGTCGTCGTACGCCGCAGGGCCGCCGTCTCCGCAGCCTGGCCCGACGGCGCGATCGTCAACGAGAACACGATCGACTCCTACATCCGGCGCCTGCGGGTCAAGCTCGCCGAGATCGACTCCCCCGTCGAGCTCGCGACGGTGCGTGGCGTCGGGTTCACGCTGCGATGAGGACCCCCGGCCGTACGCTCATCTCCCGCATCGTCCTGACGACGCTCGTGGTGACCGCGGTCGCCATGGTGGCCATGGTCGCCACGGTCATGCTGGTGCTGTCGGCGCTGACCCGCAATGACATCGACAACCGGCTGCACGACCAGGTGGCCGCGGTCGCCGCGACGGTCGACGTGGGGAGCGACGGCACCGTGACGGCGCCCGACACGCAGGACGACTCCATCGACGACACCACGTGGATCTTCACCTCCGGCGGCGAACTCGTGCAGGGTCCCCACGTCGCCGACCGGGTCACCGAGGCGGCCGCATCACTGTCGGACGTACGCACCGAGGCCAAGCTCGACCGCTACGAGCGCTCGTTCCTCGCCGTCCCGGTCACGCGCAACGGCAAGGTCACCGCGGTGGTCGTCGCCGCCGCCAGGCTCGAGCCGTACGAGTCGACGCGCAACCTCACCCTGCTCGGCCTCGTGGTCGTGAGCATCGCCGTCACCGCCGGTTCGGCCGCGATCGCCTGGTGGACGGTCAGACGTACGTTGGGACCCGTCGAGTCGATGGCGCTCCGTGCTGAGGACTGGAGCGAGCACGACCTGGACTCCCGGTTCGAGGCCACCAACACCGACGACGAGTTCGGCCACCTCGGCCGTACGCTCAACGTCCTGCTCGACCGGGTCGCCGGGGCGCTGCGTGGTGAGCAGCAGCTGACCTCCGAGCTCGCGCACGAGCTGCGCACGCCGCTGACCGCCATCCGCGGCGAGGCCGAGCTGGGCATGATGACGACCGCAGACCCCGACGTCCGCGAGCGCTTCGGCCGGGTCGTCGAGGTCGTCGACCGGATGAGCACGACGATCTCGTCGCTCCTCGCGATCGCCCGTCACGCACCCCGTCCCGATGCGCGTACGACAGCGTCGACGCTGGTCAGCGCCACGCTCGAGCACCTCGACACCACCGGCATCGCGGTCTCCGCCGAGGTCGGGGAGATCGGCATCGCGGCGCCCAACGAGCACGCCGTCCGGGCCCTGTCCCCCGTCGTAGAGAACGCGCTTCGCCACGCCGCCTCGTCAGTCACGTTCACCGCCACGACTCACGCCCGCACCGTCGACATCACGGTCAGCGACGACGGCGAGGGGATGACGCCCGACGACGCCGAGTCGGTGTTCGTCTCGGGCCACCGCGGACCGCGCAGCGACGGCGCCGGCCTCGGCCTGGCCCTGGCGCGACGCGTCGCTCGTACGCTCGGGGGCGACGTGCGGGTCACCTCGACGTCCCACCCCACGAGCTTCACGCTGACCCTCCCCCGCAACTGATCAACTGGCAGTCAGGTTGCGTGCAGGTTCGGCGCCCAAGAATGTTCGACATGGGTCAACCCCCTGAGCCCCGTCCGGTCCCTGCTTCCCCTGCGGGCCCGGGCGGGGCTCGATTGTTCTGGGAGTGCGGGGCCGTCGCTTCTGCGTGCGGCGGCCCCGGTCAGATCAACGGCCCAGGAAGCCCAGCAGCGCAGCGTTGACCTCGTCGGCGTGGGTTGCCAGCATGCCGTGCGGCGCACCCTCGATCTCGACGTACTCGGCGGCCGGCAGCCGCTTCGTGAACTCGCGGCCGGTCGAGTCGATCGGCAGGATGCGGTCAGCCGTGCCGTGCACGATCAGCGCCGGGACATCGACCTTCGCGATGTCGTCGCGGAAGTCCGTCAGCCAGGAGTCGACCACGGCCGATGCGGCGTACCAGGACGATCCAGCGGCCACGTTCCAGCTGGCGCGGACCGTGGCCTCGCTGATGCGACTTCCGAGGGTCTCGTCGAGGTTGTAGAAGTTCTCGTAGAACGAGTCGAACCACGCGAAACGGTCGTCGGTCGCAGCCTTGCGGATGCCGTCGAACACCTCCGCGGGCACGCCTGCGGGGTTGTCATCGACCTGGAGCAGGTAGGGCTCGAGCGAGGCGAGGAACGCGACCTTCGCCACGCGGTCGGTGCCGTACGTCCCGACGTAGCGGCCGACCTCGCCGGTGCCCATCGAGAAGCCGACCAGGACGACGTCCTGCAGGTCCAACGTCTCGAGCACGACGTTCAGGTCTGCGGCGAACGTGTCGTAGTCATAGCCGGTGATCGGCTGGCTCGACTGGCCGAAGCCGCGGCGGTCGTACGTGATGACCCGGTAGCCGGCCTGGAGGAGCGCGGCGGACTGCTTCTCCCACGAGTGACCGTCCAGCGGATAGCCGTGGATCAGGACGACGGGCTGACCCGTGCCGTGGTCCTCGTAGTAGAGCTCGATGTCGGTGGAGTTCTCGGTGCCGACCTTGATCGTTGCCATGTCAGTTCCTCTCGAAGTCTGGAGAACGTTCGTTCTCCGGTATGCTCTAGACTAGAGAACGATCGTTTTCTACGCAAGTCCCCGAGAGGATCGGTTCCATGACGAAGGTCACCACCGACGATGCGCGCAGCATGAGCGACGACGCCGCTCGCGACCTGGTGATCGCGACGGCCGACAGCCTCTACAACCTCCGGGGCATCCAGTCCGTGGGCATGGATGCCCTCCGCGACGCGAGCGGCGTCTCCCTCAAGCGGCTCTACAAGCTCTTCCCGTCGAAGGAGGTCATCGTCGAGGAGGTCCTGCGCAGCCGGCACGAGCGCTGGATGACGAGCGTCTCGGCCGCAGTCGCCGACGCCGCCACTCCTCGCGGGCAGCTGCTCGCGATCTTCGACTACCTCGGCGCCTGGTTCGGTGAGAACGACTTCCGCGGCTGCGGCTTCATCAACTCGTTCGGCGAGCTCGGTGGCACGGTCGAGTCGCTCGCCGGGATCGTGCGCGACCACAAGGCCGACTTCCAGGCGTACGTCGCCCGGCTCGTCGAGCAGGCCGGTGGACCGTCGTGGCTCGGCCCGCAGCTCGCGATCCTCGCCGAGGGCGCCCAGACGACTGCCGCGATCGCCGGCACCTCGCAGGCCGCGGACGACGCGCGTCGCGCCGCCGAGATCCTCATGGATGCAGCCGGCATCACGGAGTGACCCGGCGAGTCAGCTCTGCGGGGTGAGGGCGACCGTCAGCCGTTCGAGCCCGAACTCGAAGGCGCGCTCGATGTCGCCGCCCAGGCGAAACGCGCCGGCGAGCTCCATCGACACGAAACCGTTGACCCATGCAGTCACGAGCCGGGCCGCCTCCAACGCCTCGGCAGGTCCCACCAGCTCCTCGGCTGCCTTGAGGATCGGCACACTCGCGCGTGCGAGCGACTCGGTGTCGGCAGCCGTCGACATGGTCAGCCGGAATCCTTCCGGGCGCTCGTGCGCGAACGCGCGATAGGCGTGCGCAATCCCGGCGATGGTGCCGTCGGCGGCCGCCATCCGCAGGCTCAGCTCGTCGACCGTCGCGCCTGCGATCAGGCCGAGGAGCGCCTCACGGTCGCGGACGCGCTTGTAGAGCGACGGCGCCCGTACGCCGACCCGACGTGCGACGGCCTGCATCGTGAGGCCCGCCGGCCCGCCGGTCTCGAGGAGCTCGCGTCCTGCGTCGACGATCTCGGCCAGGGAGGTGCGCTCGGGCGCAGCCATGTCACGACCTCCTTGGCTATTGACATTAGCCTTCACGGCTAACTACCGTAGCCATGTTGTATCACGTACTCACGATCGGGGAGACCGTTGAAGCTCGGCCCGCACCTGCACCGCATCGGCAACGACATCGTCGCCGCCTACTTGGTCGACACCGATGACGGCGTCACCGTCATCGACGCCGGTCTGCCGGGTCACTGGCGCGAATTCGTCGCCGAGCTCAGCGCGATGGGTCGCAGCGTGGACGACGTCCGCGGACTCGTCCTGACCCACGGCGACTCCGACCACATCGGGTTCGCCGAGCGGCTGCGCAAGGACCACGGTGTGCCGGTGTTCGTCCACGCGGATGACGCCGACCGGGCCCGCGGCGGCGACAAGCCCAAGCCTCCCCCGGACGCCAAACGCCTCGGCCCGATGCTCGGCTTCGTCACGTACGCCCTCCGCAAGAAGGGCTGGCGGACCTCCTACCTCACCGAGGTCACCGAGGTCACCGACGGCGAGGTGCTGCCGCTTCCGGGCTCACCTCGCGTCATCAGCATGCCGGGCCACTCCCCTGGCAGCATCGCCGTCCACGTGCCGGTCGCCGACGCGATCTTCGTCGGCGACGCGCTCACGACCCGGCACGTGCTCACCGGGCGGACCGGCGTCCAGGCCGCACCGTTCACCGACGAGCCCGCCCGTGCGCTCGAGTCCCTCGGCCGGCTCTCGGGGCTCCAGGCGACCTGGCTCCTGCCGGGTCACGGCGCGCCGTGGCAGGGCGACCTCGCGTCGGTGCAGGACGTCGTACGCCAGGCTGCCACTAGCTGACACCGTCCATTCACGGCCGTCGTCGGTGACCCGGGTCGAAACCCCGGTCCCACGCGTTCGACCTGAGCCACCGCCACACAAGAAGACCCCGGGCAAAGAGCGCCCGGGGTTCTTGATCTTGTGGAGCATAGGAGATTCGAACTCCTGACCTCTTCGATGCGAACGAAGCGCGCTACCAACTGCGCCAATGCCCCTCGTGCTGCCCCGCAACTTTATCAGGCTGGTTCAGTGACCGACGGCCCGGCGTTCGTCGCCCGCGTCATCGCCGCGCTGCGGCAGCTCGACGTCCTCGCCCTCGATGTGTCCCGAGGTCCAGGCGCCTGCCTGGCTGAAGTCGATCGTGCGGACCGTGCGACCGGCGCGAGGCTTCGTGACGTACGTCGGCAGGGTCACCGGGAGCGGGTCCCAGAGCGCCTCGCCGGTCGTCGAGACGGACGGCACCGCGATCACGATCTGGTCGTCGAGTGCGTTGGCCTCGAGCGGCACGTCCTCCATCTGGTGCTTGAGGCCGGGGTTGATGTCCTCGAACTGCCCCGAGACGACGATCGTCTGCTCTTCGTCGGCGGCGGTCGAGACGGACTTCTTCTTGTCGGTCTTGGGCTTGGGCGTCTTGACGCGCGCGATGCCCAGCTCGCTGCGGACCTGGATGCGGCAGGCCACGAGCCAGGCCACGACCAGGGCGACGGGTGCGGCGACCCAGAACGGGGCGATGACCGCGGCACCGGCCAGACCGCCGACCAATGCGGTGGTGGCCAGCAGGGTCAGGAGCGTACGCCGGCGACGCCGCGCCGCGAGACGCGCGGCGGGGCGGTCGAGCGTACGGGCGGGGGGTGCCACGACCTTCTCGGCGACCGGGATCTCAGGCTCGACGGCAGCAGCGACAGGTTCGGCGACCGCAGCTGTGGGCTTCGCGGCAGGCCGGGCGATGACGCGGGACTGCGAGCCGGACGTCTCGACCGAGGCGTTCTTGCTGGCCTCGTCGTACCGGCGCAGCACGAGGGGCACGAAGTACGCGGCCCAGACGGCCACGACAAACGCGATGATCAACCCACTGCTCGAACCCACGAGCAAAACGGTAGGCGGTGCGGGTGCCCTTACCCGGCACCCACGGCCGTGTGTCGCCTGAGAACTTGTGGGACGCGTGTGACTCGACTCGTCCCCGCAGGGCCGGATGACGCGGATCCGGGTGGTCGGAGCTACCCCGGAACGTCGTCCTCGGCCTCCGAGCGCGGCGGATCGAGGCGCGCGACGAGGCCGGCCGGCACGTCCTCGGCGAGCACCTGGAAGATCCGGTGGTCACGCCACTCCCCCGCGATGTGCAGGAATCGGTGGGCCAGGCCGATCTCGCTGAAGCCGAGCTTCTCGACGACGCGCAGGCTGGCGGCGTTCTCCGGCCGGATCGCGATCTCGATGCGGTGCAGCCCGACGGTCGTGATCAGGTGGTCCGAGACCAGAGCTACGGCGGTCGGGGTGATCGACCGCCCGGCGTGACTCTTCGCGACCCAGTAGCCGAGGCTCGCCCACCGCGCGGATCCCCACGTGATGCCGTTGACGGTCAGCATGCCGACCATCTCGTCGTCCCAGGTCAGCACGAACGGCATGGCCTGGCCGAGCCGCGCACGACGGCGCAACGTGCCGATCATGCCGACGTACGACGTGGCGGGCGGTCCCGCCTCGCGTGGCAGCGTCGCCTCCCACGGACCGAGCCAGTCGGCGTTGTCGGCGCGCAGCCGCGACCACGTGCGGGCGTCACGACGGCGCAGGGGACGTACGCCGATCCGTCCGCGCGTGAGGACGACCGGCCAGCCCGGGCTCAGGACGCGCTCCCAGCGCGGGGATGGTCGCCGCCCATCAGCTGGTCGACGGCATGCGGCAGGACGTCGGCCAGCACCTCGAGGCCGTCCTTGACCCCGCCGCGAGAGCCGGGGAGGTTGACGATGACGGCCCTGCCCGAGACGCCGGCGACCCCGCGCGACAGCATCGCGGTGGGTACGCCCTTGGCGACGCCGTGCGCGCGGATGGCCTCGGCGACGCCCGGCAGCTCCCGGTCCAGCAGCGGACGGGTCGCCTCCGGAGTGCGATCGGTCGGGTTGATGCCGGTGCCACCGGTCGACAGCACGACCGAGACCCCCTCGGCGAGAGCCGCACGGATGGCCTCGGCGACGGGTTCACCGTCACCGACCACGGCCGGCGCGCCGACCTCGAAGCCCCAGGCCGTCAGCGCCTCGACGATCAGCGGCCCCGTCGTGTCCTCGTAGACCCCGGTCGACGCCCGGTTGGACGCGACCACGACAGCTGCCTTCATGCCTGCCCCGTCGCCGACCGCGTCCAGTCGCCGCTCTTGCCACCGGACTTGGCGACCACCTCGATGTCGGTGATGCGGGCCAGCTTGTCGACGGCCTTGACCATGTCGACGACGGTCAGCGCAGCGACGCTCACGGCGGTGAGGGCCTCCATCTCGACGCCCGTACGATCTGCGGTCCGCACCGTCGCGGAGATGGCGACGGCATCGTCCTCGACGACCAGGTCGACCTCGACCCCTCCGATCGCCAGCGGGTGGCACAGCGGGATCAGGTCAGGGGTGCGCTTGGTCGCCATGATGCCGGCGATCCGGGCCGTCGCGATGGCATCGCCCTTGGGCACACCCTCGCCGCGCAGGAGCGCGATCACCTCGGGGCTGACCTCCACACGGCCGCGAGCCGTGGCCGTGCGGGCCGTGACGTCCTTGGCGGTGACGTCGACCATGCGGGCGGCGCCGGAGTCGTCGACGTGGGTGAGCCGGTCGGGCATGGTCAGAACGGCCGATCCAGCACCAGCGTGCGCACGGTGTCGCCCATGTTGAGCGCGGTCTGGTCCTCGCCGACGATGATCAGCGCGTTGGCCTTGGCCAGGGAGCCGATGAGGTGCGAACCGTTGCCGAGGATCGGCGTGACCTTGGCGCCCCGGTGCGTCACCTCGAAGACCCCACGGACGTACTGGCGGATGCCGGGCGTCGACCTGAGGTCGGCGGCCAGGACCGCGTGCACCATGGGCCGGCGGTAGGGCGTACGGCCCATCATGCGCCGGATCGCCGGGAGCACGAACACCTCGAACGAGACATAGGCCGAGACCGCGTTGCCGGGCAGCGTGATGATCGGGGTCTGCTCGTCGAAGACCCGGCCGAAGCCCTGGGGCTTGCCGGGCTGCATCGCGACCTCGACGAAGTCGACCGTGCCGAGCGCCGACAGCGTCTCCTTGACGACGTCGTGGTCACCCTTGCTGATGCCGCCGCTCGTGACGACCAGGTCGGCTCGGACGAGCTGCTCGGAGAGCACCTTGCGGAACGTGCGCGGGCTGTCGTCGACCGCCCCGACGCGGTAGCAGATCGCGCCGGCGTCACGGACCGCCGCGGCGAGCATGTAGCTGTTGCCGTCGTGGATCGAGTCGAAGTCGAGGTGCGTGCCGGGCTCGCGGAGCTCGTCGCCGGTCGAGATGACGACGACGCGCGGACGGGGACGCGCCTTGGCCCGGGGCGCACCGAGCGAGGCCAGCAACCCGATCTCACGCGGTCCGAGAACGGTGCCCTCGGCGAGCACGGTCTCGCCGGCCTTGATGTCATCGCCCTTGGGCCGGATGCATGCGCCGCGGGCAGCCGGCTCGTAGATCTCGACCCTGGCATTGCCGCGGTCGGTCTTCTCGAACGGCACGACGGCGTCGGCGCCACGCGGGATCGGCGCGCCCGTCATGATCTTGACCGCGGTGCCCGCGCTGATCGCGAACGGCCGGCCGGACCCTGCGGCGATCTCGCCGACGACCGGCAGCGCGACCGGCTGCTCGCGGGTCGCGCCCACGACGTCCTCGGACCGGACGGCATAACCGTCCATCGCGGAGTTGTCGAACAGCGGCAGGTCCGAGGGGCTCACGAAGGCCTCGTGCAACGGCAGGCCGAGCGACTCGACGAGCGGCTGGTCGTAGGCGCCGAGCGGACCGATGCCGCGCAGGATCTTCTCGAGGTGGTCCTCGACGGTCAGCATGCCCTCGCGGACGCTCGCCGGCCGGGGACGGGCACCGGAGGAGGCGGGCTGTGCGGGAGCCGCCGGCTCGGGCGAGGTGTCGGTCGTTGAGCTTGTCGAAGCGACAGGAGGGGTTTCGACAGGCTCAACCGGCTCAACCGGCTCGGACGGCCCGTCGGTCGTTGAGCTTGTCGAAGCGACAGGAGGGGTTTCGACAGGCTCAACCGGCGCCGCCTGCTCCGACGGCGCCTCGGGCAGGCGTACGGGCTCGGTCTGCTCACCCTCGCCGGCCGGACTGGACGGGTATCCCGGGATCGGATCCGGCGGAGTGTCCGAGCCGAGCGGCAGCATGTTCTGCTCCGGCCCGTCGTCGGTTTCTCCAGGTGACATGCGAGTCAGCCTAACTGGGCGCCCGCCGGGACGCTCTGGGCCGCGCCGGAGTCGTCGAGCACCACGTCGCCGCGCATCGTGACACCTCGGCCGAAGCGCCAGTCGCCCTTGACGGTCAACGACGTGGCGTCGACCAGCGACGGAGCCTCCGGGATGCGCGCATCGAAGTCGGCCATCGTCGTGTAGAACCGGCGGTCGAGGTTGACGAGCGGCGCCGAGCTCACCTGCGCGCGTACGCGGAAGTCCTCGCCCACCCCGTAGACGTCGGAGCGCAGCAGCAACAGGTCGTTGGTGGTCTTGACCGGCAGGAACCGCGAACGATCGACCTCGATCGCGGTGGCCCCCTCGAACACCTCGACCGCGGCACCCATCGCCGACTCGATCTGCACGACCTTGGTCGACGAGGGGTCGGTCGGATCGACGGTCTTGGCGTTGCGGATCAGCGGCAGGCCGAGGATGCCGTCGCGGGCCTCGAGCGTCGCCTTCATGACCCGCAGGTCGAACCACAGGTTGTTGCAGTGGAAGTACTTGTGCCGCTGCGGGTCGTCAGCCTCGGGGGCGTCCTCCGGTGCGACCTGGGCGGTCTCCCGCAGCACGAGACGGCCGTCGCTCTTGCGTACGACGATGTGCCCGCCCTTGACGTCGGCGGGCGTACGCCGGCAGACCTCTGCGGCGTACGGGGCGCCCGACGCCGCGAACCAGCCCATCATCGCCGGGTCCGGCGCCGAGCCGAGGTTGTCGGCGTTGGAGACGGTCGCGTAGCGGTAGCCGGCGTCGAGGAGGGCGTCGAGGATGCCGGAGACCTCAAGGGCTGTGTAGAGGTCGCCGTGGCCTGGCGGGCACCACTCCAGCGACGGGTCGGCCGGCCAGTCGACGGGCGTCAGGTCGTCGGCGCGCAGCTTGGGCTCGCGGTTCTGCAGGAAGTCGATCGGCAGGCCCTCGACCTCGAGGTCGTCGTACTTCGCCAGTGCCGCAAGGGTGTCGTCACGTGTGCGGAAGCTGTTCATGAACAGCAGCGGCAGGCGTACGTCGAGGGACTGCCGCACGTGGCGGACCTGGCCCACGATGACGTCGAGGAACGTGAGGTCCTGGCGTACGGGCAGCAGCGTCTTGGCCTTGTCGAGGCCCATCGAGGTGCCGAGCCCGCCGTTGAGCTTGATCACCGCGGTGACCGCGGCGGCGGCGCGGCACTCCTCGTCGCTCAGCTGGAGCGCGCCGGCATGGTCGATGCCGTCGAGCGGGTCGACGTCCGCCTCGCGGATCATCCCGCTCTCGCCCTCCTCGAGCTTGGCGTAGAAGGAGGAGAAGACATCGATTGCTCGCTGGGGCACGCCAGCGTCCGTCATGCGCTGCTGCGCCATCGCCAGTCCCGACATTCCCGACATTCCCCATACGCTAGCGTCAGCGCGTGATGAAGGAACAGGCGCGTTTGGACCTTCTGGCGAGGCGCCGCGCCATGGCCCCCGAGGCGCGCCGGCAGGCGGCTGACGCGATCGCGCTCCACCTGCTCGCCGCACCCGTCGTCGCCCGGGCGAAGCGGGTCGCCTGCTACCTCTCGATGCCGTCCGAGCCCGGCACCGTCCCGCTGATCGCGGGCCTTATCGACCGCAGCATCGAGGTCGTCGTGCCGCTGAGCCGCGACGACCGCACGCTCGACTGGGTAGCGTACGACCTGGAGTCGTCGCTGACCACGACTCCGCTCGGCATCCCCGAGCCCGCCGGGCCGTCCCTCGGCACCGACGCGCTCGAGACGTGCGACGTCGTGGTCGTCCCGGCGCTCGCGGTCGACCATGCCGGACATCGTCTGGGCCGCGGGGCCGGCTACTACGACCGGGCACTCGCGGGCGTACGGGCGCCGCTGTGCGCGCTGGTCTTCACGCACGAGCTGGTGCCCGAGCTGCCGCACGAACCCCACGACGTACCGGTCCAGATGGCCGTGACCCCCGGCGGCCTGTTCCGCGTGCCCTGACGCTGCTGATTCAGGACTCCTCCGAGGGCTCTGGACGTACGAGCTCGACCTCGATCTCGAGCCGGATCTCCTTGGACACCAGAAGGCCTCCGGCCTCGAGGGCCATGTTCCACGTCAGGCCCCAGTCCTCGCGGTTGATCG